>CAYLNP010000034.1:0-18118 GCA_964384925.1 uncultured Woeseiaceae bacterium
CACAGGAGTACCGCCGCCGCTGGAGCGAGGCGGATGAGCAGGCCGGGCGCCTCACGCTGCTGGATGTGCGCGAGGACCACGAGCTGGCGATTGCGCGCCTGCCGCAGGCGCTGCACATACCCATGGGCGAGGTGCCCGCGCGGCTCGACGAACTCGACGCCTCACGGGCGGTGGTCGTGATCTGCCGCAGCGGAGGTCGCAGCGCCCAGGTAGGACGATTTCTGGAGCAGCACGGATTCTCGGATGTCTACAACCTGTCCGGTGGCATCAACGCCTGGGCCGAGGAACTCGACCCCACGCTGACCATCTACTAGCTGTGCCAGCACCCGCTGCCGGGCTTGGCGCATTCTTCTGAGTTGGTGTTATACTTCACCAACACACTTACGCAGAACAGGAACCTGAGCATGCAAGTTCGGCTTTTGAGCCTGGCCACTCTGGCCATCGCCCTGGTGGCAACGCCTGCCCTCGCCGAGGAATCCCTGCTGGACATCTACCAGCGGGCCCTGCAGAGCGACCCGCGCATCCGCGAGGCCGAGGCCATCTACCTCGCCGAGCTGGAGGTTCGCCCGCAGGCGCGCGCCGCGCTGCTGCCTCAGTTCGTCGGTACTGGTGCCCAGTCGCGGACCGACAGCGATGGCGCGCAGACGTTTTTCGATCCCCTTTCGGGCCAGCCTGCAGCCACCACGCAGTTCGTCCAGGAGGGCCGGACGCGCCAGTGGCAGCTGGAGATCAGACAGACAGTGTTCCGCTGGGACCAGTGGCTGCTGTTCCGGCAGAGTGACAAGCTGCTGGCGCGCGCGGAAACCGACTTCGAGGCGGCCAAGCAGGACCTGATGCTGCGAGTCGCCGATGGTTACTTCGAAGTGCTTGCCGCGCAGGATACGCTCAGCACCGCCCAGGCGACCCGCGAGTCCATCGAACGTCAGCTCGAACAGTCGCAGACCCGATTCGAGGTCGGCCTGATCGCAATTACCGACGTGCAGGAAGCCCAGGCCGCATTCGACCGCTCGGTCGCCGATGAAATCGCAGCCCAGCGCACGCTGGCCTCGGCCAGGGAAGTGCTGCGCGAGCTCACCGGTGAGTACGTCACCGCACTGTCCCGGCCTCAGGATGAACTGCCGCTGATGGCACCTGCGCCGGCATCCGAAAACGCCTGGGTGGACACGGCGCTGGCGCAGAATCTGGACCTGGTCGCCAGCCGCATTGCGGCCGAAATCGCCAGCGATGACATCCGCATCCGCCGCACGGACTACTATCCCTCCCTGGATCTCGTGCTGTCACGCTCAGCGTCGGACACACGCGCTGACCGCTCCAGCAACCTCGGGCCTTTCACACCGGCCGATGGCGACCAGCGCGCAGATTCGATCTCACTGCAGGTGCGCGTACCGCTGTTTACCGGTGGCGCGACCTCCTCGCGCGTGCGCGAGTCGGTCTACCGCCATCGCGCCGCGCGCGAAGCCGTCGACCGGGTTACACGTCAGACGGAGCGCGAAGCACGCGATGCGTATATGGGTGTGATCTCCGAGATCAGCCGGGTGCGCGCATTGCGCCAGGCGGTCACCTCGTCGCAGACGGCGCTCGAGGCCACCGAAACAGGCTTCGATGTGGGTACGCGCACGACCGTGGATGTGCTCGACGCGCGGCGTCGGCTGTTCGATGCGCAGACCTCGTTTTCACGCAGTCGCTACGACTACCTCCTCAATATCCTGCGTCTGAAGCGCTCCGCCGGCATTCTCGCGCTGCAGGATCTCGAGGAGATCGACGGGTGGCTGGAGCGCTGAGCATTACCGGGGGCCATCACCGTCCGGGGCCAGCAGCGGACGCACCAGTTTGAGCAGGCGCTCCAGCGCGCCGCGATTCTCCTCGATGATGAGCTGACCGCGTGCGCCCAGCTCGCGACGCGTCTGCGGTTCGGCCAGCAGTTCGCTGACCGCAACGCCCAGGCTGTCGGCATCCGTCACGACCCGCGCTGCACCGGCCTCGATGAACATATCGGCGATGTCCTCGCAGTTGAAGGTGTAGGGCCCGGTCAGCACCGGCAGACCGAGTGCGGCGGGCTCCAGCAGATTGTGCCCGCCGGTGGGTACCAGGCTGCCGGCAACGAATGCCACGTCCGCGGCGGCATAGAAGCTCATCAGTTCGCCCAGCGTATCGCCGAGGAACACGCTGTCGGCTTCCGTCACCCGCAGGCCGCTGCTGCGACGCACGTGCGACACCTCGAGGCGCGTCAGCATGTCCGCAACCCCGTCGAAGCGTTCGGGATGACGCGGCACGAGCAGCAGCAGGGCCTCGGGGAAGCGCTCGAGCACACGCCGGTGCGCCGCCACGGCGATCTCCTCTTCGCCGGCATGCGTGCTGGCCGCGATCCAAACCGGGCGCAACGCCGCGTGGTGTTCGCGAAACTCGATACCCTGGCGCTTCACCTGCGGCGGGACCCTGAAATCGAACTTGATGTTGCCGGTGACATAGGTTCTGTCGGGCGGGGCACCCACCTCATGAAATCGCTGCGCGTCGGCCTCGCTCTGCGCAGCAATGACGATGCCGTGAGAGAGTGTCTCGCGAAAAAGGCCGACCAGCATCCGATAGCGCTTGATCGAACGCGGTGAGATCCGCGCGCTGGCCAGCACCAGCGGCACGCCCCGTCGACCACATTCGTTGTACAGATTGGGCCAGAGCTCGGTTTCGACGACAACAGCCAGACTCGGCCGGACGCGATCGAAGAAGCGCTTCACCGATCCCGGCAGATCGTAGGGGACGAAACGCCGATCGACGCTGTCGCCGAACAGCATCCTGGCGTGGGCTGCCCCCGTGGGTGTCATGCTGGTGATCACGAGCCGACGGTCCGGGCAGATCGTCTGAAGTTCCCGGATCAGCGGCGCTGCGGCCTGGACCTCGCCCACCGAGACCGCATGCACCCAGATGCTGCCTTCGCGCTCCAGCCGCTCACCGAAGCCGAAGCGCTGCCGCACGTTCTTCCAGTAGCCGCGATTCCTGCGGCCGCGCCAGATGATGACGCCGACCAGCGCCGGGGTCAGCAGGTAGGAGACGCCAATGTAGATGAAGCGCAGCACTGAATGAGGCGATCAGGCGTGGGGCCGGCGGTGGCGGTGGGCCCTCCGCCCTGCTGCGCGACGCGCCCTCAGCGCGGCCTCAGCCGCACTTGGAATCGCCGCAGTTCAGGCAGGTCATGCAGCCGTCCATCATCACCAGTGCGACGGTATTGCACTTGGTGCACAGCTGCGCGCCGGCCGGAAACTCGCTCTTGGCAAAGGCATCCTGCTGACTTGCAGCGGCCTCGAACTCACGGCGCTTCTGGTCGATCAGCTGCTGCTGGTGCTCGTCGAGTACCGTCGGGCGCAGCAGCCCGATCGTGATCAGGTGCTTTTCGACGATGTGGCCCATCTCTGCGATCAGCGAGGGCATAAACTTGCCACCCGGCTGCCAGTAGCCGCCACGCGGATCGAACACCGCCTTGAGTTCCTCGACAAGAAACGTCACGTCCCCGCCCTTGCGGAACACCGCCGACATGATGCGCGTCAGCGCGACGATCCACTGGTAGTGATCGAGGTTCTTGGAGTTGATGAATATCTCGAAGGGACGCCGCTGCTCATGCTCGGTGCCTTCATTGAGAATGATGTCGTTGATGGTGACATACATGGCATGGTCGGAGACTGGTGTCTTGACCTTGTAGGTGGAACCGATCAGCACCTCCGGTCGCTCGAGCTTCTCGTGCATGCGAATGACCTTGGCCGACTCCTTGGCAGGCAGCCTGACCGGCTCGGCCACGGGTGCTGCTGCCGGTTCGGCTGCGAGCGGCCTGACGGGCGCGGTCTCGGCCGCGGCGTCCGCCGGGCTGGTCTGCGGTGCAGGCGCAGGGGCGGCGTTGCGGGCTTCCGCGCCGGGCTTCTCCACACCGTAGCCGATGATTTTCCGGTCGATCTTGATTCGTGTCATGGATGGGGTTTCCGCTGCTGTCGGTGCGTGAGCTGGATGGGTAGCGGCGCTGCGGGCCCACCGGCCTGCGCGGGCAGGCCGGCCAGGTTTCGCAGAAACCGCGCCCAGCGATGCTCCGGCTGCGCTGCAAAGTCACGGGGCTGGTGGCGTGGACGCCGAAACAGGGTCCGGGTATTCATGTCAGGGACGCCTTTAGAACTTCCCATAATAGCCTTCCTTGAGGGCGTCGTAGAGATTGGCGGCGGTGTGGGTCTCACCGTCGTATTCGATCTCCTCGTCGCCGCGCAGTTTCACCTCGCTGCCATCCTCGAGCGTGAACACGTAGGTCGTGTTCTTCAGGTCCTTTTCCTTGACCAGCACGCCCTGGAAGGCCTCAGGGTTGAACCGGAACGTCGTGCAGCCCTTGAGCCCCTGCTCGTAGGCATACATATAGATTTCCTTGAAATCCTCGTAGTCGTAATCGGTCGGCACGTTGGCCGTCTTGGAGATCGAGGAGTCGACCCACAGCTGGGCTGCCGCCTGGATGTCGACATGCTGCTTCGGCGTGACGTCGTCTGCGGTAGTGAAGTAGTCGGGCAGCTTCTCTGCCGCCTCGTCGGAAAACGGCATCGCCGAGGCGTTGACGAGATGGCGGTAGGCAAGCATCTCGAAGGAAAACACGTCCACGCGTTCCTTGGTCTTGCGGCCCTCGCGGATCACATTGCGAAAGTAGTGATGGGCAAAACTGGGCTCGATGCCATTGGATGCATTGTTGGCCAGTGACAGCGAAATCGTGCCGGTGGGGGCAATCGAGGAGTGGTGCGTGAAGCGCGCGCCCACCTCGGCGAGCTTGTCGACCAGTTCGGGGGCGGCGTCGGCCACGCGCTGCATGTAGCGGCTGTAGCGTGCGTGCAGCACCCTGCCTTTGACCTGGTCGCCGGCCTTGTAGCCATCGCGTGCCATCTCGGGGCGCTTGCGCAGCATCTCCGGGGTGACGGTGAACTCCTCGAGCATGATCGGTGCGGGGCCTTTCTCGCGGGCAAGCTCCAGCGCGCTCTCCCACCCCGCCAGCGCCATCTCGCGGGCCACGTTCTGCGTGAACGCCACCGACGGCTTGGAGCCATAACGCATGCACAGCATGGTGATGGTCGAACCCAGGCCGAGGAAGCCCATGCCGTGGCGGCGCTTGCGCGTGATCTCGTCGCGCTGGCGCGGCAGCGGCAGGCCGTTGATCTCCACCACGTTGTCGAGCATCCGCGTGAACACCTTGACGACGTCGCGATACTCCTCCCAGTCGAAGCGTGCCTTGTCCGTGAAGGGATCGATGACGAACTTGGTCAGGTTCACCGACCCCAGCAGGCAGGAACCATAGGGCGGCAATGGCTGCTCACCGCAGTTGTGCGCATGCAGGCCGTTGGCGTCGAAGCTGTTCACCCCCGGCACCTGGACGTCATAGACATCCTCCACACCGTCGGCCACCAGGCTGCGCACGCGCGCGATGAAGCGCTCTTCGAAGGCGGCGGGACCGGCCTGGGCCAGCCAGGCATCGAGGCGATGCTGGCGTTCGATGTCGGCAAATCCTATGCGCCGGGAGAACTCGCGCAGATTGCTGCCGCGCACCAGCAGGCACCCGGATCCGGGCTGCAGGCTGGCGACGACGCCAAGCCGCTGGAGCATGCGCTGCAGGGCCGCGAGCGATGCGGGGCCGGCCTCGCCGTCCAGCTGTGAGACGCGGGGCGTGACCCGGGTATCGAGCACCAGCTGCAGCTGGCCGTCGCGCTCCTCGAGTCTGCCGCGCGCGTCGAACCAGGCGCGCAGGAAGCCTGCATGAAAAGCGCTGGAGGTGCGTTCGGCGGACGCATGGACGATGCCGCTGCCAGGGGCGAGCCCCAAACGGCGTGCCAGGCCCGACAGCCCGGGCACCGGCAGGCGATACTCGCCACGCTCGGGGACTTCCTGCCAGCCGGCAAACCCGGCGCTGCCCCCCAGCGCCTTGGCGGCCTGGGTGACCTGCGACATGACGCCGCGCACGCCGGCGGCAATGCCCGGATAGGGTGCGTTGGCGGCCACCGGTGGCCGCCAGATCGACAGCCACGCCTGTTCGCGCTCGACGCGGCCACGGCTGACGAGCATGCCCAGCAGATAGCCCTCGTCTTCGGAAAACTCACCGGTCCAGTGCGCGCCGCTGCGGTGATCCTGCAGCAGCACGCGATCACCGGCACGCAGCTCGCCGGCCTCGCACCACTGCGTGAGCGGCTGACCCTGCTCGAAACCCACCACGCGACGCACGCGGTGGTCGGCGGTCAGGCGCAGCGCGTGGCCTTCAGCGGTTTCGAGCCTGAGCACCTCGCGGGTGGCGGTGCGGAAGAAACCTGCGTCGGTGGTGTCGTGCAGACGTCCATCCACGCGCACACTCAGACGCCGGCCCAGCAGCTCACCGACCTGGCGCGGACCCTCGCCGGTATGGACCCAGGTGTCGGCCGTGACGCAGGGATTGGTGGCACGAATCCGCTCGCACCACCAGTTGTTGTTCATCTCGTTGACGCGATCGATGAGCACGAAGCCGGGCTCGGCGAAATCGTAGGTCGAGGACATGATCACATCCCAGACCCGCCGGGCCGGCACGGCTCGATAGATCTTGCACGCCACCAGCCCGGTGTCGTTGCGCACATAGCGCGGATCCTCGCTCGCCCATTCACGCCAGGTGATGGCCTCGGCATCCTCGAGGTCCAGCGACTCGCTGGCGACTTCGTCGTGGGTGACCGGAAAGGCCAGGCGCCACGGTGCGTCATCCCGCACCGCCTGCATGAATTCATCCGTGACCAGCAGCGAGAGATTGAACTGACGCAGCCGACCGTCTTCGCGCTTGGCACGCACGAAATCCAGCGCATCGGGATGACCGACATCGAAGGTGCCCATCTGGGCGCCGCGCCGCCCCCCCGCAGAGGACACCGTGAAGCACATGCGATCGTAGATATCCATGAACGACAGCGGCCCGGAGGTGTAGGCGCCGGCCCCCGAGACGTAGGCGCCGCGCGGACGCAGCGTGGAGAACTCGTAGCCGATGCCGCACCCGGCCTTCAGCGTCAGGCCGGCTTCGTGCACCTTGTTGAGGATGTCGTCCATCGAATCCGTGATCGTGCCCGACACGGTGCAGTTGATCGTGGAGGTGGCAGGTTTGTGGGCCTGAGCGCCGGCATTGGAGATGATGCGCCCGGCCGGAATCGCGCCGCGCTGCAGCGCCCAGACGAAGCGCTCGAACCAGTACTCGCGCACGTCCGGCGCTTCGACATCGGCCAATGCGCGTGCAACGCGTTCATAGGTGCCGTCGATCGTCGGGTCCAGCGGCGTGCCGTCCTTGGTGGACAGACGGTATTTCTTCTCCCAGATATCGAGCGAGGCTTCCTGGAAGGGGATGTCGGATACGCGTGACACGTCCATCTTGACGGCGGATTTCATGATTAAGGTGTAACTCCCCTGACTGTACTTCTGCCGGCAGTGCGAGGGGTGTTTCCCTGGTCTGCCGTGATGACGGATCCAGCAGATCCGCGGTATGGCGTCAGGTCGGCAGTACCGGCGCGCGACGCTTCAAGGATTTTCTTCCCCAGGACACAAGATCTTGTGCCGAGGGTTGGAACTCTAGGCCTCGACAAGAGCACTGTCAAGGGTTTTGTAAAGCCGGCGCAGAGCATTCAGATTCATTTAAAACAATAAGTTATGAATATCTCTGCAGAGTAAACCTGATGATTTTGCGCGGATTTCCAAAATCCGTTCAGCGGTCATCCGACACAAGATATTGTGCCCGGGATGCGCACAGTGTGTGCACCGGCCATCCACAGACTTATCCACCGGGTGGGCCTGCTGCGGGCACTGCCCTTGAAACCGCGCGCATCCAGCCTCAGGTAGTCTTCGCTGTCGCGCCGTCGGAACTAACGCGCTGCCGGCGGGCTCTGATCAGCCACGCCTGCCGGCATTTCGCGCCGACAGGTATGAATGTTCGCCAGGACCCCAGACAAGAGGCCCCACGATGACCAATCCGATCGCGATCCGACTCCACTCCGGTCACCGCCGTACTGCACCCCTGCTTGTGCTGCTGCTGGCCGCCGCAGGGCTGCTCGCCGGCCAGGCCAGCCAGGCGGCGCTTGCGCTACCCGTGGTGGCGGACGGCCAGGCCCTGCCGAGCCTCGCGCCGGTGATCGAGGAGGTCTCCCCCGCAGTGGTCAACATTGCCGTGCGGGGAAGCGTGGAGGTTCGCAATCCGTTCATGGATGACCCGTTCTTCAGGCGCTTTTTCGGCACGCCCGAGCAGGGACAGCAGGGACCCGGTCAGCGTCGGCCCTTTCAGAGCGCAGGCTCCGGCGTCATCGTCGATGCCGATGAGGGCTACCTGATCACCAATCATCACGTCATCGAGAACGCCGACGAGATCACGATCACCCTGGTCGATGGCCGGGAACTCACCGCCGAGGTCATCGGCTCCGACCGCGGCTCCGATGTGGCCGTTCTCAAGGTCGAGCCTGGCAACCTGCGTGCCATCAGGCTGGCCGACTCGGATGCATCGCGTGTGGGCGACTTCGTCGTGGCCATCGGCAATCCGTTCGGCCTGCAGCACACCGTCACCTCCGGCATCGTCAGCGCGCTCGGCCGCTCCGGGCTGAACCCCGACGGTTACGAGGATTTCATCCAGACCGATGCGTCGATCAACCCGGGCAACTCGGGCGGCGCGCTGATCAATCTGCGCGGCGAACTGATCGGCGTGAACACGGCGATTTTCTCAGCGCGCGGCGGCGGCAACATCGGCATCGGCTTTGCCATCCCGGTGAACATGGCGCGCACGATCATGAATCAGATCATCGAGTTCGGCGAAGTCCGCCGTGGCCTGCTCGGTGTCAACATCTTCCCGGTCACGCCGAGCACGGCGGAAGCCTATGGGCTGTCGGAGGCACGCGGTGCGCTGGTCGTGCAGGTCGCACCCGGCTCGGCCGCCGAACAGGCCGGGGTGCAGATCGACGATGTCATCGTGTCGGTCAACGATCGCAAGATCGACGACCCCAACCAGCTGCGCAATGCCATCGGCCTGATGCGTGTCGGTGAGCAGGTCAGCCTCGGCGTCATCCGCGACGGGCGTCAGCGCACCCTCAGGGCCACCCTGCAGGAAGCCGGGACCCTGGCGGCCGACAGCGGCGAGGCCGGTGCCATCGACAGTGCACTGGAAGGCGCGCAGCTGGCCAACTACACCAGCAGCCGGCCCAATTACATCGGCCAGGACGGTGTCATCGTCGCCGAGGTGGCGGAAGGCAGCCCGGCCTCGCAGCGCGGTCTGCGCGATGGCGACATCATCCTGGCGGTCAACCGCAACCGGGTGCGCAATCTCACCGAACTGCAGGCGGCCATCGAGGGCTCCGGTGCGGTGATTCTGCGCGTGCGTCGCGGCAACCAGAACCTGCTCGTGCCGATTCGCTGACACGCGGGTGCGTGCAAAAGCCACGCTGCCCGCACTGGCCGCCCTGCTGCTCATGGGCGGGGGCACAGTCTGCCCGCAGGCGTGGGCCGATGCCGACCCGGTACTGAAGCTCGAGGCGCAGCGCGCGGCCTTTCGCGTGGCCTGGCCGCAGGCCGAGCTCGGTCGCTGGGATCGCGTCGAACCCCACCTGCCGCTGCTCGAATCCTACGTGCTGTTTCCCGAGCTCAAGGCGGCATGGCTGCGTGCCACGGTTTCGTCCCGCGACGAAAGCGAGCTGGAGGCCTTCCTCGAACGCCATGAAGGCCACCCGGTGGCCCGCGAAGTCATGCTGCGCTGGCTCTCGGTGATGGGCGCGCGCGAGGACTGGGCGCGCTACGACCGAGTCTATCGACGGCTGCAGGGCACCGGTGGCGCACGCCTGCAATGTCTGGCGGCCCGTGCGGGGCTGGCCCTCGGCCCGGATGAGCAGTGGCGCGACACGGCCCTGGCGCTGTGGCGGGTCGGCGTCAGCCAGCCCGCCGAGTGCGATCCGGTGTTCGAGCGCCTGCGCCGCGATGGCGTACTGACTTCTGCGCACATCGCCGAGCGCATGGAACTGGCGCTGGCGCAGCGCCAGTTCGGGCTCGCCGCCTTTCTGGCGCGCTCGCTGGACGAACAGGCACGCCAGCGGGTCGTGCGCTGGACGCAGATGCAGCGCGATCCAGCCGGCGCACTGGCCAGCCTGCCGCAGAACGCGGCGGATGCCGATGAGTGGCAGCGCGCCCGCTATGGTCTGCTGGTGCTGGCCAGCCGGGATTCGGACGAGGCCTTCGCGATCTGGCAGAAACTCGCCCCCCGCTACGCTGCCGATGACGCTGACGAGGTGGGACGGCGCATCGCGCTCGCAGGGGCACGGCGCAACACGACCCGCGCGGCGCAGTCGCTTGCAAGCCTCCCCCAGAGCGCGGTCGACCAGGATGTGCGTCACTGGCAGATGCGCCTGGCGGTGCGCGACCAGGACTGGGAGCGCACGCTGCGCGCGACCACTGTCGCGAACTCACAGACAGGCACGGCGCTGGATTTCTGGCGGGCGCGCGCACTCGAGGCCCTCGGCGAGGATGCGCGCGCGACCAGCGCCTATCGACGGGTCGCCGCCGAGCGCAATCTATATGGATTTCTGGCGGCAGAACGCGTGGGCCAGCCCAAGGCGTTGCATCACCAGCCGACGCCCGTGGATCCGGCGCTGCAGCGGGTCCTGGAAGCACGACCCGAATTCATTCACGCCCGCGAGCTTTTCATGGTCGGGCTCGACAGCCGCGGACGCAGTGCATGGGCGCGCGCCACGGCAGATCTGGAAGGCCACGCACTGGCGCAGGCGGCGCTGCTGGCGCATGCCTGGGGCTGGCATTCGCGCGCGATCGCCACCGCGGCACGCGCCGGACTGCTGGATGACCTGGAGATCCGCTACCCCCTGGCGTGGCACGAGCGCTTCCTGGCGGTGGCCGACCTGTCGGCCATTCCCAGCACCTGGAGCATCGGCGTGGCACGCAATGAGAGCCTGTTCATGCCCGACATCGCCTCCTCTGCAGGGGCCGTGGGCATCATGCAGCTGATGCCCGCCACCGGACGCGAGGTGGCCGCCGACCTGCGCATGCCTTACCAGGGACTGGCCACACTGGTGGATCCCGACCTCAACATCCGGCTGGGCACGCGCTACCTCGAGCGCATGCTCGGGCAGTTCGACCAGCACTACGTGCTGGCCACCGCCGCCTACAACGCCGGTCCGGCGCGCGTGCAGCGCTGGCTGCCCGAGGGTGACCTGCCCGCGGATGCGTGGATCGAAACGCTGCCTTTCGACGAGACCCGCGAATACGTCCACCGTGTCATCGCCAGCCAGGCGATCTTTCACTGGCGTCTGACCGGCGACGAACTGGGCCTTGGCGAAATCATGGCACCGATTCCCGCCCGTCCCATCGGCTGAACCCGCAGGCGGGCGTCTGACCTATAATCGCCGGGTCACTTGCCACCCAGCGCCCATCCTGGCCGTCAGCACGGATCTGCCCAGCCCCACATGTCGGAAAAAACCATCTGCATTCTCGGCGCGAGCGGCTTTCTGGGCACGCGCCTGGCCACCCGCCTGGCGCGCGATCGGCATACGATCGTCGCACCCACGCGCAAGCGCCACCGTGCCCGACACCTGCTGGTGCTGCCCAGCCTGACGCTGGTGGAGGCCGACCCCCACGATCCGGCGCAGCTCGTCAGTCTGCTGGAGGGGTGTGATGCCGTGATCAACCTGGTCGGCATCCTCAACGAAAAGGGCCGCGACGGCAGCGGCTTTCGTCATGCGCACAGCGAGTTCGCCCGCAAGCTCGTGCATGCCGCGCACGCCGCGGGCGTGCCGCGCCTGCTCCAGGTCAGCGCGTGCAAGGCCAACGCGGAGCGCGGACCCAGCCACTACCTGCGCAGCAAGGGCGAGGCCGAGGAGATCATCCGCAATGAAAGCAGTGCGGAGCTTGCCTGGACGATCTTCCAGCCTTCAGTGGTGTTCGGTCCGGACGATTCGTTTCTGAACCGCTTTGCCGGACTGCTCAAACTGCTGCCGGTGCTGCCGCTTGCGCGTGCCGACGCCCGCTTCGCCCCGGTTTACGTCGAGGACGTCGTCGAGGCGCTGGTCGTGGCGCTGGAGGACCGGCGCAGCTACGGCCAGACGTATCAGCTGTGCGGACCCACCGTGTACTCGCTGCGGGAACTCGTCGTGCTCGTGGCGCAGACCCTGGGGATGCGGCGCAGCATCATCGCGCTGCCCGACTGGGCCGCGCGCCTGCAGGGCCGCATCATGGACTTCGTGCCCGGCAAGCCCTTCTCCACCGACAACTACCTGTCATTGACGGTGAGCAGCGTGTGCAGCGAAGCCGGCCTCGAGAAGCTGGGCATCGAGCCACGCTCGCTGGAAACCATCGCCCCTCGCTATCTGCGCAACCGTACCGCGCGCAGCCGGCTCAGCCAGCTGCGACGCTCGACACGGGACTAGGGTCTTCGAGCATCTGCCGCAGGGCGGCGTGGCGCTGCGTGCGCGGCAACTCACCCAGTGCGCCCGCGCGCTGATGAAACGATTCGATGTCGCCGCTCTCGGCAAGCAGTCGGTGAAAGGCCGGCACCAGCGCCCGGTAGGTGCTCACCGCCAGCAGGTGGGCGTTGTTCAGCGGCCGGGCAAAGAACCCGTCGAAATGCGGGCCGTGCGTCCACTGTGCACGCTGGTCGGCGTAGTCGCGGCGCATCTGCTCGAACGCCGTTGCCTTCGCGTCACGCATCGCCGCGTCATCGAGACCGGAGGCGTAGATCTGCGCCAGGCGATCACGCTGGACTTCGATGAGCGTATCGAGCACGCCCCGTCGCTCGAGCAGCAGCGCATAGTCGGCCAGCGCCGATGCATTGCCTTGCGACTCGAGCCACCGCCGCGTGCCGTACTCCTCGATGGCGGTGGCATAGGCTTCGTTGAAATCGGTATCGTCGGCGACGTAGAGCTTCTGATGCGCCAGCTCGTGGAACACCAGTCCCGCCAGGTAGGTCTCACCGCGATCGACCATGGTGTTGAGAATGGGGTCTGCGAACCGGCCCAGCGTAGAGTAGGCCGCCACACGTCCGACCTGGGTATCGTAGCCCTGCCTGGTGAGCGCGCCGGCCAGCGCCTGGGCACGTGACTCGCTGAAATAGCCGCGGTAACTCAGACACCCGGCCACCGGGAAACACCAGATCCGGGGCTCGAGCGAAAACTCCGGCACGGCAACCACGTTCCAGACCACCGCATCGCGACCGAGATCGGCGTACTGCGTGTAGCTGCGATTATCCGGCAGCGCGAGCACGTCCACAGCGAAACGGCGGATGTGCTGCGCGCGTTCGAGTTGCGCGGCCAGCTCACGGTCGGTGTCGGGATCCTCGAGCAGTGTGTCGATCGGCGCTGCAGCGCGCATCAGCGCCAGGTGGCCTGCGGCCGCCTGCACGTAGTAGCAGCCGCTGATCGACGCAGCCGTGACCAGCAGTGCGAGGGACTGGAGTGCCTTGCGCATCATCATCGGACGATAGCACGCGGCTTTGCGATAATGCCCCGATGGAGATCTACCAGGTAGGTGGTGCGGTGCGCGACGGGCAGCTTGGCCTGCCTGTGCGCGAAGTCGACTGGGTCGTCGTCGGCGGTACCCCCGAGGCGCTGCTGGCCCGCGGCTTCCGCCAGGTGGGCAAGGATTTTCCCGTGTTCATCCACCCGCAGAGCGGTGAGGAATACGCGCTGGCGCGCAAGGAACGCAAGACCGCGCCGGGCTATCACGGCTTCGCCGTCGACGCATCCTCCGGGGTGACACTGGACGAGGACCTCGCGCGCCGCGATCTCACCATCAACGCCATGGCGATGTCCGATGACGGGCGCATCATCGATCCCTGGGGAGGCCGTGCGGATCTCCAGGCCCGCAAGCTGCGCCATGTGTCGCCGGCCTTCGTCGAGGACCCGGTGCGCATCCTGCGCGTGGCACGCTTCGCTGCACGCTTTCATGGGCTGGGTTTCGAAGTGGCCGATGAGACGATGACGCTGATGCGCCGCATGGTGGACGACGGCGAGGTCGATGCGCTGGTGGCCGAACGCGTCTGGCAGGAAACCGACCGGGCGCTGGGCGAAGACGATCCGCAGGCGTACTTTTCGGTGCTGCGCGAATGCGGTGCGCTGGCCCGCGTGTTCCCGGAGCTCGATGCGCTGTTCGGCGTGCCGCAGCCACCGCGCTGGCACCCGGAAATCGATACCGGCGTGCACCTGCTGCTGGTCATGGAGCAGGCCGCACGGCTGTCACCGAAAACCACCGTACGCTTTGCCGCGCTGACGCATGATCTGGGCAAGGGCGAGACGCCGTCGGAGCAGTGGCCGAGTCATCGCGGCCACGAGGAGCGCAGCGTTCACCTGACACACGCGCTGTGCGATCGCCTGCGGGTGCCGAATGCACACCGCGATCTGGCGGTGAAGGTGGCGCGCTACCACGGCCACGTGCATCGTGCCTTCGAACTGCGGCCACAGACGCTGCTGAAAGTCATCGAGGCGGTCGATGGTCTGCGTCGACCGGAACTGCTCGACGACTTTCTGCTGGCCTGCGAGGCCGATGCGAGGGGTCGCACAGGTCTTGAACTCGACCCCTACCCTCAGGCCGCGCTTTTCTCGAGTGCTGCGCGGGCCGCCGCCGAGGTCAGCGCGCGCGCGCTGGTCGCCGACGGCTTGCAGGGCCAGGCGCTGGGTCGGGCACTGCATGCGCGGCGCGTACGTTCGATCGCCACACGGCTGCGTGACGGCGAAACCAGCGACACCGTCGAAGACTAGAGCCGGTCGCGAAGGTCGCGCAGACCGAAACCGGGCGGCTGCACGTCAAGCTCGCGGGTCAGCGCCATCACGCGGAAGCGCTCACCCATCTCGCCGGGCATCAGCAGCGTCTTGAGTTCGCTTGCGCGCGTGACCGACTCTGGTGATGGCATCTGCGCGGCAACCGCGGCGATGTCGATGCCGCCGTCGAGCAGAAAATGCGCCTGGGTGGCGAAGCCCGCCAGCTCCCAGCCGCTGGCGCGTGCCGTCTGAGCCACCGTCGTGAAATCCACCCAGGCGGTGATGTCCTGCAGACCGGGCAGTATCAGCGGATCGTCATGTGCACGGTGGCGAAAATGGCAGCGCAGCGTACCCCCGTCGCGCTCGGGCAGGTAGATCTCACGGCGCGGCAGACCGTAGTCGATGAACAAGGCTGCGCCACGCTCGAAGCACTCGAGCAGGCTGGCCAGCCAGGCCGGCAGCATCGCGCAGAACTCCGATTCGTAGCCCGGCGGCAATGCATCGATGAGCCCGCCCAGGCGCGCCGCGACAAGGGCTGCAAACGCCGTGTCAGCCTGCCCTTCCACCCAGCGAAACTGGCCATCATCGTCGACACCAACGCCCAGCGGGACCACGCCGGCGCCGGTGATGCGAAAGCGCTGCACCGGCAGCGCATCGAGTACCTCGTTGGCCAGCAGTACGCCTGCCGGCACCGGCGCCGGCAGGCTGCCCAGCCACTTCACGCATCGGAGCAGGCGGCGAGGCAGCCGCGCCTTCAGATGCGCGCGCTTGCGCGCCTGCAGCTGCGCGCTGGGTTCGAGGATCAGGTAGCGACTCGGCAGCGCGCCGAGTTCGGCAAGCGTGGGCAGCAGCTCGCCGGCCAGCGCGCCGCTGCCTGCGCCCGGCTCGAGGATCACCGGCGCCTGCTGACTCAGCAGCAGCGGCGCGAGCTGTCGGGCCAGTGCCTGTGCGAACAGCGTGCCGGTCTCAGGCGCGGTGACGAAATCCCCGGCGGCGCCGAACTTGGTGCTGCCGGCGCTGTAGTAACCCAGACCCGGCGCATACAGCGCAAGCTCCATGAAGCGTGCGAAATCCAGCCAGCCGCCGCTGGCGCGCATCTGCTCGAGGATGTGCGCATGCACGCGCGCACCATGCGCGCGCGCGTCCTCATCGGGTGCGGGCAGAGCCTGCGACGGCGAAGCGATCACGTATCGGGGGGCCTCCGGAGCACGGGAATCCGTGGCGGCAACAGGTGCGTAGTGTACCCTTGTCCGCGGTCGCCCGACCCGCAGGCGGGTCGCCGCGGATTTCACTCACGCTGGAACATTCGAAAATCATGACCGATCATCCCGCTGCCGCTTCGCTCGACGACAAGTGGATTCTGATCACGGGCGCGGCCCGTCGCATCGGCGCCGTGGTTGCCGACACGCTGCACGCCGCCGGCGCCAACATCGCGATTCACTATCGCGGCTCGGCAGACGACGCCAGATCCCTGCAGTCGCGCCTGGAGGCCCGCCGCGCAGACTCCACGCTGCTGCTGCAGGCCGATGTGCTGGACACCGCCGCCCTGCCGCGCATGGTCGAGCAGCTCATCGCGCACGCCGGCCGGCTGGATGTGCTGATCAACAATGCCTCGAGCTTCTACCCCACCGCGCTGGGCACGGTCACCGAGGCCCAGTGGGACGATCTGATCGGCAGCAACCTCAAGGCGCCGCTGTTCCTGTGTCAGGCCGCACTGCCCCACCTGAAGGCTGCGCGCGGCAGCATCGTCAACATGGTCGATATTCATGCGCAGCGGCCGCTGCGCGATCACACCGTCTACGGTCCCGCCAAGGCGGGGCTGGTCATGCTCACGCTGTCGCTGGCCAAGGACTTAGGCCCCGAGGTGCGCGTCAATGGCGTGGCCCCCGGCGCGATCCTGTGGCCCGAGGAGGGCATGAGCGACAAGCTCAAGGAAGGCATTCTCAAGCGGGTGCCGCTCAAGCGCGTGGGTGAGCCGGCCGACATCGCACGCACCATCCTGTTCCTGACCCGCGATGCACCCTACGTGACCGGCCAGATCATCGCCGTGGATGGCGGACGCAGCCTGAACTGGTAGCGCCCACGCGCGCTAGTACACGCCCAGATACATCTGGCCGTGACTGGCGTTGGGACCATAGGCCGGTGCCTCGCGCGCTTCGAGCATCGCGGGTCCTGCGACCACGCCCGGACACGCACCCGTGGCCAGGTAATCCAGCGCCGTGGCCAGCGAGGCCTCCTGAGGATCGCCGAGCGGGAAGTCGAGATCATCGGCCGCAGGACACAGCACCGGCAGCCCGCCCACCGGCAGTCCATCAAAATATTCGGCATCGCCGTCGGAGTTGGCGATATCGAAGGTCACGGGACGCAGGCGCAGATCGCACGCCTGCAGATCGAATGCGCTCTGTCCCACAGGTTTGCCGAAGGTACGCTCGCCCACCAGCGCCAGCTGCACATGCGGCTTCAGGCTGTTGATGACCAGTTCGCTGGCGGAGGCCGAGCCGCCGCTGGTGATGAACACGACGCGGGCAGGATTCACCGAGTTCATCAGGCGCACGAATTCGCGCAGTTCGTTGTCCGCACTGCGCGCGGGATTGAACCGCAGTTCATAGAACACGTCGTTCTCCGCGGCGATGCCGCCGAGCAGATTGCCCAGCGTACGCGCGGTGCTCAGCAGTCCCCCGCCGTTGTAGCGCAGGTCGATGACGAAATCGGTGATGCCTTGGGCGGCGTAGTCGCCGAACAGGTCCTCGAGCACCGGATCGGCCGTCGAGATGAAGGTCCGGAAATCGATGTAGGCCACGCCCGGGGTGCCGGCCTGCGGCAGCACAAGGTCGGTGGGCACCGGGACTGACGTGATGATCGCCTTGGTCACACTGACCTCGAACTCGCTGCCGTCGCTGCGGCGAACACGAAAGGTCCGCACGACACCGGCTTCCGGCGGGCCTGCAGCCTGGTTGAGGCCTGCGCTGGTCGTGACAGGCGTGCCGTTGATCGACAGCACGACCTGACCGCGCTCAAAGCCGGCAGCGGCCGCCGGGCTGCCCGGGATCACCTGGGTGATGCGCATGCCGCCCTGCTCGGGGCGTGAACCGAAGCCGAAGCCGGGAAACCTGCCTTCGCCGAAGAAGGCCTGGTCGGCACTGATCGTGGTGACGCCACTGAAAAAGCGGTCCTTGCCCTGCGCGCGGGCTTCGGCCGCCAGGAAATCCACCAGCGCCTCCGGAGAGGACGCGCTGTTGGCCGTCGCCCCTGCGGGCAGGAGATCCTGAAAGAAATACCAGTCCTGCATCACATCGAAGACGAACTGGCGCTGTGCGCTGCTGCTGCAGGCAGTGGAGCCCCCACCACCGCCACCGCCGCCGCCGCCACCGCCGCCGCCGCCACCC
>CAYLNP010000035.1:0-17977 GCA_964384925.1 uncultured Woeseiaceae bacterium
GAGCAGTCTGGCAGCTCGTCGGGCTCATAACCCGAAGGTCGTAGGTTCGAATCCTACCCCCGCTACCAGTACCATTGAAAAGCCCGCGTCGGTGACGATGCGGGCTTTTTCTTTATTGAGCATGCCATGCAGATGACGACCCCGTCGGGAAGGGCTGAGGCGATCGCGCAACGCGTCGAACGCTTCGTGCGCGAAGTCGTCACGGGCTACGAGACGGACGAACGCTGCAGTGCGCATGGTCCGTCCGACGAGCTCGTCGGGGAGCTGCGTGGAAAGGCCCGTGTGGCCGGGGTGCTCACGCCGCATATTCTTGCCGATGGCGAACACCTCACCCAGCGCGAAACCGCGACCGTACTGATGCGCACCGGCCTGTCCACGCTCGGCCCGGTCGCCTGTAACACCGCAGCCCCCGACGAGGGCAACATGTACCTGCTGGGCAAGGTCGGCAGCGACGAGCAGAAAGCCCGGTTTCTGGCGCCGCTGGTTGCCGGCGAGGCGCGCTCGGCGTTTTTCATGACCGAACCTGCCGCGGAGGCAGGGGCGGGGTCCGACCCCTCGATGATGAAGACCAACGCCGAGCGCGATGGCAGCCACTGGGTCATCAACGGGCGCAAGGCCTTCATCACCGGGGCGGACGGCGCACGCGTCGGCATCATCATGGCGAAGTCGGCAGAGGGTGCCTGCATGTTCCTCGTCGACCTTCCTGACCCGGCGATCCGGATCGAACGCATTCTCGATACCATCGACCGCTCGATGCCGGGCGGTCATGCTGTCGTTTCCATCGACAATCTGCGGGTGCCCGACAGCCAGCTGCTCGGCGGCAGCGGGGAGGGCTTCAGGCTCGCGCAGGTCAGACTCTCACCAGCCCGCCTGTCGCACTGCATGCGCTGGCTCGGGGCGGCCACCCGCGCCCAGGAGATTGCCACGGCCTATGCCTGCACCCGCGAGGCCTTCGGACGTCTGCTGATCGACCACGAAGGCGTGGGCTTCATGCTCGCGGAGAATCTCATCGAACTGCGGCAGTCGCAGCTGATGATCGAATGGTGTGCCGATGTGCTGGACTCAGGCGCGCTGGGCACGGCTGAAAGCTCGATGGCCAAAGTTGCTGTTTCCGAAGCGCTGTATCGCGTGGCCGATCGCTGCGTGCAGGTGATGGGCGGCACGGGAGTGACGGGCGACACCATCGTCGAGTCGGTGTTTCGCGAACTGCGGGCGTTTCGCATCTACGATGGTCCCACCGAAGTGCACAAGTGGTCGCTTGCCAAGAAGATCAAGCGGGCGTACCTGAAGGGTGGTGGCCCGGGGCAGCACTGATTCTGGCGCGGAGCCGCGGAGGAGGGCGCTATGTGCGGAAGGTTCGTCAGCCGGGCCGATGCGGCCACCGAACAGTACTGGTCACTGCTGCAACCCTGGCCGCAGGGGTTCGCCTCCTGGAACGTCTCCCCGGGGCGCGATATCCCCGTTGTCATGCAGCGTGAGGGCCGGCGCGCTGGTGCCTATCTTCGCTGGGGACTGGTGCCCTTCTGGGCGAAGGGGGAGGTACCGCGTTACAGCACCATCAACGCCCGGCTGGAAACCCTCGAGCGCGCCGCGAGTTATCGTGCGCCATGGGCGCGCGGGCAGCGCTGTATCGTCCCGGTCGAGGGGTTCTATGAGTGGCAGATCACCGCCGAGGGCAAACAGCCCTGGTTCATCCGCCTCCTCGATGGTCAGCCCTTCGGACTTGCAGGGTTGTGGGATCGCTCGGCGGGCGCCGATGCCCCGGGGATCCAGTCGTGCACGATCATCACGCTGCCGGCCAACCCTCTCGTGGCCCGCATCCATGCCAAGGGCCGCATGCCGGCGATCCTGACGGCGGAACAGGCCACCGTGTGGCTGGAAGCCTCGCCGCAGGAGGCCCACAGCGTGCTGGCGCCGCGGGCCATGGCAGACATGGAAGCCTGGCCGGTCAGCCGTCGCGTCAATACGCCGCGCAATGATGATGCGTCGCTGGTCTCGGCCGTGGGCGAGACCGTGCGCGGCTGACCAGCTCAGTCGTCCATCTTCTCCAGGATGGCACCGACGATATCGTTCACAGTGATGATGCCTTGCAGTTCGTTATTGCTGGTCACGACCAGGCGCTTGACGCCGAAGTTCAGCATCATCTGCACGGCGTGGCGGACCTCCAGTTGCCGTGGGACCAGCAGCGCGGGCTTGAGTGCGATGTCGTAGACGTTGATGAGATCGACATCGCCTTCCTCCTGAATGATGCTGCGCAGGATGGCGGTGTAGGTCACCAGCCCCCAGGCATCGCCATCGCTACGTTTCTCGACGACCAGCGACTTGACCTTCTTGTCGCGCATTTTCTGCATCGCCTCGCGCAGCGTGGCGATGGGTGAGATGGTATGGACCTCGCTGATCATCAGGTCGCCCACCACTTTCCGGGATTGCTCGTGGCTCATGTGAGTTCCTATATTTCGTCTTCGATCTTGCGGGTGAATTGGCTGACTTCACGGGTATCGATGCCGCCAAGATGCTCCAGCGGCACGGTGAAGGCAATGCCACGTGAATCATGATCCAGGTCGAGCTCGCGCGTCAGGCTCTTGAGCACCTGCAGCGAGAGCTTTTTCTCCAGAACAAACACCAGAACGGACTGTGCCCCTTCGTAGGTCAGTCCGAAAAAGGTTTTCTTCGAATCCCCGGTAATGCCACGCGCATTGAGCAGCGTGACGGCACCGGCGCCGGCTTCGCGAGCGATGTCGACGGCCTTGTCTTCCATCTCTTCGGCCAGGATGGCCACCAGCACGGAGAACTTCATGATGCATCACCTCTTCGTTTTGCCTGCCGGGCTGTCAGCAGGTCTGCCAGAATGGCGTAGAGCATTACGCTCACGATCGGAAATATCGACGCAAAAGCAATCAGTCCGAAGCCGTCGATCATCACGCTACGCCCCTCGATGTTCGACGCAAGACCGATTCCCAGCGCCGTGATCAGCGGTACGGTCACCTCTGAGGTGGTGACACCGCCGAGATCGTAGGCCAGCGCGATGATGTAACGGGGCGCAAGCCAGGTCAGAAAGATCACCAGCACATAGCCGCTGATGATGTAGGCATGAATGGAATCCCCGGCGATGATCCGGTGCACCCCGATGGTGATGCCGACCGCCACGCCCAGCGCGACGACCAGGCGCAGTACGTTGCTGCGGATTCGTCCCTTTGCCGCCTGCTCGGCTTTGTCTCCGACCGCGATCAGCGCGGGTTCGGCCATCGTCGTGGCAAAGCCGATGGCGAAGGCGAACAGATAGATCCACAGCAGTCGATCGCGTTCCATGAGCTGCTCGGCCATGCTCTGGCCTATGGGAAAAAGGCCCAGCTTCAGTCCGACGACAAACGCATACAGGCCGATGATCACCAGCGTAAAGCCGAACACCACCATTGGCAGATGAGGCATGCGCTTGCGGATCACGGCAAGCTGGAACACCACGATCACGGCAATGATCGGCAGTACGTCGCGGACCATCGTCGCAAGATCGGTGAGCAGGCCCGAGGCCGAAGCGGGCATGGCGGCCGACACCTGTTCGCCGATGGCCAGGACCGGGTCGTTGCCAGCCGCGCCGGCCACTTCATCGACGGCGAAGACGAACATGCCATAGAGCTGAACGGTGATCATGGGCACCATGACCGCCAGCGCAACCAGCCCGAAGCCGTCGATGAGCGGATTGCGCCCCCTGATCGAGGCGGCAAGGCCCAGGCCGAGCGCTGCAATCAGCGGCACTGTGACGATGTTGGTGGTGACGCCACCGGAGTCATAGGCCAGTCCGACGATCTCCTCGGGAGCGAAGAAGGTCACCGTGACCACCGTCAGATAGCCCCCGATCATCATCCAGTGCAATGCAAGACCCAGGATGATTCGCAGCACGCCGACAGCGATGACGGCGCCCACGGAGGTTGCCACCAGCAGGCGCAGAATCATGGGGTCGACCCGTCCGTCGCTGATCTGTTCGGCCTGTTCGGCCACCGCGATCAGGGCCGGCTCGGCGATCACCGCGGAAAAGCCGATGAAGAAGCCGAAGGTCATCAGCCAGGGCACCGATCCCTTGGCGGCAAACTCGTCGGCGAGACTCTTGCCGATCGGAAAGATGCCCATCTCCAGGCCCTGCAGAAACAGCGCGACGCCGAGCACGACGATGGCAAGGCCCAGAATCATGCTCAGCAGGTTGTCCGGCACCTGCTGCAGCACGACGAACTGGAACACAGCCACCACCACCACGATGGGCATCAGGTTGCGCAGCGAATGCAGCAGGGTGGAGTAGAACTCCCGCAGGAGTTTGCTCATCGCTCGACAAGTGCAGGCGGGTTGCGCTTACCGAGCAGCGTGCGTGACAGCCGTGCCACGCCGCCTTGAACGATGACGTACAGGCAGGGGACGAGAAACAGTGTCAGCAGCATCGCGGTGATCAGTCCGCCGACAACGCACAGCGCGAGCGGCTGCATGATGTCCGCGCCGGCACCCATCCCGATCGCCAGCGGCAACATACCCGCGACGGTTGTCAGCGTGGTCATCAGGATCGGGCGCAGCCGTACGCCACCCGCCTCGACCACTGCGGCCGCCAATTCGAGCCCCCGGGCGCGGCCACGTTCAATGTACTCGACCAGCAGGATGGCGTTGTTGACGACAATACCGATCAGCAGAATCACGCCCAGGAATACCGGCGCGCTGGCCGGCGTACCGGTCACCCACAGCAATGCGACGACCCCGACCAGTGCCAGCGGGGCGGCCGCCATGATGACGATGGGATTGCTCAGACGTTCGTACTGCACGGCCAGCACGACGAATACCAGGAACACGGCCAGTGCGACAACGAGGCGCAGTTCGCGCGCGGTCTCCTGGATGGTTTCCCATTGTCCGCCAAGCACCAGGCTGTACTGCTGAGGCATCGTCATGTCGCGCAGACGCGCCTCGACTTCGGTCATGACCGTGCCGACATCGGCCAGAGCCGGGTTGATCGAACCATTGACGCGCAGGATACGTCCCTGGTTTTCCCGCTCGATGTGAGCAGGGCCATCACCGAGCGAGAAGGTGGCGACATCGCGCAGCTGGATGAGCCCGGCGGGCCTGTGCTGGATGATCACGTGGCCGAGCGAGTCGGCATCCTGCGTGGACGCGCGCGGCAGGCGCACACGGACATCGTATTCCGCCCAGCCCGTGGTATAGCGGGTGGGCACGGTGCCGGTGACCGCATCGCGGAGCCCCCGGCCGACCTCGCCGATACCAAGGCCAAGGGCGGCGGCGCGTTCGCGATCCACGTCGATGCCCAGCAGCGGGGTGCGATCTTCACGGCCGATCTCGACACCCTCCAGTCCGTGGATGCCCTCGAGTCTGGCCACCAGCTCCCGGCCCAGGCGCTGCAGCTCGCCCAGGTCATCGCCCATGACGCCGATCGACAGGTCGTCGCCCGTCACGCCGAACTGCAGGCCCTGGATACGCGGCGGACGCACAGTGATCCTTGCACCGGGCAGGTCGAGCTGGTTCACGCGCGTCTGCAGCTCCGCCACCCAGCGCCCGGCGCTCCACTCGGTCCGCTCGCCGGCCGGGACCAGACGAACCTGGATGTTCGCCGTGCCCGGTCGCTCCGAGATCACCCCCCCGGACAGGTGGCCCCCCACCATGGCGAACACGCTCTCGACATGCGGCATGCTCTGGATTTCGCGTTCGATCATGCGTGCAGAAGCATCATTGCGATCCGGTGGTGTACCGGGTGGAAGACGCACGTGCACGGAGACCTGCCCGTCGTCGACGGGCGGCAAGAACTCGCTGCCCAGCCGATCGAAGAGCTGGAGCGCGCCAATGAACAAAAGCCCTGTCGCGATGACTACCTGCCACCGCCAGCGCAGAATACCGGCCAGCCCATGCCGGTACCGCCGGGTGAGGGCTTCGATGCCGGCATCGAAACCGCGGAAGACACGGCTGCGGTCAAGTCCGGAGGCAAAGCGCAGACGCGCGAACTGTGCAGCCAGCATGGGCACCAGCGTCAGTGCCACGGCCAGCGAGGCGATGATGGCAAAGGAAATCGTCAGGATCAGCTCGCGGAACACCAGCGAGGCCAGGCCGGTGATCAACAGGAAAGGGGCAACTGCCGCCAGGTTGGTGAGTGTGCCCGCCGTGATCGCTGAAATCACTTCATCAGCGCCCTCGTGAGCGGCCTCATCCTCGTCTCTGCCGAGCCGGTCGTGGTGGCGGGCGATGTTTTCCAGCATCACGATGGCATTGTCCAGCAACAGGCCCACGCCCAGCGCCAGGCCGCCCAGACTCATGATGTTGAGCGTCAAGCCGCTTGCGCCCATCAGGGCGAACGTGGCCAGAACTGCCAGGGGAATGGCAAGGCCGATGACGAAGCTCTTGCGCAGGCTGCCGAGGAAGGCGAGCACCACCAGCATCGCCAGCGTGCCGCCGAGGATGGCCGCGGTGGAGACCGCGGCCAGGGACCCACGAATGAAAAACGCGCTGTCGGTCGTAGCCTGATACCGGATGTCGTCGGGGATGAAGCCGCTTGCCTGGAGGCGGCGCAGCGTCGCATGCACTGAATCCACGACGCCGACGGTATTGGCCTCGGGCAACTTGAAAACCGAGAGCCGTGTCGCCGGGACGCCATTCAGGCGCACGAACATGCGCTGTTCGCGATAACCGTCGCGCACTTCAGCGACCTCGTCGAGGCGAATCCGTCGCGTGCTCTCCGGCACGCCCAACAGCACCGCACCGACGTCCTCGGGAGTTCTGAAGCGTCCATCCGTGCGCGCCATGACATCGAACGTCGGGGAGGTGACCTGGCCGGCGGCAATGTTCAGGTTCTCTGCGGCCAGCGCCGCAGCCGTGTCCTGCAACGTCAGCCCATAGAAAGCCAATCGGTCCTGGTCGACGATGACCTCGAGTTCACGCACCAGCCCGCCGGCAGCCTCGACACCGGCGATGCCATGCAGCGACAGCAACTGTGGCGCCAGCCGATGCTCCACCCAGTCGCGGACCTCACGTGGCGTGCGTACCGTCGAACTGAATCCCGCCTCGAACACCGCGTCCTGGGAGGGATCGAATTTGTACAGGCGTGGCGGATCGATATCCGGCGGCAGCTGGGTGCGCGCCAGCTCCATCAGGCGTGCGGCATCCTGCAGCGCATGGTCGAGGTTGACGCCGTACTCGAAGATCAGATTGACGTTGGTGCGGCCCTCAGAGGCGCGGCTGTAGATGCCGCTCAGATTCTCGGCTGCGGCGAGCTGGCGCTCGAGCACCCGCGTCACCTGCTCTTCCATGACCTCGGGCGCGACCCCGGGATAGTTGACGGTGACGCGCACGTGCGGATAGATGACCTCGGGCAGCAGGTTGACCGGAAGGCGATCGACGAAGAACAAGCCGAGCACGAGCACGACCGAGGCGAGCGCCAGCGTGCCCACGGGCCGGCGGATGGCGGCATGCGTCAGTCCGCGGTAGTAGCGTGTGCCGCGCGCAGGGTCGTGATCACCCGCCGGCGTTGTCATCCTGCCCAGCCGACGATGCGCACCGTCGTCCCTTCATTGAGATCCAGCGGATTGGTCGCCACAACCCGTTCGCCCGGGCTGACGCCCTCCACGAGTTCCTGCCAGCCCCCGCGGCTGACGCCCGGCAATACGCGGCGCCGCTCCAGGCGCATGTCGTCATTGATCAGCATCACGTAGTGCTCGCTGTCGGCCTGCCCCATCGCTCCGGCAGGGACTGCCAGCACATCGGCGCGCTGGTCGACAAGCAGCTGGGCTCTGGCCAGAAAGCCCGGGCGCACGCCCTGGGTTGCACCCGCCGGCAGATCTATTTCGACAGTGACCAGGCGGCTGCCGGCTTCGGCTGCGGGGAATATGCGCCGGACACTTCCCATAATGGGCTCGACGCGATCCAGTGCATCAAGTTCCACGCGGACTTCGTCACCCACACGCAGGGCGCTCACGTCAAGTTCCGAGACGCCGATCCGTACGACCAGGGTTTGCAGGTCTGCCAGTTCGAAGAGCACGTCATGGCGCGCCACGGCCTCGCCGGGCTCGATGTGCCGGGCGATCACCACGCCGTCGATACTCGAAATTACCGTGCCGAAGGCTACCCGTGTCCGCCACAGTTCGACGTCGCTGGCAGCGATGTCGCGCTCGGCTCGGGCACTGTCATGGCTCGCAGCGTCGATGTGACCGCTGTCGCGCAGCTGCGCCATTCGCGCAAAGGCCAGTTCACGTTCCTGAAGGCGTGCCTGGGTACGCGCAAGCTCCGCCATATGCTCCGAGACGTCGATGCGCGCCAGCACCTGTCCTGCGCGCACACGGTCGCCGGTGTCCACCTCGACGTCGGTGAGCACGCCCTCGCTGCGGCTGGCCAGCCGTATGGTGCGCAACGGCTCGACCGCAGCGGAGACCTGCACGGTTCTCGACAGGTCGCGCGGGGCAATCTCCACCGCCTGCACCGGCAGGGCCGGCGCCGAACCACCCTCAGCGCTGGTCGGCGGCGGCTCATTCGAGCACGCCGCAATGAGGGCCACGCCCACGGCCGCCCAATGTCGCGGGCGCGCGACGATGCGCTGCTGAGAGTCTGTGAAGGCGGCGTTCATGATCGGCAAACCTATCACAAGGTGTTTACCGGCACTGCCATTGTCGGCCACGACGTAGCGCGTCATTCGCACTGCACTGGAGTGTCGCGGGCGTTATCATGGGGCTGATGATTCTGAGCGCAATGGAGGCATTGGAATGAGCGTGAACCCGATCGGGGTCTTCAGGGCCTGGCTGATGACCGCCGTGGCAGTGTTCATCGCCGCCTGCGGGGGCTCGGTGGATGACCCCATGCAGCAGCAGCCCCACTTGGTACGGGGAATGGCTGTCCATGCCTCACCCCTGCCGATGCCGATGAGCCTTTCCGGCGAGGCGCGCCTGGTGGCCGAGCTCCTTGATGTCAGCACGGGCGAGGCCGAGGCTGAGGTCGTCGCGCGGCAGGAGTTGCAGCCCGCCGGCCAGATGCCCCTGCCTCTCGAACTGCGCTATCTGCCGGGCGAGATCGACCCTGAGGCGGAACTCGCCGTCAGGGTCAAGGTATACGACCATGGTGAGCCATTTTTCGTTACCGAGCGTGCCGTGTCCGTGGATCGCCGTCTGGCCAGTGAAATCCTCGAGGTCGGCCTGACGCCCACCGCGGCTGCGCTGGACTACCTCGCCACGCTGCCGGGCCTCGAAGAGGCGGCGGAGGACGTGCCCGGCGTCCCGACGTTCGAAAGCGAGGTGCCCGAGGATCTGCCTGCGCCTGTGGAAGGGGACAGCGAGCCTGGCGCCTGAGCGGGGCGAGTCGCGCAGCCCTCCTTGAGCCACTGCACGGTTATGCGCTAGACTATGTGGGTTACGTAGGCACTGAGTCTGCGAGGTGGGCGCGTTGGCGAGCCGATCGGCAAAAGGCCGAACCGGCCCGGTGCAACGAGCACAGGTGAAGGAACTGTTGGGCGCGGCAGCGCCGCCTTCACATCGGGTTGCTTTTGACAGGCCCCCTCGCGGGGCTTTTTATTTGCGCGAACAAGACGTCGCGCGCAAGGGCATGGATGCCGTCACGACGGCCCATGCAAGCAGTGGGCCTCGTGCCCACTTTTTTGTTTGAGGCGCGAGTGAGCAAGGTGCAGGTGACCAACGAGCAGATGCTGAACAGGCTGGCGCCTGTTGTGGAATCCCTTGGTTACGAGCTTGTGGACGTGGAGTGCAGGGTCGGCGGGCGCGATGGCCTGCTGCGTCTGTACATTGACCAGGCGCAGGGCATTACGCTGGAAGACTGCGAGCAGGTCAGTCGGGAAGTCAGCGCGTGGCTGGATGTCGAGGATCCGATGCCCGGGAATTTCCGGCTGGAGATCTCCTCGCCCGGGCTGGACAGAACGCTGCGGACCGAGGCGCATTTTCAGCGCTTCGTCGGCGAGGAGATCCGTGTGGAACTCAGACAGCCGCTCGACGGGCGGCGTCGCTTCAAAGGCACGCTGCAGGCGTTGGAAGGCGAACAGGTGGTGGTGGTCGTGGATGGCAGCCCGGTGCGGCTGCCATTGGTGTTGATTGAGAAGGCCCGGCTCGTGCCGGTGCTCAACCAGAACCGATAGTCGGTCAAGAGCTGGGATGGCGCGCATATGAACAAAGAAATTCTGATGGTTGTCGACGCCGTCTCGAACGAGAAGGGCGTCGAGAAGGAAGTGATTTTCGAGGCCATCGAGGCGGCCTTGGCGTCGGCAACCCGCAAGAAGCACGGCGATGAAATCGATGTGCGCGTATCCATCGATCGCAACTCCGGCGACTACGATACGTTCCGTCGCTGGATGGTCTTTGCCGATGATTCCACGGAACTCGAGGAGCCCGAGCGTGAGCTCAGGATGATCGATGCGGTGGATGTGAATGCCGATGCCCAGCCCGGCGAGTACGTGGAAGAGCCGATGGAATCGGTAGGGTTCGGCCGGATCGCCGCGCAGACGGCCAAGCAGGTCATCGTGCAGAAAGTGCGCGAGGCCGAGCGTCGGCAGGTGGTCGAGGAGTACGAAACCCGGGTGGGCACCCTGGTCAGCGGCCTGGTCAAGCGCGTGGATCGCAACGGCATCTATGTCGATCTTGGCGGCACCGCCGAGGGCTTTATCCCGCGTGAGCACATGATCCTGCGCGAACCCGTGCGCTCGCAGGATCGCATCAAGTCGTTCCTCTACGAGGTTCGCTCCGAGCCGCGCGGACCGCAGTTGTTCCTGACGCGCACCTCGCCTGAGTTTCTGATTGAGCTGTTCAAGCTGGAAGTTCCGGAAGTCGGCCAGGGTCTGATCGAGATCCTCGGTGCCGCCCGTGATCCCGGCTTGCGCGCCAAGATCGCGGTGAAGAGCAACGATCGGCGCATCGATCCTGTGGGCGCCTGCGTCGGGATGCGTGGCTCGCGCGTGCAGGCGGTCTCAAACGAGCTCGCGGGCGAGCGCGTCGACATCATCCTGTGGGATGACAATCCGGCCCAGTACGTCATCAATGCGATGTCGCCTGCCGATGTGCTGTCTATCGTGGTGGACGAGGATGCGCACAGCATGGATATCGCGGTAGACGAAGAGAAGCTGTCACAGGCGATCGGTCGCGGCGGCCAGAACATCCGTCTGGCCAGCGAGCTGACCGGCTGGGAACTCAATGTCATGACCGACACCGCCGCCGAGGAGAAGAGCGAGCGCGAAGCACGCGAGCTGGTCGAGTCTTTCATGGCAAGCCTGAACGTCGACGAGGAGGTTGCGAACATTCTCGTGCAGGAGGGTTTCTCCACCCTCGAGGAAGTGGCCTATGTGCCGGCCAGCGAGCTGGTCGCCGTGGAGGAATTCGAAGAAGACATGGTCAACGAGCTGCGCAGTCGTGCACGTGACGTGCTGCTGACCCAGGCCATTGCCACCGAGGAGGTCATCGACGAGGTTGAACCGGCCGAAGACCTGCTGAGCCTTGAAGGGATGGACCGCGGCCTTGCGTTCATGCTGGCCAGTCGCGGCATCGTGACGCGCGAGGATCTCGCCGAGCAGGCTGTCGATGAGCTGCTCGAGATCGAAGAGATGGATGAAGAGCGTGCGGCCGCACTGATCATGAAAGCGCGTGCCCACTGGTTCGAGAACGAGGCCCAGGGCTAAGGAGAGCGACTATGGCAAATGTGACAGTCGCGCAGTTTGCGGCAACCCTGAAGGTCCCGGTCGACAAGCTGCTCACCCAGCTCGATGAGGCCGGTATCAAGGTCACGGGCGCTGAGGACAACATCACTGACGATGCCAAGCTCGAGCTGTTGAGCTTTTTGCGTCGCAGCCACGGCCGCGCCGAGCCGGAGGTGGCTGCGCCCAAGAAGATCACGCTGAAGCGCAAGTCGCACACTGAACTGCGCGTGGCCGCAGACAAGGGCCGTGCGCGCACGGTCAACGTCGAGGTGCGCAAGCAGCGCACCTACGTAAAGCGCGAGGCGCTCGAGGAAGAGGCGCGCGAGAAGCAGGAAGAGCTCGATCAGGTTCGCCGTGCCGAACAGGAGGCACGCGAAGCCGAGGAGCGTGCGGAGCGTGAGCGTCGTGAGGCCGAGGAACGCGTACAGCGCGAGGCCGAGGAAGAGACCAAGCGCCTGGCCGATGAGGCTGAGGCCCGGCGTCGTGCCGCCGACGACGAGGCTCGTCGGGTGCTTGCCGAGCAGCAGGCCCGTGAGCAGGCGGAGCGCGAGCGCGAGAAGGAAAAGCGCAAGAAGGACACCGAACGCGAGGCTCGCAGCCGCGGCGGCGCGCGTGAGGAACGCACGCTGCATGTTGCAGGGGACAAGGCGGGCAAGCGCCGCAAGCGCAAGCAGGCACCGGACCGTGGTCGGGCTGCGCGCTTCAATGTCGAGACCCAGCATGGCTTCGAGCGGCCGACCGCACCGGTGGTGCGTGAGGTTGAGATTCCCGAAACGATCACCGTGGCCGAACTGGCGCAGCGCATGGCCGTGAAGGGCCCTGAGGTGATCAAGGTGCTGATGAACATGGGCGCCATGGTGACCATCAATCAGCCCGTGGACCAGGATACCGCCGTACTCGTGGTCGAGGAGATGGGCCATACCGCGAAAATCTCGCGCGCGTCCGCCGTTGAGGATTCGTTCCTCGAGGGCGTCACGACGGCAGGCCAGGATGCCGAGTTGGTGCCCCGGCCGCCGGTAGTCACCATCATGGGTCATGTCGACCATGGCAAGACCTCCTTGCTCGACTACATCCGTCGGACACGCGTTGCTGCCGGTGAGGCCGGTGGCATCACCCAGCACGTTGGCGCCTACTCGGTGACGACGAAGAAGGGCAAGGTGACCTTTCTCGACACGCCCGGCCATGCCGCTTTCACCGCCATGCGGGCGCGCGGCGCCCAGGTGACCGACATCGTGGTGTTGGTCGTTGCCGCGAACGATGGCGTGATGCCGCAGACCGTGGAGGCGGTGGAACACTCCAAGGCTGCCGGTGTGCCGATCATCGTCGCGGTCAACAAGACGGATCTCGAAGATGCCGATCCGGAGCGCGTCAAGAGTGGCCTTTCGCAGCACGGCGTGATCGCCGAGGACTGGGGTGGCGAGAACCTGTTCGTGAACGTCTCGGCGAAGACCGGGACCGGCATCGATGAACTGCTCGACTCGATTCTGCTGCAGGCAGAGGTGCTGGATCTCCAGGCGCCGGCCGAGGGTCCGGCCCAGGGCGTTGTCGTGGAGGCCAGCCTCGAGAAAGGCCGTGGCTCCGTGGCCACGGTGCTGGTGCAGAAGGGCCAGCTCAAGCTCGGCGACGTGCTGCTGGCGGGTCGCGAGACCGGTCGCGTGCGCGCGCTGTTCGACGAGTCCGGCAAGCCGGTGAAGAAGGCCGGCCCATCGACCCCGGTCGTCGTGCTCGGCCTCTCCGGTACACCGAGTGCGGGCGACGACGTTCTGGTCGTCGACGACGAGCGCAAGGCGCGCGAGGTCGCGGAGATCAGGCAGAGCAAGCAGCGTGACACCAAACTTGCGCAACAGCAGGCATCCAAGCTCGAGGATGTGTTCAGCCAGATGGCCGAGGGCGAGGCCGCGGCCGTGCAGCTGCTGATCAAGGCGGATGTCCACGGCAGTGCCGAGGCGCTGCGTGATGCGATGAACAAGCTGTCCAGCGACGAGGTGCGGGTGAAGGTTATCTCCGTGGGCGTCGGCGGCATCACGGAATCGGACATCAATCTGGCGGCAGCCTCGCAGGCCATCGTGATCGGCTTCAACGTCCGCGCCGATGCGGCGGCACGACAGGCGATCAAGGAAGCCGGCGTAGACGTGCGCTACTACAGCATCATCTACCAGGCGATCGACGACGTGAAGGCTGCCATCTCGGGGCTCATGTTGCCGGAGATTCGCGAGAACATTCTGGGCCTGGCTCAGGTGCGCGAGGTGTTCAGTTCACCCAAGTTCGGCGATATCGCGGGCTGCATGGTGCTGGAGGGTGTCGTGCGGCGCGCCAATCCCATCCGCGTGCTGCGCGACAATGTGGTGATCTACGAAGGTGAACTGGAGTCGCTGCGGCGCTTCAAGGACGACGTCAACGAGGTGCGCAGTGGCACCGAATGCGGTATCGGCGTGCGCAACTACAACGATGTCAAGGCGGGCGATCAGATCGAATGCTACGAACGCGTAGAAATCGCACGCTCGCTGCAGTGAGCGTCCTGTGCTCAGTTCGACTTCCATGACGCGCGAATTTTCGCGCGCGCAGCGCGTCGGCCAGCAGATTCAGCGCGCGCTGAGCGAGTTGCTGTTGCTTGAGGTCAAGGATCCGCGCGTCCGGGGCGTCAACCTCACTGCGGTGGAGGTCAGCAAGGATCTCGGGGTGGCGCAGGCGTGGTTCACCCTGCTGGATCCGGCGCAGGATCCGGCGCCGGCCGAAGCGGGCCTGCGTGCGGCGGCGGGCTTTCTGCGCGCCCAGCTCAGCCGCCAGATGACCCTGCGGCGCGTACCGGAACTGCGCTTCAGTTACGATGAAAGCGTTCGTCGCGGCAGTGAACTCAGTCAGCTGATCGATGAGGCCCGTCGGCGCGACGACGGCGTCTGAGAGAGCGCGCCAGTGCCCCGCAACCGGCGCGGTCGTGAGCTCGATGCCATCGTGCTGCTCGACAAGCCGCAGGGCCTGAGCTCGAACCAGGCGCTGCAGCGGGCACGTCGTCTGTTCGATGCCCGCAAGGCAGGCCACACCGGCAGCCTCGATCCACTGGCCACGGGCATGTTGCCGGTGTGTTTCGGTCAGGCGACCAAAATCTGCGGGCTGCTGCTGGCGTCTGCGAAAACCTACGAAGTCACGGCCCAATTCGGTGTGGCCACCGACACGGGCGACGCTGACGGCCAGGTGATCGCGCGGGCGGCGATCCCGGCGTTCGACGCTGAGCGCATGGCTCAGGTGCTGGCAGGATTCCGAGGTCCGATTCAGCAGGTGCCGCCGATGTACTCGGCGCTGAAGCACGAGGGCCAGCGGCTCTACGCGCTGGCGCGGGCCGGTCAGGTCGTGGTGCGCCCGCCACGTGAGGTCGTGATTCAAGAACTGACAGTGCTTGCGTCTGACGCGACCTTGCTCGCGCTTCGGGTGCACTGCTCCAAGGGTACCTACATCCGCACGCTGGTCGAGGACATCGCCGCCGCTCTGGGCACCGTGGCGCACGTCACCGCGCTGCGGCGTGTCTGGGTCGAGCCCTTCCAGGCGCTGCCGATGTACAGCCTGGAAGCGCTGGAGGCGCTGGACATGGCCGGTCGCGAGGCAGTGCTTCTGCCTACGGATAGAGGACTGGTGGGCCTTGCCCGCGTCGGTGTGCCGGCGCCATCAGCGCAGCGGCTGACCGAGGGTGTGGGTGTGCCCTGTCCGGCGGGCCCCGGCGCCGGCGAACTGCTCAGGGTGTACGCCCAGCCGGGCGGCTTCGTAGGCCTGGCCCGGCGTGATGCGCTGGGGCAACTTCGCCCTGAACGCATGTTTCCGGGTCTGCAGCCCGCGGGGGGCGCCTGCGGCGGCGAATCCTGTTGAGCAACGGCCATACCCCGGGTTAGAATGCCGGGCTTACCGAAAGGATCACAGCGAACGGGCCTGCCGGAGAACCGGTGGCCGGAGAATACGGGCAATGCCACTGAGTACCGAACAGAAAAGCACCATCATTTCCGATCACCAGCGCGGCGGCAGCGACACCGGGTCCCCGGAAGTCCAGGTCGCGCTGCTCACGGCACGCATCACGGAACTGACGCAGCACTTCGCCGGCCACAAGAAGGACCATCATTCGCGGCGCGGGCTGCTGCGGATGGTCAACCAGCGCCGCAAGCTGCTCGATTACCTGAAGGCAAGCGACCAGGATCGCTACCAGCAGCTGATTCAGCGGCTGGGCCTGCGCCGCTGACCCACCCCCCAAAGCCGGCTTGCGCCGGCTTTGTCGGTTTCGGGCTCAGGGCATCGTGCGCAGATCCATCATGACCAGACATCCAGCAGGCGAGCGGCCGGTATCCGTTGCCCATGACGGGCGGGTGCGCTGGCGCGCGCTTGAATTCATCTAAAGACCAGAAGACAGGCAGGGACAGATAACGTGACAGTCATCAAAAAGACATTCCAGTATGGCGACCATGCCGTGACCATCGAGACCGGCGAAATCGCGCGTCAGGCAGATGGTGCAGTGCTCGTGCGTATGTCCGACACCGTGGTGCTCGTCACCGCAGTCGGCCAGAAAAGTGCCGTCCCCGGAAGAGATTTCTTCCCGCTGACCGTCAACTACCAGGAGAAGACCTACGCAGCCGGCCGTATCCCCGGTGGCTTCTTCAAGCGCGAGGGTCGTCCCAGCGAGAAAGAAACACTGACCTGCAGGTTGATCGATCGCCCGATCCGGCCACTGTTTCCGAAGGGCTTTCGCAACGAGGTCCAGGTCATAGCCACGGTCATCTCGCTGAATCCTGAGATAGATCCCGATATTCCTTCGCTGATCGGTGCGTCGGCAGCGCTGGCGATCTCGGGCATGCCCTTTGCCGGGCCGGTCGGGGCAGCCCGTGTCGGCTATATCGACGGCAACTATGTGCTCAATCCAACCTACAGCCAGCTCAACGAATCCAAGCTCGATCTGGTTGTTGCCGGTACCGACAAGGCGGTGCTGATGGTCGAGTCCGAAGCCAAGGGCCTGAGCGAGGAAGTCATGCTCGGTTCTGTTGTGTACGGCCATGAACAGATGCAGGTGGCCATCGAAGCCATCAAAGCGCTGGCGGCCGAAGCGGGCAAGCCTGCCTGGACCGTTGACGCACCGCCCAGTGATGACGATCTGGTCGAGGCCGTGCGTGGAGTTGCTCACGAAAGCCTGACCGCCGCCTACCAGATTTCGGAAAAGCAGGACCGTTACGCCCGCGTCGGCGAGATCAAGAAGGCCGTTGTCGAGCAGCTTGCCGGGGGCGAGACGCCACGCTTTGAGGCCGACAAGGTGGCCGGCGCGTTCGGCAAGCTCGAGCGCAGCATCGTGCGAAATCGTATTCTCGATGGCGAACCACGTATCGATGGTCGCGACACGAAGACCGTGCGCCCGATCGACATCCAGGTCGGCATGTTGCCTCGCACCCACGGTTCTGCCCTGTTCACCCGCGGCGAGACGCAGGCCATCGTCGTCGCGACCCTGGGCACGGGCCGCGATGCGCAGATCATCGACGCGCTGGAAGGGGAACGCAAAGATCCCTTCATGCTGCACTACAACTTTCCGCCGTACTGTGTCGGTGAAACCGGCTTCGTGGGTTCGCCGAAGCGCCGTGAAATCGGTCATGGTCGGTTGGCGCGCCGCGGTATTCAGGCCGTCATGCCAAGCTTGGAGGAGTTCCCCTACGTGATTCGCGTGGTCTCGGAAATCACCGAATCCAACGGTTCGAGTTCCATGGCCAGCGTCTGCGGCACCAGTCTGTCTTTGATGGATGCCGGTGTGCCGATCAAGGCACCGGTCGCCGGCGTTGCCATGGGTCTGGTCAAGGAAGGTGATCGCTTCGCCGTGCTGACCGATATCCTCGGTGACGAGGATCACCTTGGCGACATGGACTTCAAGGTGGCCGGCACCGAAGAGGGCATCACGGCGCTGCAGATGGACATCAAGATCGATGGCATCACCAGCGAGATCATGCGTCAGGCACTCGATCAGGCCCGTGCAGGCCGCCTGCACATCCTTGGCTGCATGAACGAGATCATCGCCAAGCCACGTGAGCAGATGTCCGACTGGGCGCCGACCATCATCACCATCCGCATCGACCCCGAGAAGATTCGTGAGGTGATCGGCAAGGGTGGTGCGGTGATCCGCAGCATCACTGAGGAGACCGGCGCCAACATCGACATCGACAACGATGGCACGGTGAAGATCGCATCGGTGGATGCAGCGTCAGGTCGCGAGGCGCTTCGTCGTATCGAGCTGATCACCGCGGACGTGGAAGTTGGCAAGATCTACGAGGGCAAGGTCGCAAGGCTCATGGACTTCGGCGCCTTCGTCAC
>CAYLNP010000036.1:0-17816 GCA_964384925.1 uncultured Woeseiaceae bacterium
GAGCGACTTCGGCCATACGGTGATCACCGCAAAGCGCTCGCCCAGCAGGCCGGCCAGTTGCAGGCCGGCCTGCCCGGCGCCGACCACCGGAATATCAAGTGCCGACTTCATGGCGGCCAGGCCGTAGTCGGCGAAGGTGTTGACGAACACTGCATCGAAGCCGTCACGCTCGGCGCCGATCGCCGCATCCACGTGCGAAAGATCCACCAGCGCGCGGTCGGCGAGCGTATGCGCGAATACCGACACGCGGGTGTTGATGAGCACCGGCTCGATGTCACCGCGAGCAAGCTCGCTGATGGCCGGCGGCAGCTGCGCGCGCTCGCCGGTGCCGGTCCCCAATACGGCGATCTTCATGGATCGTCCCCAGGCGTTTGACGCTGCCGGCACTCATCGTTGCGCGCCGGTCTCCGGCACCAAGTATTGCGAACTTCGCGTCAAATGGCCATGAAACTGAGCGGCTTCACCGGATTCGCGGGTTTCCGGCAGGCGGCGGGGTCTCCGACACTGATCGTGCGGCCCTCCTCCTTCGGGTCGCAGCCCCGTCGGCCCGGGCGGCTGCCCCCAACCCTGGCCGTGCGGACTCCCGACGGGGCTGCTTTTGGGTTTCGCAGCAAGCACCGCGGTTCTCGTATAATTCAGCGTCAAATCAAATCTGCTGCTGGAGACCGCTGACGTGGACGCAGGCTCCCCCCGCGCCACACTCTGGCATCCCGAAGTACCGTTCAGCCCCCGCCGCAGCCGTGTGTTCTACGGCTGGATCATCGTCGGCGTGGCCACCGTCGGCCTCCTGGGCAGCATTCCCGGACAGACCATCGGCGTCGGCGTGTTCATCGACCCGCTGATGGATGCCCTGTCTCTGAGCCGCGTGGACATCAGCCTGGCCTACCTGATCGGCACGCTAGGCAGTGGCCTGCTGATGCCGCTTGGCGGTCGTCTGCTGGATCGCTGGGGCGCACGCCAGATGGGCGTGCTGGCAGCGATCGCGATGGCAGGCTCGCTGTTTTTGCTGGCCTACAGCGATCGGCTCACCATGCTGGTTTACCGCATGACCGGTGTCGACAGCCTTTGGCTCGCTGCGTTCGGGCTGACCACACTGGCATTTCTGATGATCCGCTTCTGGGGCCAGGGCATGCTCACGCTCGCCTGCCGCAACATGATCGGCAAATGGTTCAATCATCGCCGGGGCCTCGCGGTAGGCATAAGCGGAGTGGCCACAGCGCTGCTCTTCTCCGCCTCGCCCGCGTTGCTGAACTATCCGGTCGAGAGCATCGGCTGGCGCTGGACCCTTGCAGGTATTGGCGTGGTGACGCTTGTGTGCCTGGCGCCGCTCGCATGGCTTTTTTTTCGCGACAACCCTGAAGAATGCGGCCTGACCATGGACGGCGACCACGTGCCGAAAAAGGCCGCAACGGCGAATGCCGATCTCACGATCTATCGCGACTACAGCCTCGCGGATGCGCTGCGAACCCATTCCTTCTGGATCTTCACGCTGTCGTTCGCATGGCAGGGACTGTTCGGCACCGCCTACACCTTTCATGTGGTCTCGATCGGCGCCTCTATCGGCATGGCCCGCGCTGAGATCCTGCAGCTGTTTCTGCTGGCGGCTGTGTTCTCGGTGACAGCAAACCTCGCCTGCGGCTGGCTGAGCGCAATCACCCGGGTCAAATATCTGCTCGTCGTCATGAACGCGATGATCCTGGTGTTCACCCTCGGGCCGGTGGTGGCCGATCCGGTGGTGTCCAAGGTGATGATCGTCATCGGCATGGGTGTTTCCAGCGGGCTTTGGAGCAACCTCTCCGGCGTGGTGTTTCCACGCTTTTTCGGCCGCGCCCACCTCGGTGCGATCACCGGAGTGTTCATGTCGATCATCGTCTACGGCAGCGCGCTGGGGCCTTACTTCTTCAGCGTCATGGAAGCCTGGCTCGGCGATTACCGATGGGCTTTCCTGATCAGCGCGGCAATCCCTGTCGTGCTGATGATCGCAGCCACGCGCGCAGACAATCCGCAGCGCCAGGAGGCGCCTCGGTGAGCAGAACGCGAGTGGGTCAGCGCCGCGCGGTCAATGTCTTGCCATCGACGGCGTGCAGCACAAGGGTGCGCGAGTCCGGAATCTCGAATCGAGTCAGCGCCTCGAGGATGGCGAAGAACGCCTGCTCCTGGGTCATCAGCGCTGGCGAACAGGCCATCAGGGTGGCGGCGATCCGGGAGACCCCCAGGCTCTCGCCCGTGAGCGTATAGCCGCCACGATAGCTGTTGCAGGAACCCTGGCCGCTGATATTGCCGTCAGCCTCGAAAAGCAGCGTGACGCGCGAGCGATCGATGATACCCGCAGCGCCGATGTCCTCCACCACCCATGGCTCGCCGACGAGCAGTTCACGCGGATCACCGGCACAGCCTCGCAGCTCGCGTCCGTCGATCATCACCGTGGCGGCACGCGGATAGGGCATCCCGGTCATGTTGTCCTCACAGATTTCGTCACGCAGCGTCACATCGATCACCTGAGCATCTTCCGTGCGCAGGTGATAGTGCGTGAGGCCGTCCTCTCGCGAGGGGGACGGCCGGGGTGCGGTGATACGCGTCTGCCCATAATCGAGCTCCAGGCGCAGCGCATCCTCGGTGATCTCCAGCATCCAGCCCGGCTCGTTGCCGCGCGCCCGCACGATCTCATCGGGCGCATCCTCCGCCTTCGGCAGCAAGACACACTCGGGGTAGGTCTCGCCGCGCAGCGCCAGCGTGGCGGAATCGCCCTTGCTCCAGAAGATGGTCGAAGGATCGTTTTCGGCGACGAAGCGTGCACCCGAGGCCGCTTCCACCTGGCGCATCGCGATACGCTCCTGACCCACGACAAGGATCAAGCGCTCGCCTGCCTGGCTCACGGACACCAGCTGCTCGCCACACCGCAGGCTCGCCGCCGAGCTGTCTGCGTCAACTTGGGCCCGCTCCAGCCACAGGGTGCGCAGATCCAGCACCCCGGACCGGGCGCCGATCTCGATGCCCTCGTTTTCCCACAGCGTCTGTCCATCGACCAGCAGGGCGGCATGCAGCGAGTACGATGCATCCTCTTCCAGGTCCGAAACCTCGGCGCTGAGTTCGAAGGCTACCGGGACCTGTCGACCCTGCAACGCGATACGCTGTTGTGCGACGACGGCCGTCTCGTCGTTCATCCGGCGCAGCTCCACCACGGCATAGGTCTCCTCGGGCACCGCGACACGGGGCCGATAGGCGAGCTCGCCGGTGATCACCAGCGGCCGGTCCGCCGTATCGGGTGCCTGTGCGGTCTGCTCCGCAGGGCCGCAGCCAACAAGGAGCAGCGCGCTGGCGACCAGCCAGACCGAACCAGCGGAAACCTGAATGCGTGTCATACGGCTGACTCCCGACGCTGCTACAACACAAGACTGTATCGTATCAACACGATCGAGGAGTCGCAGCATCGTTCGCAACGCATCAGTGTCGTTTCCTTCCGCCCTGGCAGGGCGAGACCGAGATGCCATGGCGAGCACGGAGGCCAATGCGCGCCGATGACCCGGATGAAAGGAGATGAACTTGAAGACCCAGTTGGAGATCGCCAGTAACTGGCTGCCCCGCTATACCGGCATGCCGCTCGATCGGTTCGGTCACTGGATACTGCTGACCAACTTCCGCAACTACGTTCAGGACTTCTGCGAGCGTTTCGACTGCGAGCTCTACGGCGAAGGTCGCCCGATGCAGGCCGCCACCAACACCGCAGGCATCACGATCATCAATTTCGGCATCGGCTCGGCCAATGCCGCCACTGTCATGGACCTGCTGGTGGCGATCGAGCCGAAGGGCGCGCTGTTCCTGGGCAAGTGTGGCGGGCTCAAGTCCTCCACCGAGATTGGTCACTTCATTCTGCCGATCGCCGCGATCCGCGGCGAGGGCACGAGCAACGAATACCTCTCGCCCGAGGTGCCGGCCCTGCCCTCGTTCAAGCTGCACAAGTTCGTATCCGAGAAGATCGTTGCGCGCAGCATGGACTACCGCACCGGTGTCATCTACACCACCAACCGGCGACTATGGGAGCACGATGTGCGCTTCCAGCAGCGCCTGCATGAACTCGGTGCGATCGGCATCGACATGGAAACGGCAACGGTCTTCATCGTCGGCCATGTCAACCGCATCTCCCGCGGCGCCTTGCTGCTCGTGTCGGACGTGCCGACCACGCCCGAGGGCGTCAAGACCGAAGCCTCCGATCATCAGGTCACTGCCTTGTGGACGCGCGAGCACCTGTCCATCGGCATCGAATCCATGACTGAAATTGAAGAGAAAGGAGAGAAAATCAAGCACTTCCACTATTAGCGGGCACCGAGGGCCGGCGGCAGGCAGCGATCCGGGCACAGCACGTTGCGCGTCAGCAAAAAAACTTACGCGCGGCTGCACATCATGAAATAACATAATGTAACATCCAGTGACCGGCACCGTCAGGTGCACGCCACCGCGCAGGCGACCCGATGCCCAGCAGCGCCAGCAACATCCTGCCGCTCCAGCGGCCCGCACCGCGCGGCCGCGTCGTCTCAGCGCTCGCGGATCTGGCCCTGATCCATGATCAGGACACCCATCTGTGCGTACTGCAGCGCCCCGGGACCGCCTCTGTGACCGCCTTCGCCGAGGCCTGCCTGGCGACCCCCGTCGCCATCCATCGGACCATGCCGGTCCGGCGCCCCGACTGGACCACCCTGTTCGCGGAGCTCTCGTCCATCAGCGGCTTCGAAAGCTTCATCGACGACGTCGCCTCACTGGCGGAGCTGTACACCACCCTGGTCGACCCGGACGCGCTGGGTGTTCGTCTGCAGCGCCTGGAGGCCCCCATGTGTCCGCGCTTTCATGTAGATCGTGTTGGCGTTCGCCTGCTGTGCGCCTATGCAGGACCCGGCACCGAATGGCTTGACGACCCGCATGCACCGCGCGAGTTGCTCGGACCGGGTGCCGCGGAACGCAGCGATCACGAGTCCGGCCTCATACGGGATCCCGCGTTTGTCCAACAGGTGCCTACGATGGCGATCGCGTTGCTGAAGGGCGAGAACTATCCTGCCAATCAGGGCCATGGTGTGGTTCACCGCTCTCCGCGGACAGACACGCCCCGGCTGCTCTTCAGTCTTGACGGCCTATGGGAGCAGCACTGATGACTGCGATGCCGCGCGAGCGACTCCCGGTGACGGTGCTCTCAGGGTTTCTGGGCGCCGGCAAGACCACCTTGCTCAATCATGTGCTCAACAATCGCGAGGGTCGACGGGTTGCCGTGATCGTCAACGACATGAGCGAAGTCAATATCGATGCCGCGCTGGTACGCAACGGTGACACGAATCTCTCGCGCACGCAGGAACGGCTGGTGGAAATGTCCAACGGCTGTATCTGCTGTACCCTGCGCGAGGATCTGTTGCGCGAGGTTGCAGCGCTGGCCCGCGAAGGGCGTTTCGACTATCTGCTGATCGAATCGACGGGCATATCCGAGCCTCTGCCGGTGGCGCAGACCTTCACGTTTGCGGACGAAAATGGCATGAGCCTGTCGCAGCTCGCACGCCTGGATACGATGGTCACGGTGGTGGATGCCTTCAATTTCCTGCGGGACTATGCCACCGCAGATTTTCTTGCGGATCGCGGGGAATCGCTCGGCGAGGATGATGACCGTACGGTCGTGGACCTGCTCATAGAGCAGATCGAGTTCAGCGACGTGATCGTCGTGAACAAGCTGGATCTCGTCAGCAATGAGGATGCGCAACGCTTGAGTGCCCTGCTGAGAACCCTCAATCCCGGTGCCGAAATCGTCCCGGCGCACTTTGGGACCATCCCGCTGGCACAGGTACTGGACACCGGGCGCTTTGATTTCGAACGCGCGCAGGCCTCTCCCGCCTGGGCGCGGGAACTGGCCGGGGAGCACGTACCCGAAACTGAGGCATTCGGCATTTCAAGCTTCGTCTACCGTGCCCGCAGGCCCTTCCACCCCGCGCGCTTTCATGCGCTGATTCAACGCGAGTGGCCCGGCGTGGTGCGCTCGAAGGGCTTTTTCTGGCTCGCCTCACGCCCCGACCAGGCTGGCAACTGGTCGCAGGCCGGCGGCGCGTGCCGTCATGGCCCTGCAGGCTACTGGTGGGCCGCCACGCCGCGTGAGCATTGGCCCGATGACGACGCGTCGCTCGATGCGATCGTGGGCAAATTCGATGAACCGTACGGCGATCGTCGCCAGGAACTCGTCCTGATCGGCATGGAGATGGACTCCGCAGCGCTGAACGCAATGCTCGATGCCTGCCTGCTCACGGATCCCGAACTCGCTGCCGGGCCCCTCGAGTGGCGCCGACTTCCGGACCCGTTTCCGGCCTGGTCGATCGAGACCGACGAGCGGCTCGAGGGCTGAGGCGCGCCACGTTGCGTCCCCACCCGCCCGCTCGGGACGCTCGGGGCGCTCGGCACACGACTGCGGTAGTATCCCGTACATCAGGCTACTTCGGAGTACCGCCCCGTGCCAATGCATGTCCGCGCGTCAATCCTGTCCACCACACTCATCTGCGGCCTGCTCCTTGGTGGCGGCGCCGCGAGCGCCCAGACCCCCGATGCTGCCGAATGGCCGCATGCTCAGGACATACCTCAACCTGAGCCGATCACGCCCGGGCTGGCAGGCGAGGCGCCGCTGGACATTGTGCGTTTTCTGCTGACGCGCAGCAGTTATGCGCCGGCGCTCTCGCCAGATGGCGAGACCCTGGTGTTCAGGAACAACGTCACGGGGCTCCCGCAGCTTTGGCGGGTGCCCGCGCGCGGTGGCTGGCCGCAGCAGCTCACCTTCGGCCCGGCGGTCACGTTTCACGCATGGTTGCCTGACGGTTCAGGGCTGATCTACGCCGCGGATCGCCAGGGGGATGAGCGCGAAGCCTACTGGTTCATCAGTGCCGATGGCAGCGAGGAGCGCGAGGTCCTGGGCTTCGATGGCGCCTTCCGCGTGTTCGGCGATTTCAACGAGGAAGGCACTCACATCGCCTATTCGTCGACGTTGCGCACCGGTCAGGACTTTGACGTGCATGTCGCGGACATCGCGAGCGGAGAATCCCGCCTGGTGCACGAGGGGCGGTTTGGCTACTACGCGGATGCGTGGCAACCCGGCGGCACTCTGCTCGTCGTGCGCGAGGCGCGGGGCGAGGACGGCAATGACCTGCACCTGCTGAACACCGAAACCGGCGAACTCGATACAGTGTTCGCACCGGATGATCACGCCTACTATGGGGACATTGTCTGGAGACCCGAAGGGCGCGGCTTCTACCTGATCACCGACCATGAGCGCGAATTCCGCGCGATTGCCTACTACGAGCTGGCCAGTCGGGAGCTGCGGCTGGTGGAGGCCGCGGACGGCCACGACATCGATGACCTTGCCCTGTCTCCCGACGGGCGCAAGCTGGTCTGGACGATCAACGACGGTGGCTATTCGCGGCTGCGTGGTCGCGACCTGCTGAGCGGCCAGGCACTCACCGCACCGTCGCTGCCCGAGGGCGTCTATTCGCTGAGCTTCGCAGCCGATGCACCGGTGCTCGCGATCAACGTCAGCGGGCCGAGTGATCCGGGCGCCATCTGGACCTGGCATCTGGGCACAGGCCATGTCGCCGAGGCGGCACTCGCCGAGCTGGCAGGGATACCGCGCAATATTCTCGTTGCACCAGAATCGGTGAGCTTTCCGGCCAGCGACGGGGTGACGCTCTACGGGCTGCTCTATCTGCCGGAGGACGCGAACGTCAGCGGCGAGCGTCCGCCGCTGGTCATGAACGTGCACGGTGGCCCTACCGCACAGGCCAGACCGGGCTTCAATCCGGTGTTTCAGTATCTGCTGGGCCGCGGTATTGCGGTCCTGGACCTGAATTTCCGCGGCTCGAGCGGCTTCGGCAAGACCTTCACGCGCCTGGACAACCGGCTGCTTCGACCCGACGCCGTGCGCGACCTGATCGATGCGCTCGCGTTTCTTGCCGAAGACGGCCGCGTGGATGCCGAACGCGCCGCAGTGATGGGCGGCTCCTATGGCGGCTACCTGGTCAACGATGTGCTTGGCCGTTATCCGGAAGCCTTCGCGGCAGGCGTGTCGTTTGTCGGCGTCTCCGACTGGGTACGTGCGTTGGAAGACGCAGCGCCTTCATTGCAGGCCTCGGACAGAATCGAGTACGGCGACATCAACAATCCCGAGATGCGCGAGTTCTTCCGCGAGCTCTCGCCGATCACGCGAGTGGAGCGCATTCAGGCGCCGATGCTGTTTTCGCACGGGGCGAACGATCCCCGCGATCCGGTCACGGAGTCCGACCGCATGGTCCTGGCGCTACGGGAACGGGGCATCCCTGCCGAGTACCTGCGGTTCCCCAATGAAGGACACTCGGTACGCAGACTGGAGAACCGCGTGGAGCTCTACCGCCGTGTCGCCGCTTTTCTGGAGCAGCACCTTGCAGATGCGCCCGTCATCAATGGCGACGCCGAAAGCGAGACCGCTGCAGACTGACCCGGTCGCAACGCACCCCGTCAGGGGCGCCTGGAGTCAGGGCTCGCCGCGGGCGTGGGATCGAGCGATTCGGCTTGCGCCGCCTGCTGACTGTAAAGTCCGCTGCGCGTGTATCGCTCATAGGCATAGCGCAGCAACACCATGACGACAGCGGCGACAGGCAAGGCCAGCAGGACGCCAAGGAAGCCGAACAGGTGGCCGCCTGCCATGACCGAGAAAATCACGGCCACCGGATGCAGGCCGATCCTGTCTCCGACCAGCCACGGCGTCAGCAGGAAGCTCTCGATGGTCTGGCCTGCGCCGAACACCGCCAGCACCAGTGCGACGTGCCACCAGTCGCCGAACTGCACGAGCGCGGCGATCAGACCCACGCTCACGCCCACGATCGCGCCCAGGTAAGGAATGAAGCTGACGATGCCCGCCAGCATGCCGATCAGCAGGGCCAGTTCTATGCCCACCAGCGTAAGCCCGATCGAGTAGATCGCGCCCAGCGACAGCATGACCAGCAGCTGACCGCGAAGGAATGCCGAGAGTACGGTATCGGACTCACGCGCCAGTCGGCTGACGACCGGTTCTATCGACCTGGGAAGAAGATCACGGACGCGCTGCACCAGTTCATCCCAGTCACGCAGCAGGTAGAACGCAACGACCGGGATGAGGAGCAGGTTGGTCAGCCACAACAATACCGTCAGACCGGATCTGGAAAGTCCCCCCACGACGGCGGCTGCAAAGCCACCTGCCTCCTGCCAGTATCCCTTCACCAGCTCCACGATGCGCGAAGGATCGAAGTCGGCGACGGCGAAACCACTGCGCGCCTCGACCCATGGAAGCAGGACTTCCTGAGTCCAGGCGACGTACGCCGGCAGGCGCTCGACAAAGCGGCTGACCTGACTTTCGATCATGGGCACCAGCACCAGCAGCGCCGCAACCAGGCTCAGCGTCATGATGCCGAACACGATGACCACCGCGAGCGTGCGCGAGACAAGCCTCCCCTGCAGGCGATCCACCAGCGGATCGCCCAGGTAGGCCAGCAAGGCGGCGATCACGAAGGGCGTCAGCACGGGCCCCAGCAGGTAGATCAGCCCTGCCAGCACCAGCACGATCGCAATCATCTGCCACTTGTGACTATCGCTCACCAGCACACACCTCTGTTGACGCAGCGCGCAATGCCAGCGCAGTATGCTGCGACGCAATTCCCCCGGCAACTCGGACCGACGGGTCCACGGAAAAATTGATGTTGAACCTGCTGTTGCTGCTGGCCGGCGTGGGCATGCTGGCGATCGGCGGTGAGGTTCTCATACGCGGCGCGCTCGCAGCGGCACGACGCTTCAAGGTCTCGCCGCTGCTCAGCGGACTGATCATTGTGGGCTTCGGTACGTCCGCGCCTGAACTGGTCGTCTCCGTGGATGCCGCGCTGAGTCAGCGCCCGGATATTGCCGTCGGCAACGTCGTGGGCAGCAATATCGCGAATGTTCTGCTCATTCTGGGCGTTTGCGCGGTTATCACCCCACTGGCAGTGTCCCCGCAGGCGCTGGGACGTGATGCGCTGACCGTGGTTGGCGCCAGCGTCCTGTTCCTGATCCTGGTGGGTGGCAGTGCGCTGGGGCGGTTCGACGCCCTGATCCTGCTGCTGGCGCTGGGGTCGTACCTGACGTGGGCCTACCTGACGGAATCACGCCATGCCATCCCTGCCGCCGAAGTTCATCGGGCCGAGTCCGAAGAGCTCACACTGGTGCCGCAGTCGCTGCCGCTCATGTGGGGTGCAATTGTGCTGGGGCTAGCCCTGCTGATCGTCGGTTCTCGGGTGCTGCTGACAGGTGCGATCGGCATCTCCGAGACGTTGGGCATCAGCGACGCGATCATTGGGCTCACGGTGGTGGCCGTCGGTACCTCTTTGCCTGAGTTTGCGATCTCCGTGGTCGCCGCGCTTCGTCGCCATGCCGATGTCGCGGTAGGCAATATTCTCGGCAGCAACATCTTCAATCTGCTGGGGATTCTCGGCATATCGGCACTGCTGCAACCCTTGCCTGTGGATGCACGGATACTGAACTTCGACCAGTGGGTCATGCTCGGGGCCGCGTTGCTGCTGTGGCTTTTTCTGTATACCGGCAGACAACTGAGCAGGCTGGAAGGCGCCATGCTTCTGCTTGGCTACGCCGCCTATACGACACTGACGTTCACGGTGTTTGCCACCTAGGATTTGACGCTCCAGCGCCATACGGGCACATTAGCCGGCATGAAAAGACTCATGCTTGCGTTCGTACTGGCCTGCCCCTTCGGGCTTTCTGCCAACGACACCGACGGCGACGATGCCGCCAGCATTCACGCCCGCGTCATGACGCTGGATACCCACCTGGATACGCCCGCCCATTTTCCGCGCCCGGGCTGGGACATCATGCAGCGCCAGAACTACTTCGAAGACCGTTCGCAGGTCGATCACCCGCGCATGGTCGAAGGTGGCCTGGATGGCGGCTTCTGGGTGATCTACACCCCGCAGGGTCCGCGTACCGACAGCGGACACGCGGCGGTGTTCGACCGTGCCATGGGCATCCTGATCAACATCAGGCAGATGGTGGCGCGCAACAACGAGCACTTCGAGCTCGCCCTGACGGCCGATGACGCCCAACGCATTGTCGATGCCGGTCGGCGCGTGGTGTACATCAGCATCGAGAACGGCTACCCGATCGCCACGGACCCTCGACGGCTCGAGACCTTCTATCGCCTCGGTGTACGCATGTTCGGGCCGGTGCATTTCGCCAACAACGAACTCGCCGATTCCGCCACCGACCCGAGCGGCCCGGAGTGGCACGGCCTGAGTCCGCTGGGCGTGGAACTCGTACACGAGGCCAACCGGCTGGGCATGATTCTGGATATCTCCCATGCGTCGGATGATGTCTTCGACCAGGTACTCGACATCTCCCAGGCACCGATCGTCGCCTCCCATACCAGCGCCAGGGCGATCTACGATCACGCGCGCAATCTCGACGATGAGCGCATGCGACGACTGGCACGACAGGGCGGCGTACTGCACATGAACGCGCTGGGCGCCTATCTCGTCGCCCTGCCCGCCCCGCCGGAGCGCCGCGAGGCGATGGCCGAACTTGGGCAGGCGTACGGCAATTTCTACGAACTTGCCGGCGAGCGCCTGCGCAGCTACATGCAACAGCGCGCGCAGATCGATGCACAACACCCGGTGGGCGTCGCGACATTCGATGACTACATGGAACATCTGCTGCACACCATCGACGTGATGGGCGTGGACCACGTGGGCATTGGTGCCGACTGGGATGGCGGCGGCGGCGTCGATGGCATGTGGGATGTCACTGACATTCCGAAGATCACTGCGGCGCTGCACGAGGCCGGCTACAGCGAAGAGGACATCGGCAAGATCTGGAGCGGCAATCTGCTGCGCGTGCTGCGCGAGGTCGAGGAAGTCGCGCAACGCATACAGGCCAAAGAGAGCGAGTGACCGCGAGCACCGTGGTGGAGGGCAAAAATTGGTGGTGATGGGTGGAATTGAACCACCGACCTGCGGGTTATGAATCCGCCGCTCTAACCAACTGAGCTACATCACCACGCGGCGTCCCCCAGCATGGGCGGGGTCGCAGATTTTCCGGCGCGCACTGGCTGCTGTCAAGCAAGCCCTCGTCCTGACAGTCATTTTTCCTCACCCAAGCCCTCCAACCGCGCGTTCGGCAGCGGATCGGACTTGCGGCTGGCCGCGATAATCGGGAACCTGAGCCTGCATGCGACCGTATCCCACGGTGGCCATCGTCACCGCAGGAGTGATCAGGATGAGCGGGAAGTCGAACGGGAATGCGTTGTTCCGCGACGCACAGCGTCGCCTGGATGAGATCTTCGAGCGAATCGGTGCCAACGGGGAGGTGCGCAAGCGCCTTGCGCAGCCGGCGCTCTCGCTCGAGGTGGCAGTGCCATTGCGCCGCGACGATGGCTCACTGCAGGTCTTTCGCGGCTGGCGCGTGCAGTACGACACCATTCGCGGCCCTGCCAAAGGCGGCATCCGCTTCCACCCTGCTGTCAACCAGGACGAGGTGACCACGCTGGCCTTCTGGATGGCCGTCAAATGCGCCGTGGTCGGACTGCCGTTCGGCGGCGGCAAGGGTGGCGTCTGCGTCGACCCGCGGAAGCTCTCCCCACTCGAGCTCGAGCGGCTGTCACGAGGATACCTGCGCGCGATCGCGGACATCATCGGGCCCGACCGCGACATCCCCGCGCCGGATGTGAACACCAACGAGACGATCATGGGCTGGATGGCAGACGAGTACGCAACGATTGCACGTCGACATGTGCCCGGCGTCATCACGGGCAAACCGCTGCCGCTGGGAGGCTCACCCGGACGCATTGCCGCGACCGGCCGCGGTGCGCTGATCGTTCTGGACCTGTGGACGAAGCGCAGGGGTCTCAAGCCCGAAGATCTGACGGTGGCGGTGCAGGGATTCGGCAATGCCGGGTATCACTTCGCACAACTGGCACACGAGCGCGGCTATCGTATTGTCGCGATCGCCGACTCCAGTCGCACCCTGTATCACACGCAGGGTCTGAATCCAGCGCCCATCTGGGATGAAAAGCAGCGAACCCGGGAACTTAAGGGGCTGGTGTATTGCGACAAGCCCGTCCACTGCGCGCAGAAGGGCACCAAGGAGCTGCAGGCCGACGACATCCTGTCGCTCGAAGTCGACATCCTTGTGCTCGCCGCGATGGAAGACCTCGTCAATCAGGACAACGTGGACGACATCAAGGCCCGGGCGGTGCTTGAAATCGCCAACGGGCCGGTCACCAGCCAGGGCGATGCGCGCCTTGCCGAGCGGGAGGTTGTGGTTATCCCGGATGTACTCGCCAATGCCGGCGGTGTCATCGTCAGTCATCAGGAATGGGTACAGAACCGCACGGGCGAGTATCTGGACGAAGCGCAGGTCAATCACAAGCTGCAGGAGCGTCTGACTGCCGAGGCTGACTGCGTGATGGATCTCGCCGAGGCCGAGAAGGTGTCGCTGCGCACAGCAGCCTACATGCAGGGCGTTGGGCGCATCGCGGCGGCCATTCACAGCAGGGGAAACTGCCAGGAAGCCCGCTGACAGCAGGATGGCACCATGAGCGAGGCGGCGGAGCAGCATGCCAATACCGTGCTTTGGCATGCGCTGGAACATCGGCAGGTTCTCCGGGTGCTAGCCACCCGGGCAGAGGGTCTGTGCGGCGCTGAGGCCAACGAGCGGCTCGCGCAGATCGGGCCAAACGAACTGTCCGCGGCGCCGCGCGACGGCTGGGTCAAGCGCCTCGCCCTGCAGTTTCACAATGTCCTGATCTATGTCCTGCTTGCGGCCGCGCTGGGTACGGCGCTGCTCCAGGAATGGATCGATACCGGCGTTATTCTCGCCGTGGTCATCATCAACGCACTTATCGGGGTCATCCAGGAAGGCAAGGCCGAACGCGCGCTGGATTCCATCCGGGCCATGCTCTCGCCCAGGGCCATGGTGCTGCGCGACGCGCAGCCCAGCAGCATCCCTGCGACGCAACTCGTTCCCGGCGATATCGTCCTGCTCAAGGCCGGGGACCGCGTCCCCGCAGATCTCCGTCTCCTTGAGGTACACGGTCTACGCATCGACGAGGCCGTGCTGACAGGTGAATCCGCGCCGGTGGACAAACAGACCGATGCCGTGAACGGGAGTGCCGATCTCGGTGACCGGCTGTGCATGGCCTTCTCGGGCACATTGGTGACCTATGGTCGCGCGCGTGGCGTAGTCGTGGCCACGGCTGCCATCACCGAAATCGGCAAAGTCAGCGAAATGATCTCCGACGTACAGCGAGTCACAACGCCGCTGCTGCGTCAGATGGCCGACTTCGCCCGCTGGCTCAGCGCCACCGTGGTGTTCATTGCCGCCGCCACCTTTGCGTTCGGGCTATGGGTGCACAACTACGCCCCGATGGAAATGTTCATGGCTGCCGTGAGCCTTGCAGTTGCGGCGATTCCCGAAGGGCTGCCGGCTATCATGACCATCACGCTGGCAATTGGTGTGCGTCGCATGGCGCAGCGCAACGCCATCATTCGGCGACTTCCGGCCGTCGAAACTCTAGGGGCGGTCACCATCATCTGCTCGGACAAGACCGGCACGCTCACCCGAAACGAAATGACTGTGCACAGTGTGCTCACAGATGAGCATCGCTACGAAGTCGAGGGCGTCGGCTATGCGCCTGAGGGTGCCTTCTCGATTGATGGCACGCCGATCTCGACGGACCAGGACGACGCGGTCCTGCAGGAACTGTTGCGAGCCTGCACGCTGTGTAACGAAGCCGACGTGATCCAGAAGGACGGTCAGTGGCAGCTGGCAGGCGAGCCTACCGAAGGTGCCCTCATCACTCTGGCGATGAAAGGCGGCCGGCGGAAGACTTCGGACGACAAGTGCTATCCGCGAGTGGCCTGCCTGCCGTTCGACTCCGCACACAAGTACATGGCGACGCTTCACGCTTTCGGCAACCAGCGGATCATCATCGTCAAGGGTGCACCTGAGGCCGTACTGGGCGCCTGCTCAGGCGTGCGCACGCGCGATGGCCAAGCCGATCTGGACCGAGATCGCTGGGACCGTGCCATGCACGCGATCGCTATGAAGGGCCACCGCCTGCTCGCGCTTGCCTCAAAAGCCCCCGACGCAGAGGGCGAGACGCTAGATCCCCGAGATCTGTCGAGCGGGCTCGTGCTGCTGGGTGTTGTGGGCATCATCGATCCACCTCGACGCGAAGCGATGGAGGCGGTGGCGACATGCCGGCTGGCCGGCATCGGAGTGAAGATGATCACCGGCGATCATAGCGCCACGGCGCGGGCGATCGGGCTGGAGCTGGGGATCGGAGATGGCAAAACAGCACTGAGCGGCGCGCAGATCGAGGATCTCGACGACAGCGAACTGGCTTCCCAGGCGGCCGTCGTAGACGTATTCGCGCGCACCACACCCGCGCACAAGCTCCGCCTGGTTCAAGCCCTTCAGGCCTCTGGCAATGTCGTGGCGATGACCGGAGACGGTGTCAACGATGCGCCGGCACTCAAGCGCGCAGATGTCGGCATCGCCATGGGTATCAAGGGGACGGAGGCCTCCAAGGAAGCCTCGGAAATGGTGCTGGCAGATGACAACTTCGCATCCATCGCCCACGCCGTTGAGGAAGGACGTACCGTCTACGACAATCTGCAGAAAGCGATTCTGTTCATCATGCCGACCAACGGCGGCCAGGCGCTGACGATTGTCGCGGCAATTCTACTCGGGGCGGCCTTGCCGATGACACCCGTTCAGGTCCTGTGGGTGAACATGGTGACGGCGGTAACACTCGCGCTGGCACTTGCGTTCGAGCCGCCGGAACCGGGCCTGATGCACCGCCCGCCCCGGAGCGCGAAGGCCCCCGTGCTCACACCGCTGCTGATCTGGCGCGTCGTGTTCGTGTCGGCACTGCTGGTCGCGGGCACCTTCGGCCACTATCTGTGGCTGATGGCCGACGCCGACAGGAGTCACGAGTTGGCGCGTACTGCTGCGATAAACACACTGGTGATCGGTCAGGTGTTTTATCTGTTCAACAGCCGCTACATCCTCGCACCGGTGACCAACCGCCAAGGCCTGCTCGGCAGTCGCCCGGTGCTGATGTCGGTGGCGGTGCTGCTGGCGCTGCAGCTGCTGTTCACGTATGCACCACCGATGCAGGCGCTGTTCTCCACCACAGCCATCGGCGCAGGCGAATGGTTGCGCATTGTGGTCTTTGGCGTGCTGTTGTATGCGCTGGTGGAGACCGAGAAGGCAGTATTTCGAAAACGTCCGGGCAGCGTCGTGACACACGCTACCCGCTTGCGCTGCCAGCCTTGAATCGGCGAAAGGCAGCGTGCGCCAGGGCCAGCGCAAGCCATGCAAACACCAGCAGCACCGGAACCGTCGGCGCCACGCTACCGGCCACCCGCCCCATCGCCACCTCCCTGAACTCCGGCCGTGGCAACGCTGTGAACTCATCGGCACTGAGCCGTCGGCCCGCCATCAGCGGCGACTCCACGGCGCTGAGCCAGTCGCGGCGCAGCTGGCGGGCATCGGCTTCGAAGCGTCTGTGCCTCGTCAGGCTGGTACCTGCAAGCTCGGCAAGCGCCGCCTGGGTCAGGCTTGCGGGCGATATCCAGGCAAGCGCGCGCGATATGCGTTGCTGACGGTCCAGTCGCTCGTCAAAGCGCTCGCTCACCGGCTGCACTGCCGCCTCGACACGCTGCTGCACCAGTACGAAGGTCTGCACGAACGGCGCGACGGCGTCTTCCCTTGTCGCCTCGATCTCCGGATGGTCCAGCAGGTAGCCCTGCATCAGCTCGCCGCCGGCAGCGTTGGCTGAGTTCTCGGCGGCGCGCGCCGTGGTGATGTACTCCAGACGCGAGGGGGTTGGGCTGACACTCTGGGCGACGAGCGAAATCGCCGCCGGCAGCAGCATCGTGAGCGCCGCCCACACCAGCAGCAACGTCAGTGCATTGCTGTCGGAACTGCCATTCCGCGCCACGACGCACGCCGCCGCACACGCCCAGAACGTGCAATACGCAAGCACCACGAGCACCCACAAGCCAAGTCGTGGCAGCGCTTGGGGATCGATCGGTCCAGGCGCCAGCACGAGCCACGCGACCAGCATGCTTGCGATGACGACACTGACCACCAGTGCGCTGCGCACGCCGATGCGCGCCCACGCAACCTGCGCCGCGGTCAGCGGCTGGGACAGAAGCAGCCCGAGGGCGCCGGACTCGCGATCCGCGGAAAGCACGTTGTAGCTCATCCCGAGAATCAGCAACGGCACGAGATAGACGATGACGAAGGCCAGGTCGAAACGCCCCAGCGCGATCAGCGCGGGATTGTCCACCTCGTAGAAGCGAAACATGTCCTGCGCGCGACCCATCGCAGTGATCGTCGCTCGCGTCGGGCGCAGGTCTGCTTCACCGATCGCAAGCTCCGCCAGCGGACCCGGCGGCTGCAGGAGTTCCACCTGTACGGTATTCGGAAGGCCAGCCGAGGGTGCCTCGGCGATCGTCAATTCGCCGCGCCCGAGCGCTTGCAGAGATACCGACTCGGTGGCGACCTGGTCGTTGTACGCCGCACGCGCGGCGTCGAACTCCGCCAGCTGCACGGCCTTCCAGCTGCTGCCGCTCCACACCGCGTAGACCACCGCCGCGACGCTGAGCACGGCCACCAGCAAGGCGCTGCGTTCCCGGACGAGCACCCGCAAGTCGTGCCTGATCAGTGCACCGAACATTCCCGAACGCCCTACGAGAGCGGACGCGCGCGACGCGCGAGCAGCTGCGCAATGCCCAGCGGCAGCA
>CAYLNP010000037.1:0-17703 GCA_964384925.1 uncultured Woeseiaceae bacterium
CGGAACCCGACTCAGGAGAACGCCGCGCCTCGGGTATCATCGACGCCTTGGACATCGATGGTGATGATACTCATGAGTGACAATCCCCTGCTCGATCTGGCAGCGCTGCCGCGCTTTCCGGCGATCGAAGCTGCGCATGTCCGGCCGGCGCTGAACCGCGTGCTCACAGACAACCGGCAGGCCCTCGAGGCGCTGCTTGCCGACCCCCGGAAAGCGGACTTCGAGCATCTGGTGCTGGGTCTCGAGCGTCTCGGACACCGGCTTGGACGGGTCTGGTCGCCCGTGTCGCATCTCAATGCCGTGGCGAGCGCACCAGCGCTGCGAGAGGCCTATAACGAATGTCTGCCGCTGCTCTCCGAGTACGCCAGCGAGCTGGGACAGAACCGCATGCTGTTCGAGGCATTCGAGCGTATCGCCAGCGATGGCAGCCAGCTTGATGCCACGCAGCGCAGACTGCTCGATCACGCCCTTCGCGACTTCCGGCTGGCAGGCGTGGCACTTCGCAGTGAAGACCGGCAGCGCTTCCGCGCGCTGATGACCGAATTGTCACAGCTTCAGGCCAGTTTCGAGCAGAACCTGCTGGATGCCAGCGATGCCTGGCGTCACCACGCGGATGACGATGCCCAGGTCTCCGGACTGCCGGCAAGCACCCTGCGCGCCGCGGCCAATGCGGCCCGCGCTGCGGACAAGCCGGGCTGGCTGTTCCAGCTCGATCCGCCGACCTACGTTGCCGTGATGACCCACGCCGATGACCCCCGGCTGCGCGAGGTCTTCTATCGTGCCTGGGTGACGCGCGGCTCGGACCAGGGCGACCACGACGCGAAATTCGATAACAGCGCGCTGATGCAACGCATCCTCGAGTGCCGACACGAGGCCGCGACGCTGCTGGGTTTCGCCAACTTCGCCGAGCTGTCGCTGGCACGCAAGATGGCAGGTTCCACCGAAGAGGTGCTGTCGTTTCTGCAGGACCTGGCGCTGCGTTGCCGACCCCATGCGCTACGGGAGGTCGCCGAGCTCGAGGCCCTGGCGGGCAGAACGCTGGCTGCGTGGGACGTCGGCTACTACTCGGAGAAACTGCGGCAGGCACGCTTCGACTTGTCCGACGAAGCGTTGAAGCCCTATTTCCCGGTCCCGCAGGTGCTCAACGGACTGTTTCGCATCGTCGGGCAACTCTACGGCCTTCGCGTGAGTCCTCGCGATGACGTCGAGACCTGGCATGCCGATGCCCGCTATTTCGACGTCCACGGGCGGGACGGGGCCCACCTCGGCGGGTTCTACATCGATCTGTACGCCCGCAGCGGCAAGCGGGCGGGTGCGTGGATGGACGAGTGCGTCGTGCGCGCTGCGTTCGGCGCGGAGGTCAGTCACCCCGTCGCCTACCTGATCTGCAATTTTCCGCCCCCCGATGAAGACGCGCCATCGTTGCTCAGCCATCAGGATGTGGTCACGCTGTTCCACGAGTTCGGCCACACGCTGCACCATCTGCTTACCCGGGTCGACTATCCCTCGCTGTCGGGCATCAATGGCGTGCCCTGGGATGCGGTCGAGCTGCCCAGCCAGTTCTTCGAGAACTGGGCGTGGCTGCCCGAAGCCATCGTGCTGATCTCGGCCCACCACGAGACCGGCGAGCCGCTGCCGGCCGGCATGCTGCAACGGCTTCGTGAATCGCGCGTCTTCCAGTCGGGGCTTCAGTCGGTGCGGCAGCTGGAGTTCGCGCTGTTCGACTTCCGTCTGCACACGCACTACGAGCCCGGGCGGACTGACAACGTCGAGCGCGTGCTTGCCGAGGTCCGCCGCGAGCTGGCCGTGGTGCCGGTACCCGACTACAACCGTTTCGCTCACGGTTTCTCGCATGTTTTCGGCGGCGGCTACGCGGCCGGCTACTACAGCTACAAGTGGGCGGAAGTGCTTGCCGCGGATGCATTCGCTGCGTTCGAGGAAGCCGGCGCATTTGACGCCGCGACGGCACAGCGTTTCGTGGACAACATTCTCGCCGTCGGCGGCGCGCGCGATGCGATGGAGGGGTTCGTCGCGTTTCGCGGCCGGCGCCCGGATGCTGCCGCGCTGTTGCGCCAGAGCGGGATCGCGGCATGAGGGTCGCCAGCTGGAACGTCAATTCCCTGCGCGTGCGTCTGCCGCACGTGCTGGACTGGCTTACGCAGACTCAACCCGACGTGCTGGGTCTGCAGGAAACCAAGCTTACCGACCCGGACTTTCCGCTGGCCGCGCTCGAGGCCGCCGGCTATCGCGCGGTGTTCTCGGGGCAGAAAACCTACAACGGCGTGGCGTTGCTGGCGCGCAGTGCGCCGCAGGATGTGGTGAGGGATGTGGCGGGGCTGGAGGACCCGCAGCGTCGGGTGATGGCCGCCACCATCGACGGTGTGCGGATCTGGAATCTCTACGTGCCCAACGGGCAGTCGGTGGAATCGGAGAAGTATCTCTACAAGCTCGGCTGGCTCGAGGCGCTCACCGCGCAGCTCGCCGGCGAACTCGGCCGATACGAGAAGCTTGTCGTTATGGGCGATTTCAATATCGCGCCGGATGATCGGGATGTGCATGACCCCGTCGCCTGGGCCGGCAAGATTCTGTGCAGCGAACCGGAGCGCTCGGCGTTGGGCCGGATGTTGTCACTGGGACTGGAAGATCTGTTCCGCCGCTTCGAGCAGCCTGAGGCCACCTTCAGCTGGTGGGACTACCGTGCGGCGGGGTTTCGGCGCAACCTCGGCCTGCGCATCGATCTGATCCTGGCCAATCCCGCGATGGCGGCCAGTTGCACCCGTTGCGAAATCGACCGCGAGCCTCGCCGCTGGGAGCGGCCTTCGGATCACGCCCCGGTGGTCGCAGATTTCTCGCTGTAACCTCCACTTCACCAGATCGCCACATGGCGGGTAGACTGTCGTGATGGCAGTCAGGCGTGATGACCGTTTGCAGGAACGTCGCAGCGAGTACGACGTCACCAACCGCGTGCGCGTAAGCTGCGTGCCCGAAGTGCGTGCAGCGGTGCTGGAGCTCTACAGCGACACCTGGCCAAGCGCATCCACCGATACGCTGTGGCTGGCCTTTCACGACTTCGAACGGCTGTTCTCCGGTGTGACGCCCGGTTACGTCGGCTGCGACACCAGCTATCACGACATGCAGCATACGCTGGACATGGTGCTGGCCATGGCCCGGCTGCTGCGCGGCTATGAGCTGGCCTGCGATGCCGGCGACCGGCTGGGTGCAGAGCGCGCGGCGATGGGCCTGGTGACGGCACTGTTTCACGATGCAGGCTATATCCGCCACCTTATCCGCGACGCCGGCACGGAATCCGGCGCGGAGTTCACGGTCAACCACGTCTCACGCAGCGGTCGCTTCTTGGCCGACTACCTGCCGGGCATCGGCCTCGGTGCATGGGCAACGCTGGCGCCGCAGATCGTCCACTACACAGGCTACGAGGTGAACCTCGATCACATCGAGCTGGAAGATCCACGCGACTGCATCGTCGGGCACCTGATGGGCACCGCCGACCTGCTCGCGCAGATGGCCGATCGCTGCTATCTGGAGAAGTGCCGGGACCGGCTGTTCCCGGAATTCGTGCTCGGCGGCGTCGCGGTCGCAAAGAGTGATGCAGGCGGCGTGCGCGTCGTCTACGGTTCGGGGCGAGACCTGCTGCGCCAGACCTTCTCGTTCTACGAGGAGTCGGCCCAGAGACGCCTGGTCGTTACGTTCAATCGGGCCTACCGTTACCTCGAACTCGTCTTCGACGGGCGCAATCCCTACATGGAGTGCATTCACCACAACCTCGAGCATCTGGGCCGTCTTCTCCGACTCAACGACTGGACCTTACTGCGACGGCGCCCGCCCTGCTTCACGGCGTTTGCCGATGCCGAGCGCACACTCAAGCGCCTGGCGCTGCATCGCCTGCGCGAGCTCGAACGCCACCGCCTGATCAAGCTGCGTCGGCCGTCGCCTGCGCGTAGGCCCGCGAGCATCCCCACAATGTCGCCTGCAGGCGCCTGACCCGTGGCGGCCCTGTGTGCAACGCGGCAGCTGCGGTCACGCGCGTCGCTGCTGGTGCTGACCGTGGTACTGACCGTGGCGCTGCTCACCGCCGCGGCGCGGACGGCGTCGGCGCAGGAAACCCTGCCCGTGCCGGTGATCGGTCATGAAGTCACCGAAATCGGCCCCGGCTACTACAGCTTCCGCTACACGGGCACGCGCAACATCTTCCTGATCACCAGCGAAGGCGTCATCGTGACCGACCCGATCAGCCCGCAGGCCGCTGCGGTCATGCGCCGGGAAATCGCCAGGCTCACCGACCTGCCGGTGAAATACGTGGTGTACAGCCACGACCACTGGGACCACATCCTGGGCGCGGGGATCTTCGTCGACGAAGGCGCGGAGGTCATCAGCCACGAGAACTGCCTGGCGAGCTTCTATGACATGCCGCACCCGGATCTCGTCAGGCCGGACTGGACCTTCAGCGGTGACTACGACCTGAGCCTCGGCGAGCGCACGCTGCAACTGCGCTACCTGGGGCGAAATCACGGCAACTGCCTCGTGATCATGACGCCCGATCACGTCAACGTCCCGTTCATCGTCGATCTGGCCACGCCGGGCGGCATGCCGCTGCCGATCATTCCGGATTATTCACTGCACAACTGGATCCGCAGCCTGCTGATCCTGGAGTCCTGGGACTGGGAATACTCCGTGGGTGGCCATGGCATTCCAATGGCGCCCAAGGCGCTGCTCGCCGAGCGCCGGCGCTACCTGCAGGCACTCATCGGCGAGACCAGACGCCGCCTCGATGCGGGCATGCCGATCGAGGAGATCCCGCCCCAGGTGCGCGACGCGCTGCGCGAAGAATTCGGACACCTGCGAAATTTCGAGGCCTGGGCGCCTTACAACGCGCAGCGGGTGATCACCTACTTCGGCATGGGCTGGTAGCCGCGCGCGGGTCAATCCACCAGGTCGATACGATAGAGTCCACCTTCCTCGTGGTCGGTGAGCACGTAGATCGCACCGTCCGGACCTTCACGCACGTCGCGGATACGTCCCACCTCGCCGTTGATCAATTCCTCTTCATGGACGACGGTGTCATCCTCGATGACGAGCCTGCGGATGCGTTCTGCACGCAAGCCCCCGGCGAGCAGGTTGCCCTGCCAGCGCGGAAAGGTGTCGGTGGTCAGCAGGGCGAGCCCGGAGGGTGCCAGGGTGGGCAGGAATTCGTATACCGGATCCACCATGTCCGGGAGACTGCGCGCCTCACCGTAGTGCTCCTCGGTGCGGTAATCGCGTCCGCGGCCGGCGCTCGGCCAGCCATAGTTGTTGCCTGCGATGACCAGATTCAGTTCATCACCGCCGCGCGGACCGTGCTCGGTGGCCCAGACCTTGTCCGTGGCGGGGTCCACGACCATCCCCTGGATGTTGCGATGGCCGTAGCTGAACACTTCGGGGCGCACGTCATCGCGACCTACGAAGGGATTGTCGTCCGGCACGCTGCCGTCGTCATTCAGGCGCAGCACCGTACCTGCATGGTCGGCCGGGTCCTGTGCGCGCGGCGGCTCGGCACCGCGATCACCGATGGACACCAGCATCGTGCCATCGGCGCGCCAGGCGATGCGCGAGCCGTAGTGGCGGCCGGGCTGGGAGCGACGATCCTGGGTGAAGAGTTCCTCGAGATCGACGAGACGATCGGCGTCCAGGCGCGCCCGTGCGACCGTCGTCGTGGTGGCTGAATCGTCGCCGCCGGAATAGGTGAGGTAGATCCAGCCGTTGTCGGCATGGTCGGGATGCAGCACGACGTCCAGCAAGCCGCCCTGGCCTGCGACCGCGACCTCCGGCACGCCACTGATGCGCGTGCGGATGCCCTCGGCGGTGATCCGGTTCAGACGGCCCGGGCGTTCGGTGACCAGGAAGCTGCCATCCGGCATGAACGCCACGGACCAGGGATGCTCCAGCCCCCCCGCCACCTTGCTGACGCGGATCTGGTGGTACTCGGTGCGCAGCTCGCGAGGGCTGAACGACCCGTCGGCATCGGCAAGCTCGCCCGGCGCGTCGGCACCCTCGGCCTGCGTTGCAGCGGCCCGCTCTCCTGCCTCCGGCGCGGGATCAGGTGCACAGCCGCCGAGCAACAGGGAGCTTGCAAGAAATCCGGACAGGGCGGTGGCTCGTAGCTTCATGGACGCGGCTCCAATGACTGAAATCCTGCCAGCAAGCATACCGTGTCCGTGGGCGCCCCTGCAGCCCGGACGACCGCGTGCCGGTGCCGTGAGCGCCGCGGTGCGGTATCGTCGCGCAGGTTATCGGCAGGTCGATCACGGGGATTGAACATGGCAGTTGAGCACAGCGCCGGGGATCTGGTGCGCATCGTATCGTTGCTGGCGGCCGCCGTGGTCGCGGTACCGCTGTTCCGGCGCATCGGCCTTGGGTCGGTGCTGGGCTATCTCGCCGCGGGCCTCGTGATCGGACCGTTCGGCCTGGCGCTGTTCGCCGATCCTGCGGCGATTCTGCACATTGCCGAGCTGGGTGTCGTGATGTTCCTGTTCATTATCGGTCTGGAGATGCGGCCGAGCCACCTGTGGCATCTGCGCGGGCAGATCTTCGGGCTGGGCGCCCTCCAGATCGGTACGATCATCGTTGCACTGACCGGCGTGGGGCTTGCGTTCGGTCTGTCGCTGATAGTGGCGTTCATCGGCGCATCGGGTTTCGTGCTGACCTCCACGGCCATCGTCTTCCAGGTCCTGGGCGAGCGCGGCGACATCGCTGCTCCCCGTGGCCAGAAGATGGTCTCGGTGCTGCTGTTCGAGGACATGCTGATCGTGCCGCTGCTGGCACTGGTCGCCTTCATGGCGCCGGTACAGGCCGACGTCGGCACCTCTTCGCGCCTGATCGGCATCGGCATCGGCATCGGTGCCATCGCCGGGCTGGTCGTGGTCGGCCTGTGGCTGCTCAACCCGCTGTTTCGCATCCTGGCGGCATCGAAGGCGCGCGAGGTAATGACGGCCGCGGCGCTGCTGGTGGTGCTGGGCTCGGCGCTGCTGATGGACATGGGTGGCCTGTCCATGGCGATGGGCGCGTTTCTGGCCGGCGTACTGCTCTCGGAGTCCAGCTTCCGTCATCAGCTCGAAGCCGACATCGAGCCGTTTCGCGGCCTGCTGCTCGGACTTTTCTTCCTCGCAGTCGGCATGTCGCTGGACCTGGCCGTGGTGGCTGCGAACTGGACGTTGATTGCCGCCCTGGTGCCCGCCCTGATGCTGGCCAAGGGCGTGTGCATCTATGCCGTTGCGCGCCTGCTGCGAAGCGGGCACGTCGAGGCGCTGGATCGTGCGGTACTGATGGCCCAGGGCGGTGAGTTCGCCTTCGTGCTCTATGCGGCGGCCGCCGGCGTCGGGCTCATCGATGCGGAAGTCAACTCGAACCTCACCGCGATCGTCGTACTCTCGATGGTCATCACGCCGATGCTGCTGATTCTGGTGCGGCCGCTGTTGCGCCCGGATGCCGTATCGATGGACGGTGTGGAAGCCAGCCATGATCTGCGAGGCAGCGTGCTGCTGATCGGCTTCGGACGCTTCGGCCAGGTGACCAGCCAGTCGCTGCTTGCCGGCCGGGTGGATGTGAGCATCATCGACATCGACCCCCAGCGGATCCGCAACGCCGAGCGCTTCGGTTTCAAGGTGTATTTCGGTGACGGCACCCGACTCGACGTGCTGGAGGCTTCTGGCGCCGGCAGTGCGCGAGCCATCCTGGTGTGCGTCGACGATGCGGGCGCGGCCACGCGGATCACCCAGCTGGTGCGCACGCAGTTCCCGCACGCGCACCTGATGGTACGGGCCTGGGACCGCGAGCATGCGCGTGAGCTGCTCACGGCGGGTGTCGACTTCCAGATCCGCGAGACCTTCGAATCAGCGATGCTGTTCGGCAGGCAGGCATTGCAGGCACTGGGTGTGGACCCCATCGCCGCGCGCGAGGTCTCCGAGGATATCCGCCGCCGAGACGGCGAACGGTTCGCACTCGAGGTGGCCAGCGGCAGCGGCCAGGCCGGCAAGGACCGCCTCTATCGCAATACCGGCGAGGAGAGGCTCCAGCCGGAGCCGTTGCTCGAGCCCTTGCCCGCAGCGACGGATCCTGCGGTTCGCGAATGAGCACCGCGCGAAAGTTCGTGGCTGTCAGCGCCGCACTGCTGGCGCTCTCGGCGGGACTGGGGCTTTACTCGGTGATGACGATGCGCGATGTGGAAAAACAGCTGCCCCCGCAGGGCAGCTTCATGGAGATCGAGGGCGCTCGCATCCACTACGTCGACCGGGGCGCAGGGCCCCCAGTGGTGCTGATCCACGGACTCGGTGGCAGCAGCCGCAACTTCAGTCCGATCGCCGATGAGCTTGCGCGCAGCCATCGCGTGATCGCCATCGACCGTCCGGGGTCGGGTTACAGCGAGCGGCCGGCGCAGCGCAGCTCGGCGCTCGCCGATCAGGCGGAGGTGATCGCCGCAACACTCACACGCCTTCGGATCGAGTCGGCGATCATCGTTGGACATTCCCTGGGCGGCGCCGTCGCACTTGGGCTTGCACTGGATCATCCGCACACGGTGTCGCGCCTGGTGCTGCTGGCGCCGGCGACCAGCGTTTTCACACTCGAGCCTCCCCTCGACAGCCCCATGCTCGAACGCAGCTGGGTGCAGAAGGTGCTGGCATGGACCATCGCGGTCCCGGCGTCACGACACTTCGCCGATGACACGCTCGCCAGGGTTTTCCATCCTCAGGCCGTGCCCGATGATTTCGCGACCGCCGGCGGTGGGATGCTCGCGCGGCGGCCGCGGCAGGTGATGTCGAACATCCAGGACCTGCTGGCGCTCAATGAGGGACTTGCGACCTATCAGGCGCGCTACGCCGAGCTTGGCGTGCCCGTCGATGTCCTCTATGGCGAGGATGATGCAATCCTCGCACCTGACCTGCATCTCAGCGCGCTTGAGGATCTGCCGACGGTGCACATCGAGCGACTGCCCGGCATCGGGCATATGGTCGCGCATGCGCGACCCGAGCACGTGCTGGGCCTTATTCGCCGCAGCGCACAGGCGACCGGGGGCCCGCCCGGCGCCTGAGGGCGCGCACCGCGCTGGTGGGTGCCTCCCATCAATATGGGATACCGGGCCCCGAGCGGCCCGCGTAGCGTCGGGGGCCAGATCCAGAGCCGCCCACCGCCGCAAGGAGCCCACCTATGCTGCTTCGCCAGCCTCTGGCCCGCACCGCCTTTCCACAGGCGGGGCAGCGCCGGCACGCCAGTCGAGTCCCTGCGCTCGCCGCCGGCGTGGCTGCACTGCTCGCCGGTGCCGCGCCGCTGCAGGCCTCGATCCTCGAGACCAACTTCGCCGACCGGTGGGTCGACAGCGCAGAGCGACTCGAGATCCGGCTCGACGATCGCCCGGAGCTTCTCAGCGCGAGGCTCAGGGTGCTGATCGGGCCAAACGACTATTCGGGGCTGGCAACCCTCGCCGGGCCCGGCCTGCTGCACGTTGACACCTCGATCGCCCGGCTGCCCGCCGGCAACACCGAGGTGGTCGTCTACAGCGAGGGCCAGAGTGGGTGGCAGGAGGTCGGCCGCGCAGCGCTGCGCGTACGCACGCGCGCAGGTTTCGAGGAATCCGAGTTCTCTCCGCGCCTGTCGATGACCAACAAGTCCCAATGGCTTGAGGGACACCGCGACCAGGCGCCTGCACCGCAGCGCGCAACCTACCACGACCTGGCAGGCAACTTTTCCCTGCAGTCGCGCCATACGCGCGGCAATCTGGAGCTGTCCAGCCGCGCCCAGGTGATCGGCAGCAGCGTGCGCCAGGAGGCGCTGCGCTTTGGGCAGCGCTTCGATGCGGCCCCCAAAGTCGATCTCGCCGACTTCCTGGTGAGCCTGCGCAACCAGAACACCGCCTTCGAACTCGGCCAACTGAGTGTCGGTAACCATCCCCTGCTGGTGAGCTACCTTTCCAGCCGCGGTTTCGAGGTGAGTCAGCGCGCAGGCTCCCGCCTGGACTTTCGCGCCGCCGCGGTGGCGGGGCAGCAGGTGACCGGCTACTCGCGACTGCTTGGCGTGGACTTCGACGAAAACCAGGTGACGCTGGCGACGCTGGGGTTTTCGCCGCTGAATAATCAGCCCGACGGGCTGCGCCTGGAGCTGTCCTGGATGGACGCAGAGCGTCCGTCTCAATCAGGCTTCAACATCGGTCAGGTCACTGATGCCGAACGCAGTCGGGGACTGGGCCTGCGGCTGGCCGCCCAGACGCCGGGGCGCAGAGTCGGCGGCGAGATTGCATGGGCGCGCAGTCGCTATGTGAACCCGGAAGATCCGCTGCTGTCGTTCGGCCAGGCGCTGGTGCCGGTGATCGAGGAGAGCAACAGTGCCTGGATGGCGACCACCCGCATCGCCTTGCTGCAGAACCGTCGCGTCGGCGACAACCAGTATGCGAACGTCAGCCTCAATGCGAACTTCCAGCGAGTCGATCCGCTCTACCGCAGCCTGGGCGCGTTCGTGCAGCCGGACCTGCAGCAGCTCGCGGTGGCGCTGTCGGGTCAGCTGGGCAGCTACAGCCTCCAGCTGCGCCACAGCGATCAGGAGGACAATCTCGACGACATCCCGACGGTGCTGAAGACTCGCACACGCGGCACGACAGCGGATTTCAGCTGGCCGCTGGGCTCGCTGCGCGCTAACCCCGCGACCGGCCGCTCTCTGTGGCCGAACCTGACCCTGCGCGCGGGTCGGATTCACCAGTTTGCGGCAAACGAGCCGATTTCAGAATTTTCGGAGTTCAACTCGCCAAGTCACCTTCCCGACCAGGTGACCTCGCAGTACGGGCTGCAGGCGAACTGGTCACTGGGGCGGGCTTCACTGGGCTACGCGGTGAACTTCACCGACCAGGACAATCGTCAACCCGGCCGCGAACAGGCGGACTTCAAGAGCCTCAACCACGGTGTCAACGTGAGCTGGACGGTCGGCAGCGCCCTGTCGCTCAATCTCGGCATCTCTCGTGCGCGCAACGCGGAAATCGAACGCGACCTCGCCCGCTACAGCGACTCGCTCAACGCCGGTCTAAACTGGCGTATCAACCAGCGCCTTGCGTTCGCGGCCGCATGGCAGGGCGGACGCAATCACGACTCGCTGGCGCAGGCGGAGGGGCGCAACCGCTCACTCAACGCCACGCTCTCAGGCAATGTCGAGCTGCCGATGCCCGGACGGCGTATCCCGGCGCAGCTTTTCGTGGCCTATTCGCGGCAATCTTCTTCGAACGAAAACCGCATCTTCGATTTTGACAGCCGCTTCGGCACCTGGACGCTCAACTCGGGCCTGTCCTTTACCTTCTGAGCACGGAGAACCCGCGATGCAAGCACTGCGCAGACTTGGAGCACTGGCCGCCGCGGCGCTGCTCCTGGCGCCGCCAGCCTGGTCGCTTACCGGGGTGAATCCCACTGGGGTCAACGTCAACACCAGTGGTGTGACCAGTGTGTTCCTGAGCTTTCAGGGTCTCACGCCCACAGAGGTCCCGGTACGTGCGTACTGGTGTGCCGAGGTAACGGTGCCGGCGAACGTGGTGGTGAATTTTGACCCCTGCGTCGGGGGCACGCTGCTTGGGAATCTGCCCGCCGGCAACGACCTCGGCCGTGCCAGCAGTGTGGCAGGTGGCAGCCTGTTCACCGACATCATGACCATCCCAGCCTCGGTGGCCCGCCGCGCCTATCAGCTCGCACGTGACGGGGATCCTTCCGCGTTCTTCTATGTCCGCGAGTTCGTCGACACCGCGACGGGTGTATCCAGCTTTGTGGTGGTGACCTGTCGTCTCGCGGGCGGCGGTGCCCGCGTACCCCTGGCGCTCACTCAGGTGGAACTGCTGTTCGTGACCGGGCGCGAGGCGCGCGAACTGGTGCCGGTGGTGGAGGTCGGCGAGGTGCTCTCGCCGATTGAGGCGCGTATCGCCTACAACGGCACCGGCGCCCTGCGGGGCCGCTGGGAGGTGGTGTATCCCGGCGAAGAGCCCCCGGCGCTGGAAGACCTGCTGCCAGAACCCAGCCTGCCGCCGGAACTGCGCGGTTCGCAGCGCCGCTACACCACGCTGTCGCGCTTCGATGTGTTCCTGCCGCCGACGGGTGAAGTGGTGCTGCCGGGGCCGGATCCCGAGCGCCTTCCGTCGGAGGCTGCGGGACCTTATCTGGTGCTGCTGCGAATCGAGACGTCCGCCGACAAGGAAGGCGACTCGGAGACCGGCGCGGGCGTCGTGCAAAGTGGCGGCATCGCAGGCTTCCCGTTGCCCGTGCTGCGCTATTTCGTGGGTACCGATGCCGATGCGGCGGAACTGCCGAGGGGCGGCCGGTTGATCGCCACGCGGCCGCTGGCTGATCAGCGCCTGGTCATCGGTTCGCCACTGGGCTTTACCTGGTTGCCTGTCGATGGCGCGGCCGCCTACCGCGTCGAGCTGCGGGCAGGCGACGGCGAGGTCGTGAGTGCCTTTGTTGTCGGCGGCGTGCAGGCCTACCAGGCACCCCCCTGGCACAGCGAGCAGGCTGGTGACCTGCACTGGCGAGTGGTAGCCCTGGACGAGCGCGGCACCACACTGGAGAGCAGCCGCTGGCGGCGGCTGTTGATCGAACCTTGACGTACAATCGCGCTGTCGACCGCCACACCGAGCTGCCATGACACTCGACCCCTTGGCCATCACCCCTCGCCCTGCCCGATCTCGACATGAACGTGCCGGACGGTTGCGCAGCCGCGGAGTCCTCGATCGTCGCCTCGCCGTCCTGCTGCTGATCCTGGCGGGGGTGGCCCTCGCAGTGGTGGGTCGTACACTGCTGCGGCCCCCCGGCGATGGGCCCTACCAGACCGGGGGATCGCTCGCCCTGGCGGCCACGCTGGATGAAGTGCTGGATCGGCCGAGCGACTACGCGCTTCCAGGTGTGGCAGTGTTTGCACCGACGGTCGACGCCGCCGATGCAGAGCTCGCGTCGCTGGGCGGCGTGCTTTGCGATGCCATCACCGAGCGGCTCGTCGAAACGCGCCGGCTGCGGCTGGTGTCGTGCAACTCCACCCGTGCTGCCGCGCAGGCAAATCTGGATGGCGCCTACCTGGCTCACCTGCTCGGCGTCGACTTCGCCGTGGATGGTGTGCTGGTTCGCGATCCTGACGGCCCGCCGAAACTGCGCATGCAGATGCGCGAGCTCAGAGGCGCGGCGCGCGTCTGGTCGCTGGAGGACGACGCCAGCTCGGAGCGGGTGGCGAACGTCGTCTCGCGAGTAACCGAACGTGTGCTGACCGGCGCCGGCGTGGCGGCCGAGATCGATGTCACCCCCATCGACCCACGGCTGTACGGCAAGTACCTGCGCAGCACACAGCTCGCCCGCGGGAGCAGCGAGCAGCAACTCGAGGCCCTCAAGCTGGTCGAGGAGGTCGTCGAACAGGCTCCGGAATACAGTCCGGCGCTGTATACCCTGCTTGCGCTGCGCTCGATGACCGCGAGCTTCATCCGTTCGGATGAAACCGCTCCGGCGCCCGAAGAGATCGAGCAGCGCAACGCGCAACGTCAACAGCAGACGCGTCTTCTGGGCGAGCGGCTGCTCGACATCGACCCCGACGACTGGCGTGCGCACACGCTGCTGATGAACCACGCCGTGGAGCAGGGTCTGTGGCCGGCTGCCTTCCATCACGCCGAGCGGCTTGCCCAGGGGCCGAGCGCGCGCCCGGGTGGCGCGCGCATCCACGCCCAGCTGCAGCTGTATGCCGGCTATGCCGAGCGCGCGCGACTGCAGGCACGCCTGGCCGCTGTCGCCGATCCACTGGATGCGCAAGCCTATCGCGTGCTCGCGCAAGCCCACGGCATCGCTGGCGACGACGATGGCATGCGCAGTTTCGCGGGTATCGCAGAGGAGATCACCGGCCACGGCATGGCGCTGTTCGAGGCACTGCTGGCCCTGCGTGCAGATGACCGCGCAGGCTTCGTCGAGCAGTTCTCGCAGTGGCTCGAAGCCTACTACGGCGACGCAGCGGCTGCGCGCGCGGTGGCCCAGGGCGTGGTGGATGATAGCCAGCGAGATGAGGCGCTGGCGGCCCTGGAAGCCCTTCCGCCGATCGCGCGCCTGCGCGCCGCGGAGCATTTGCTGGAGTATGCATTGCTTGGCCAGCCGGAGCGCAGTGCCGAAGCCGTTCTGACAGCGGCGCGTCGAGGTCCTGCCGGCTGGCTCGAACAGCTCTGGTGGCCTGAACTGGCTGACATGCGCGCTCAGCCGGCTTTCGTCGAGGCAATGGCGCTGACGGGTGTTACGCAGCTGTGGGAACAGGACGGTGCACCTGATCAGTGCGTGTCGGTGCCGGGCGCTGGCTGGAGTTGCTGATAGGCGGCACGGATCGGCGGTGTGTCCGTCGACCACGTGAGTTCTGTTCTTACGTGGATATCTGCGACCGCGCCGTTCCGCGCGAAACGACCCATCGAAGGAACCTCACCCGGGCCGACCATGGCTGGACTCTCGGCTTATGGCCCATCGATGCCTGAGCCTTCGCAAGGGAATCTTCGATCAAGGCGTCGTGCAAAGGTCGATATATCACCGGCCAGGACAGCGTGGCCAGACCGCTGGTTGTCATCTCGAGCACATGGCGTAGGACGATGGTGTCGGCACCGCTCGCCAGCAGCTCGTAGCCATGCCATCCATTGAACCCCTGCGGCGCACTGAAGCGAAACGTGATCGAGCTTCCCGGCTGGTATGCCTCAACGATGTATCGAATCGGTCCGTGCCCGCCCACCGCACCAGTTTGCAGCGGCCGGTCGAAACGCATGGGGGGCCATGCGTCGACCGGCCAGAGTGCGTCGGCCGGCGAGGCGAGCGAGTCGATCAGGGCGCCGACCGGATCGCTCGCGCTGAACTTTCGTTCATGGACGTTGCGTACTGTCATGCAACGTCGAGCTCACGGCAGGGGCCCGACGCGAGACAACCATGAGGGCCGGCCGCTAAAGGCGCTGTAAGCCAGATTGCCTCCGAGCAATGTCAGGCCACCCCCAACCAGCACGGCCCAGTGCAAGGGCGCGCCGCTGAGAAAAGCCGTATAGACACCCACGCCTGCCAGAAACAGGCCGAATGCCGCCGCCAGGATGCGCTCTGTTGTGTTCAGGTTGGCGACTCCACTGTAGCACCCGGGGTTTTCGTCACTGGGGCAGGATCTTCTCCATGGCCTTGCCCTTCGCCAGCTCATCGATGAGCTTGTCGAGGTAGCGGATTTCCCGCATCGTCGGCTCTCCTACTTCTTCCACACGCACCCCGCACACCACCCCCTTGATGAGAGTCCGCGAGGGGTTCATCCGGGGTGCCTGTGCCAGGAAGGTTTCGAAGTCCGTGTGCTTTTCGAGCTGGCTATCAAGCTGCTTTTGGCTGTAACCGGTCAGCCACCGGATGATCTCATCGACCTCCGCCTTCGTACGACCTTTCTTCTCCGCCTTTGCCACATAGTGAGGATAGACACTGGCGAAGCTCATTGTGTAGATGCGATGTTTCGTCATGATGGCGGGTGTGGTTGCGGCTGCCCAGTGGGACCATAGAGCTTGCTTACAAAGCGGCGCATCTCGGGATCAGAGCGATTGAACGGAAGATCGTCGCGATGAAACCACGCGACCCCGCGAAACTCGCTGCGATCGAAATCGATATGATCTTTGCGACTGCCACGCAACACGTACCACAACGAGACATCGATGTGTCCTGCGGTCAGCCCTACGGTCTGCGTAAGTGTGATGAACAATGGCGATTCATTGAGGAACTGCGCGGTGATGCCTAATTCCTCCACCACTTCGCGTCTGACGGTGTCGCGCGGATGCTCCCTGGGTTCGACATGTCCACCGGAGGGCAGCCACAGTCCCGCGTTGATATGATCGACCAGCAGCAGGTGGTCATCGTCTACCAGCACGAAGTAGGAAACAAGATGTTGGGGGGGCTTCGCAGGCTTCTCCAGCCGGCAGAGCTCGGCACCCGAATCGACCCATCGCAAAGCCGCGAGCCTGGCCTGGTACTCCTTGGTATCAAACGGATTGACCTGGTCGATCTCGTGTCGGATGTGGTGCCGCATTCATCCACCACCCGACTCAGCTCCGGGCTTGGGGCGGTGGATCGCGCAGAGCTTATGACCATCAGGATCTCGGACGTAGGCTAGGAAAAGCGCGCCCATCGCACCCTTGCGCAATCCCGGCGGCTCTTCGATCGAGGTGCCGCCGTACTCGACCGCGACATCGTGGAACTGCCGCACTTGTTCGGGCGATTGGCATTTGAAGCCGATCGTTGCGCCATTTGCGATGGTTGCGGCTTCCCCGTCAATCGGTTCGCTGACACAGAAGGTGCCACCATCGTGACGGTAGAACAGTCGCGCGTGACCGGTGGCCGCTGTGTTCTCAAGCGGCCCGCCGGCTCCAAGCACCCCAAGGACCGCGTCATAGAAACGTCTCGATCGCTCGATGTCGTTCGTTCCGACCATCACGTGACTGAACATGCACTATCTCCTTACGCTTGCCTGGCCAGTGTAAGCACGATTGGCGCGCCGCGGGTCACGATCAGCGTATGTTCGTACTGCGCGGACAAGCTGCCCTTGGCGCCCACCAGTGTCCAGCCGTCGGCGCCTTCCCGCACATACGTGGTCGCGGTGGACAAAAATGGTTCCACCGCAATGACCATGCCTTCACGAAGAACCCGAGGATCGCTCGGATCATAATAGCCAAGGATTCCCTCTGGAGCCTCATGCAGGCTGCGGCCGACGCCATGTCCGGCGAGATTCCTGATGACTTTCAGGCGATGCGTTCTGGCGACACGCTGCACCGCCTTGCCGATTCGGTTCAGCCTGTTGCCGGCTCTGACTTCGCTGATCGCTTCTCGCAACGCGCGCCGTGTGGCGCGGCACAGCCTGTCCTTGGCCGGTGTCGATGGTGGAACAACCCGGGTTCCACCGGTGTCGGCAAAGTATCCATCCAGCTCCGCTGAGACGTCGACATTCACTACGTCGCCACCGTGGATGATCCTGGCACCGGGTATTCCATGAGCTGCCTGCTCGTTGACGCTGATGCACGTTGTACCCGGAAAGTTGTAGGTTAACCTAGGCGCGGATCGCGCGCCTTCCCGATCCAGCAGTCTGCTGCCGATGCTGTCGAGCTCGGCGGTAGTCATGCCTGGCTCAAGGGATGCCAGCATTTCCTGCAGCACCCGAGCAACGACGCTACCGACCCGCCGGAGGCCGTCAATGTCACGCTGGCTTTCGATAGTCATAAGCGCCTCAGCGAATGGTCAGGCGGGGGTGGCAAGCTTGAGGCCAATGATGCCAGCAATGATGAGCCCGACGCTGATGAGCCGTGCCGCATTCACAGGGTCACCCATGAGGACGATGCCGAGAATCACCGTGCCGACCGCTCCCACCCCAACCCAGACGCTGTAGGCGGTACCCACGGGCAGCGTCTTCATGGCGATGCCAAGCAGCCACAGACTGATCACCATCGTAAGCACAGTCCAGACGGTAGGCCAGAGCCGTGTAAAGCCTTCCGTGTACTTCAACCCGATGGCCCATCCGACCTCGAAGAGCCCGGCGACAACGAGAATGACCCACGCCATCTGTTTTCCTCTTGTTCGTGCCGGCCGGTGCAGCCACGGCTGCTCCACGCAGATGCCCGGCCCTAGGCGCCAATGTACGCGTCGGCCTCTATTTCGACGAGCAATTCCGGTGAAATCAGCC
>CAYLNP010000038.1:0-17403 GCA_964384925.1 uncultured Woeseiaceae bacterium
TGCAGCCCTCGAGGTAGCTGACGTGGCTGCCTTCCTCCGCGACGATCAGCGTACGCTCGAACTGCCCGGTGTTGGCCGCGTTGATGCGGAAATAGGTCGACAGCTCCATCGGACAGCGCACGCCCTTTGGGATGAACACGAACGAGCCGTCAGTGAACACGGCGGAGTTGAGTGCGGCGAAATAGTTGTCGCGGACAGGTACGACCGAACCCAGATACTTGCGTACCAGTTCCGGATGTTCCCGCACCGCCTCGGAGAATGAACAGAAGATGACGCCTGCCTCGGCGAGCTTGTCCTTGAAGGTAGTGGTCACCGACACAGAATCGAATACGGCATCCACGGCCACGCCGGCAAGGCGGGCACGTTCATGCAACGGGATGCCGAGCTTGTCGTAGGTCTCCAGCAGCTTGGGGTCGACCTCGTCGAGGCTCTGGGGCATGTCCTCCGGGCGCTTGGGCGCTGAGAAGTACGACACTGCCTGGTAGTCGATCGGAGGATAGTGCACATGGGCCCACTTGGGCTCCGGCATGGTCAGCCAGTGTCGGTATGCCTTGAGCCGCCATTGCGTCAGCCATTCGGGCTCCTCCTTCTTCAGCGAAATCAGCCGGATGACATCCTCGTTGAGCCCGGGCGGAACCGTGTCCGCATCGATCTCGGTGAAGAACCCGTGCTTGTACTTGCGCGAAACGAGGCGTTCGATCTGTTCTTCGTTGGTAGCCATGGTTTTGAGTCCCGGAGTCTGTTCGGCGGTCAGGCGCGCGGTCGGAAATGCAGCGGTATGCCGGCATCTCCCCCGGTCGTTGCATCGCCTGCAGACGCGGCGCCAAGGCGCAGCGGCCCAAACCGCGGATTGCGCGACACCAGATCGACCAGGCTGATGTCTTCGAGGGCGTTGCGGATCCCGGCATTGATGACCTGCCAGGCGTTGCCGACGCGGCACTTCGCTTCGTACTCGCAGCCACCTTCGTCGCTGCTGCATTCGGTCAGCGCCACGGGGCCCTCGAGCGCGTCGAGCACGTCTGCGGCGCTGATGCGCGCAGCGGGTCGTGCGAGCGTATAGCCGCCGCTGGCCCCGCGCTGGGAACTGAGTAATCCGTTTCGGGCCAGCGCTTTGAGCAGCTTGCTGACCGTGGTCTGGGTCAGCCCCGTACCGGCGGCAAGTTCGCTGGCCGTGTGCAGCCGCTCAGGCGCCGCAGCGATGTGGGCCAGCACGACGGTGGCGTAGTCGGTGAGTCGGCTCATGCGCAACATGCTGGTTTCTCATCAAGCGTCATATAGGCCTATTTTAGTCCTGTTTGACTCGACGCACCAGTGGCCCGGCGGCAGGCAGCATGGGTGAGGCCCTATGCGCTGCCGCGCAATAGCCTGATTTTGGTATGCTTGACGGCTATCCGAGAGGCGCGGGGTGTTTCGCGCCGTCCACCTTGAGTCCATCTTGCCCGGAGGAGTTCTGGAATGAATGCGCACGACTTGCATGCGGTGGCTGTCGCCATGGTCGAGAAGGGCAGGGGCATCCTTGCCGCAGACGAGAGCACCGGCACCATAGGCAAGCGTTTCGCCGGCATCGGCGTCGAGAATGCCGAGGAAAGCCGCCGCACTTATCGCGAAATGCTGTTTACGACCCACGGTGTGGGCGAATACATCAGCGGTGTGATCCTCTATGACGAGACGCTGCGTCAGGCCTGCAAGGATGGCACCCCGTTTCCGAAGTTTCTCGCCGACCACAACATGATTCCGGGCATCAAGGTCGATGCCGGCGCCAAGGCCCTGACGGGGTTTCCGGGTGAGACGATCACCGAGGGTCTCGATGGCCTGCGCGAGCGGCTCGCCGAGTACGCGACGCTCGGCGCCAGGTTCGCCAAGTGGCGCGCGGTGATCGATATCGGCACCGGTATTCCAACCGACTTCTGCATCCGCGCCAACGCCCATGCGCTGGCCAGGTATGCAGCGCTGTGTCAGGAGGCCGGTATCGTGCCGATCGTCGAGCCCGAAGTGCTGATGGATGGGGCGCATGACCTCGCGCGCTGCGAGGAGGTCACCGGTGAGACCCTCTCGCAGGTGTTCGCCGAACTGCATCGTCATCGGGTCTTTCTCGAAGGCATGGTGCTCAAGCCCAATATGGTGATTGCGGGCAAAAAGTGTCCGCAGCAGGCGAGCGTGGAGGAGGTGGCCGAGGCGACTGTGCGCTGTCTGACGCGCTATGTGCCCAGCGCGGTACCGGGCATCGCGTTTCTCTCCGGCGGCCAGAGCGACGAGCTGGCCACCGCCCATCTCAACGCGATGAATGCGGCGTTCGAATTGCCCTGGCAGTTGAGCTTCTCCTATGGACGTGCGCTGCAGGCGCCCGCGCTCAAGGCGTGGGGGGGCAAACCCGCCAACCTCGAGGCGGGTCAGCAGGCCCTGGCGTTGCGTGCCCGCCTCAATGGTCTGGCAACCCTCGGCGAATATTCGGTCGATATGGAGCGCGCGGCCTGACGCGCGTGCGCTCAGGCGGGCCAGGTTCAGGAAGGCAATGACGTGAGCACTGTGCTGCGCGCCTCCGGCGCCAATTCAGGCCATACGCGGGCGGACGATCCGGGTGAATATCTGGTGGAGATGCGCGGGGTAAGCTTTCGGCGCGGCAAGCTTACGATCTTCGATGGCCTGGACATGAACATCCGCCGTGGCCAGGTCACGGCCATCATGGGCCCCAGCGGCACCGGCAAGACCACTCTGCTGCGTCTGATTACCGGTCAGTTGCGACCGGATGAGGGCAGCGTCCGCGTGGGCGACTACGAGGTGCCCACCCTGGGGCTGAAGCGCCTGTATGACCTTCGGCGCCAGATGGGCATGCTGTTTCAGAATGGCGCGCTCCTGACCGACTACAACGTGTTCGATAACGTGGCTTTCCCGTTGCGCGAGCACACGCGCCTGCCCGAGCGCCTGATCCGGCACATCGTGCTGACGAAACTGCATGCCGTGGGGCTGCGCGGGGCCGCGCGCCTGTACCCGGCTGAGCTATCGGGCGGCATGAATCGGCGCGTGGCGCTGGCGCGGGCCATTGTCATGGATCCGGATATCCTGATCTACGACGAGCCCTTCGTGGGCCTCGATCCGATCTCGATGGGGGTGATCGTGCGCCTGATCCGACAGCTCAATGATGCCCTGGGCCTGACCAGCATCGTCGTCTCACACGATATCCACGAACTCGAGGCGGTGGCCGACGAGTCCTTTCTGCTCGCCGAAGGCCGCGTGGTCGCGCATGGCCCCCACCGCGAGTTGCTGGCGCAGGATTCCGCGCTGGTGCACCAGTTCATGCATGGGGAGGCCGACGGCCCGGTGCCCTACCATTTTCCGGCGCGCGACTACGCGGTCGATCTGCTCGACGCACCGAGCCGACCCTGATGGGCCTGATCCGCGAGCTCGGCGCCACGCTGGCGAGTTTCATCCATGCGCTGGGCAGCATGGCCATCTTTCTTGGCCGTCTGATCGCCTACACCCCGGCCGGGCTGATGCGCTTCAGGCTGGTGGTGCACCAGGTGCACAACACCGGCGCGCTGTCGCTCGTCATCATCATGCTCAGCGGGTTCTTCGTCGGCATGGTGCTGGCGCTGCAGGGCTTCGATCTGCTGTCGCGATTCAACTCCGAGAACATGCTGGGTGGCGCGACGGCGCTGGCTGTAATCAAGGAACTTGGTCCGGTGGTCACCGCGCTGTTGTTCGCCGGTAGGGCAGGCACGGCACTGGCCTCGGAGATCGGTCTGATGAAAGCCACGGATCAGCTCTCCGCGATGGAAATGATGGCTGTGGACCCGATGAAGCGGGTGGTGCTGCCACGGTTTCTCGGTGGCATCGTCGCGATGCCGCTGCTGGTTGCGATTTTCACCTCGATTGCGATCTTCGGTGCCTGGATGATCGGTGTCGCACTGATGGGCGTGGATCCTGGCGTATTCTGGTCCCAGATGCAGTCGCTGGTGGGGATCGACGATGTGCGCGAAGGCATTTTCAAGAGTGTCGTGTTCGGCATCACCGCAAGCCTGGTGGCCGTCTACGAAGGCTACACGGCCTGGCCCACCGCCGAGGGCGTGGGGCGGGCCACCACCCGAACCGTGGTGATCACCGCAGTCGCGGTGCTTATCCTGGACTACATGATCACCGCAGCACTGCTTTGATCGAGGAATACCGCAATGCAGCAGACACGAACGGTTGAACTTGGCACAGGCCTGTTTGTCTTTCTTGGACTGGCAGCGCTTTTTTTCCTGACCACGCAGACGACCGGCAGTGGGATGGGGCGGGTGGACACCTACGCGATCACCGCGCGCTTCGAGAATATCGGGGGCTTGACCCCACGCGCGCCGGTGACAATGGCGGGCGTGACGATCGGCAGGGTGGAGAAGATCGAGCTGGATCGCGAGCGTCTCGATGCGGTGGTGACCATGCAGGTCGACAGGCAGTTCGATCAGATCCCGGAGGACTCGGAGGCATCGATCCTGACGGCCGGGTTGCTGGGTGGCAATTATATCGGTATCGGGGCCGGCGGCTCGATGGACGCGCTTCGCGACGGTGACGAGATCTATATCACGCAGTCGGCGCTGGTCCTGGAGAGTCTCATCAGCAGGTTCCTGTTTTCGCAATCGGAAGACGAGTCGGAAGAAGACAATGACTAGATCAATCACAATTGCATGCATGATTTTCGGTTTTGCCATCATGGGCAAGATGGCGGTGGCAGAGAATCGTGCAGCGCTCGGCCCGGCCGAGGTTATCGAGTCCACGGCCCGGCAGGCACTCGACGTGCTGGAGTCGCGGCGTGATGAGTTCGCCAGTGACTCGGAGGCGCTTTATTCGGCAATCGACGACATCCTTCTGCCGATTTTCGATGTGCAGCGCTCCGGTGATCTGGTGCTCGGACGCCACGCGCGCGAGGCTTCCGCCCAGCAGCGCCGCCGTTTCGCCATCGGCCTGTACAGAGCGCTGATGCGCCAGTACGCCGACACCGCGACGGATTTTTCGCCCGATCGGCTGGTTGTGCGTCCGGTGCGGGGGGAGATCGACCCGCGCCGCACGCGGGTGGACAGCGAAGTGCGTCTTTCCGATGGGACCAGCGTGGCCATCAGCTATATGCTGCGCGAGACCGACGACGGCTGGAAAGTCTTCGACGTCGTCGCCGAGGGCATCTCCTATGTTCGCAACTTCCGGGAACAGTACGACGCAGAGATCCGTCGTCGCGGGCTCGACGACGTGATCGCCAGCCTCGAGCGCCAGGGTGGCATCGCAGCGTCCGCAGAAGGGGACGATGCCGCTGCCCGCGAAGACGCTGCCCGTGGCGATGCGGCGTAAGCCGGCGTGGCCTCTGAAGTCAGCTTTACCGCCGAGGGTGAGGGACGGGTTCGCGTCGACGGGCGCCTGACCTTCGAGACCGTCGATGCGCGCCTGCTCGAGCGCAGTCGCGAGCGCGTCTCCGGTCACGGCAAACTTGTCGTCGATCTGGGCGGCGTCGAGGAGGGTGACTCTGCCGGTCTGGCACTGCTGATCGAGTGGCGATGCTGGGCACATCACGCGGGCATGGCGCTTGAGTTCGAAAACGTGCCGTCCTCGCTGCTGGGTATCGCTGACATCAGCGATGTTGCCGAGCTTCTGGGTCTGTCGCCTGCCACGACGGTGGACGAGACGACCTGCTCCGCCGCTGACTGAGGCCCTGCACCATGGGCGGCTGTCGGTGACGCTGCTGGCGCAGCCTCGGCTGGGCGGTCTGGCACTTTTTTCGGCCCTGATGCTGGGGTTGACCGCCCCGGTGCATGCCAGGTCTGTCGACGAGCCGCCGGCCGCCACGGCTCAGGCAGGCGCACCCGAGGTGGCGCAGGGTGAGACGCGCCCGCGACTGGGCCTCGTGCTTGCCGGCGGTGGCGCCCGCGGGTCAGCGCACATCGGCGTGATCAAGGTCCTCGAAGAACTGGGTCTGCGCCCGGATGTCATCGCGGGCACCTCGATGGGGGCCATCGTGGGGGGGCTCTACGCCACCGGCCTGAGCGCCGCAGATCTCGAGCGTGTCATCGACACCATGGACTGGGATCGCGCGTTTTCAGACGACCCGGATCGCCCGGGCCGCACCATGCGCCGCAAGATGCTCGATCGGGACCTGCTGGTCAAGCGCCGGTTGGGGTTCAACCGAGGAGGGATACAGGTGCCGATCGGCGTGCTGCAGGGTCAGCATCTGGATCAGGTCCTCAAGCGCATTCTGCAGGATCACATCACCGTCACGGATTTCGACCAGTTACCCATTGCGTTTCGCGCCGTCGCGACCGACCTGGCGACCGGGGAGCCGGTCATCATGGGCTCGGGGAGTCTGGTCGAGGCGATCCGCGCAAGCATGTCGGTCCCTGGCGTGTTCACACCGGTCATGCGCGACGACCAGATGCTGGTGGACGGTGGCGTGGCCATGAACGTGCCCGTCGAAGTGGCGCAGGCCATGGGCGCTGACGTGCTGATCGTCGTGGATCTGTCCTCGCCGCTGTTTGGCCGCGAGGAACTCGATTCGGTATTTCGTATCACGCAGCAGCTCACGAACCTGCTGACGCGTCGCAACTCCGAAATCTCCCTGGCGCGGCTGGGGCCATCAGACATCCTTGTCACGCCCGAGCTCGGCGACATCTCGGCAATGGACTTCCCGCGTGCGCCAGAGGCGGTAGCGCTGGGGGAGCGGGCGGCACGCGAGGCGACCGACGCGCTGCGCGCGCTCGCGGCGCGCCTTGGCCCCCGGGCCCAGAGTCCCCGGCTGGCGCAGGCGCCGGGAACGGTGGTGGACTTCATCGACGTCGAGAACCGGTCCCGGCTGAACGACGCCATCGTGTCGTCGCGCATCACGGTGCAACCTGGCGACGCGCTTGACCTCGATGAGCTCGAACGCAACCTTGACGCGATCTATGCACTGGATGTGTTCGATGCCGTGCGTTATGACCTGGTGATCGACGAGGTTCGCGGCCGAGGTCTTGTCGTCACCGCGGATCAGAGGAAATGGGGGCCGAACTATTTGCAGTTCGGCATCGCGTTGGAAAGCGATTTCGATGCCATCAATGAGTTCACGCTGGGCATGGCCTACACGCGCAATGCGATCAATCAGCTGGGCGGGGAGGTGCGTGTGCGCGCGGCTATCGGCCAGCGTGCAGGTGCGGAGTTCGATCTTTACCAGCCCCTCGAACCCGCTGCCGGTTGGTTCATTCAACCCACGGTGGCCTACGATCTCTGGCGGCGTGACGTGTTCGAGGGCATGCGACCTGTCGGCACCGTCGAGCTGCGCACGGCCAGCGCTCGGCTGGCATTGGGCCGCAATTTCGACAACAGGCTGCAATTGCGCGCGGAACTCGAACGGGCGACGGATTCCACGACGCTGCTGCGTGGCGCGTTCCCAAGGGCGCCCGGGAGTCAGCGTATCGCCACGTTTGGTGTCGCCGGCGTCTACGACAGCCTGAACAACGTCAACTTCCCCGACCGGGGTGTCCTTGGCGAGTTTCGCCTCGCCCGGGCCTTCACGGGCCTGGGCGGCAGTGGTCGTTGGGAAACACTTGAACTGGCCGGCACGGGCGCCCTGACAATGGAGCGCTGGACCCTGCTTACACGCGGCAGGCTCGAGCTGTCCTGGGGCGATACGCTGCCGCTTGCTCGCGAATTCCGTGCTGGCGGCTTTGGTGCGTTGACCGGGCTTGCGCCCGGGGCGTTGAGTGGCTCCCAGTCGGCGGTCGGCGGCATGGCGCTGTATCGACGTGTCGGCGATCTGCGGTTTCTGCCGATGTATGTGGGGATGTCCTTCGAAGCCGGCAATGTGTGGAGCGAGCGGTCCGACATGGCCCTGGATGACCTGGTGTTCTCGGCTGGTGCCTTCCTGGGTCTGGACACGATTCTCGGGCCCGTGTACCTCGCATGGGGCCGCAACGACCGCGGCCAGGGCAGCTTCTACTTCTATCTCGGCAATCCGTTCGAGCTCAGGCGCCGGTAATCGGACTAAAGATCGTCCAGTTCCTCAAGATCCTCCAGTTCGTCCAGATCGTAGAGATCGTAGACACCGTCCTGCGGAGGGTTGCCGTCGTAGATCAGGAATTCACGACGCTGCAGGTAGGCATCACGGATGAACAGGTAGGGATCGGCGGCACTGTCGACATTGCCGTCGATGGACAGCAGTCCGGCACGTGCGCTCACGGCGGCGAGGATCACAAGTTTGTCACGCACGCTGGAGTTATCGTAGTAAAACAGCGGTTGGGCAAAGGCATCGACGGCGGTGCCAACGCCATCACGCAGTGTGGTCGGCCCGAGGAAGGGAATGAATACGTAGGGACCTGCGGACACGCCCCACGTGCCCAGGGTCTGTCCGAAATCCTCGTTGGGCCGCTCCAGCCCGGCGCGCGAGGCGACATCGATCAGGCCACCCAGGCCGATCGTCGTATTCACCAGAAAGCGTCCTGTGTTGTCGACCGCCTGGCTGAACTTGCCCTGCAACATGCTGTTGACGATGACCACGGGCATGCCGAGATTACGCATGAAGTTGGTGACCCCCGTGCGCACCGGTTGCGGGGTGACGCTCTGGTAGGCGCGCGCGACAGGACGCAGTATGAAGCGGTCCCCGATGCGGTGCACCCGGTAGTTGAAGCGATTGAGCGGCTCCAGCGGGTCGACGTTACGGGGTTGCTCGGCGACTGCCCTGTCATTGGTTTCAGGGCTGGCCTGGGCATCGCGCGGGGTGCTGGCACAGGCAGCCGTACCAAGCAGGAGCACAGCGGTGAGTGGGACGGTGAGGGTCAAGCGGTACATGCGTAAAGGAGTCCGTAGTGAAAAGGCAACGTCAAGCGCTGCAGGACCTGTGACTGGCGCGCCACTCTAGATGAGCCCGCATGGGAAATCCACAGTCACGCGGGTGGGTAAACATCGCGGCTTTCGGGCGCCAGCATCTGTCGTTCGAGTTCGCGGCGCAGTTCGTCAGGGACATTGTCGAAAATCCATTCGATCCTCGCCTGAAAGCGCGCGCGTTGTACAGAGTTCAAGGTGGGGGCGGCCAGTGCCATGCGCAGCTGGTTCACGGCCAGCGGCGCGTTGCCATTCACGATGTGGTACTCAGCCATGTAGTAATGTGCCTCTGCAACCTCGCCGGACGCGCTGGCGGCCATCGCGATCAGACGGATCTGTTCGGGCGTTGGCGGAACCGTGTTGAGCAGATCCAGCAGGACGGCATGGGCCTCGGCGGCGCGATTGTCGCTGAGCAGCGCCTCGGCATAGTGGATTACCAGGGGTAGATTCCGAGGAAACAGTCTCACCGCGTTTTCGTAAACGCCAATCGCCTGCGCGAGGTCACTGGTGGCCTGGTAGGACTGTGCAAGGCCAATGTGATACTGGATGACCTCCGGCTGCGCCTCGAGCTTGCCGCGAAAAGACAGCATCGCGAGGTCGGATTGCCCCTGCCGCAGACTGGCCAGCGCCAGCCCGTATTCGAGTCCCGGATCGGTCTCCCCGGGATCGGTCACCTCGTAGCGGCGCAGCTCGTCTTCGAACCACCGTCGCGCAGCCTCTGGGGTGGCGCTGGAGAGTACACGCAAGCGCGCCTTCGTGAGCCTGTAACTGAGCGAATCGTCGACCTGATCTGGACGGTCGAGCTGTCGCGCGCGGCTCAGGCCCTCGGCAATGCGGTCGGTGGTCACGGGGTGGGTGCGAAGGAACTCCGGGACACCGGCTGTTGCCAGTCCGTAGCGTCGCTGCAGTACCTCGAAGAAACGCGGCATACCCTCCGGATCGAAGCCGGCGGAGGCGAGCACGCCGATGCCGATACGATCAGCTTCATACTCGTTGGATCGGGTATGCGCGATCTGCTGTTCGATCGCGTAGGACTGTCCCATCGCCATCGCGCCCATCGCGGCATCGCCACCGGCGGCGGCGCCGAGCACGACGGCAGCAAGCATGGCCGCGGCGGCGATGATCGAGGTGCGCTGGCTTGCAGCGATCGAGCGCGAGATGTGGCGCTGGGTGACGTGCGCGATCTCATGGGCGACCACGCCGGCAAGTTCGCTTTCATTGCGGCTGGCCTCGATCAGGCCCCGATTGATGCCGATATAGCCTCCCGGCATCGCGAAAGCATTGATGGCACCATCATCGACAACGAAGAAGCGAAAGCGGAAATCACCGTCGTGTGCATGGCCCGCCAAGCGTTGGCCGAGATCCTGGATGTACTCGTCGACCAGGGGATCTTCCATCACCATGCCGGCATCGCGAAGCTGGCGCAGCACCATGCGTCCGATCTGCGCCTCGCGGTCCTTCGACAGGGCTGCATCCGAAGGACTGCCCATGTCCGGCAGGTTCATCGGATTGGCAAGCACCAGGCCGGGGCTGACCAGCAGAAGGACAAGGGCGCGCAGCAGGTGGGTCACAATGCCGTCCATCGGCAGCTGGTCGATGTGGCATATGACCGTGTTTTCAGGCCGCCAGTTCCGGGAAATCTCATGCCTTGATTATACGTGCGGGCGAGCGGCATGGATGCCGGCGACGCCGGAGCCCCGCTGGCGGTAGCTTCGGCCGCCAGCGCCCGGCCCTAGAGCTTGTCGGAGGCGAAATCGGCCAGCCGCGAGCGTTCTCCGCGAATCAGCGTGATATGCCCGGCGTGTGGCCATTCGCGGAAGCGACTCACCAGATAGGTCAGGCCCGAAGTGGACTCTGTCAGATAGGGCGTATCGATCTGTGCAAGATTGCCCAGACAAACCATCTTCGTGCCTGGGCCTGCGCGGGTCACCAGCGCCTTCATCTGCTTGGAGGTGAGGTTCTGAGCCTCGTCGATGATCACGAAGCGATTCAGGAACGTACGACCGCGCATGAAATTCATCGAGCGGATCTTGATGCGGTTGCGCAGCAGGTCCTGCGTGGCTGCGCGCCCCCAGTCGCCGCCCTCTGTGGGCTTTGCCAGCACCTCCAGGTTGTCCATCAACGCGCCCATCCAGGGCTCCATCTTCTCCTCCTCGGTGCCGGGAAGGAAGCCGATGTCATCGCCCAGCGGAATGGTCACGCGGGTCATGATGATCTCGCTGTAGCGGTTCAGGTCCAGCGTCTGCGACAGGCCGGCAGCCAGCGTGAGCAGGGTCTTGCCAGTACCCGCCGCACCCAGGATGGTGACCAGATCGACATCCGGGTCCATCAGCAGATTCAGGGCGAAGTTCTGCTCGCGATTGCGCGCGCGGATGCCCCATACGGCGTGACGCTCACTGCGAAAGTCCTGCACCACTTCCAGCACTGCGGTGTCGTGCTCGACGTCGCGGACAACCGCCTCGAAGCTGCGCGAAGACTGCGCCCGCACCGGAGCATACAGGCAATCATTTGCGTGCCAGCCGCGCACCTGCTCACCGTGCAGGCGGTAGAGGGTGCGTCCGTCCTCCTGCCACGACTCCAGGCCCTCGCCGAGCGTGTCCCAGAAGTCAGCCGGCAGGGCTTCGACGCCGGTGGCCAGCATGTCGACATCTTCAAGTGCGGTATCGCTCAGATAGTCTTCGGCGGCAATGCCCAGCACCGTCGCCTTGATGCGCAGGTTGATATCCTTGGAGACCAGAATCACAAGGTCGTCGGGACGTTCGGCCTGCACTCCGAGCACGGCGCCCAGAATGACGTTGTCTGCGATATTGCGCAGCGGCAGCTCGCGCAGGCGATCCTCGAGAATGCGGATCTGGAAGAACAGGCGGCCGCGCGGCGCGGCTGATGGACGGTTGCCGGCACCGGCGTCGGGCAGGGCCAGGCCGTCGGCCAGCGCCGAGCCGTTGGCCGCGCTGACCAGATCATCGAGAAACCGGCTGGCCTGTCGCGCATTGCGCGCGACATCGGACATGCCTTTCTTGGCGGCGTCGAGCTCCTCGAGCACGACCATGGGAATATAGATGTCGTGTTCGGCGAAGCGGAAAATCGCGGCCGGGTCGTCCATCAGCACGTTGGTATCGAGCACAAAGACCTTGCGGGCCTCGGTGCCGGCACGCGCCTTGGCGCGCGGTGTCACCTAAAGCGCCTTGACCGCCGCGAGAACCTCTTCGACATGACCCTTCACCTTGACGCCGCGCCACTCGCGCGCGAGCTTACCCTCGGCGTCGATCAGAAACGTGCTGCGCTCCACACCCATCACCTTGCGACCGTACATGTTCTTTTCCTTGATCACGTCGAAGAGCTGACACAGCGACTCGTCGGTATCGGAGATCAGGTCGAAGGGAAACTCGAACTTCGCGCGGAAGTTCTCGTGCGACTTCAGGCTGTCGCGCGACACGCCGAATACAACAGCGCCTGCACGCTTTAAACGCGCGTGATTGGCGGCAAAGTCCTGGCCCTCGGTCGTGCATCCGGGTGTGTTGTCCTTCGGATAGAAATACACAACCACTTTCCTGCCCTTGAGCTCGGACAGGCTGACCGTCTGGCCGCTGGTGGCGGCTGCCGTGAAGTCCGGCACCTTCTTGCCGACTGCGAGTGAGCTCATTTCTATCCTTTCACCGGCTCCATGATTGCGTCGAGGTTGAGTTGATCACAGAAGTCCATGAACTCCTCGCGCAGCGCGGAAATGTGTACCGTCGAGGGAATGTTCACAGTCATCTGCACCGAAAACATCGGCGCCCCGGTGTGAGCCGCGGCATAGCTGCGGGTGTTGAGTTCGGCGATTTCGATATCGCGTGCCGCATAGAAGCCAGCGAGGTTGTGCACGATTCCCGGCTGGTCCAGGCACACCACGTCCACCGCGTAGGGCAGAAGGCTGTCACGCATGCCGCGCGCTTCGGTGCGCTTGAGCTGGATGTTGAGGTGCCCGGTCTCGGCGAGCCGGTCGAGCTCCTTCTCGAGCCTGTTGAGCGTGTGCCATTTGCCGGAGATGAGCATCAGCACTGCGAATTCGGCGGCCAGCGCCGTCATTCGGCTCTCCAGGATATTGCCGCCGCAGTCGAGCACGATGCGGGTGAGATCCCGCACCACGCCTTTGCGATCGGAGCCGACTGCAGACAATACGAGCAACTGCTCCATGGCGGGCCTGGGTTGCGGAAGTGGCTGGGAAAGAGCGCTCATAGGACTGGCCGCAAGTGTACCGTGATTGTACCGGCGCGCAAGGCAGCTTGCGTGGCACTTTACCGCATGAGTACCATGTCGGGCTGGATGCGCAAACCCGTGGATTCGAAGATGTTGCAAGGCAGCCTCGTGGCGCTGGTCACGCCGATGGACGCGCATGGTGACGTGGATGATCGCGCGCTGGCCGGCCTGATCGAGTTCCACACGCAGGCCGGTACTGTGGGCCTTGTGGTTGCGGGTACCACCGGTGAGTCGGCCACGCTGCGCCGCGAAGAGCACATCGCACTGATCGCCCGATGTGTGGAACTGGCTCAGGGGCGCTTGCCGATCATCGCCGGCACCGGCTCGAACTCCACCGCGCAGACGCTGGATCTTTCCGTTGCGGTGGGCGGTCTTGATATTGCCGGATTCCTGCTGGTCACGCCGTACTACAACAAGCCCACCCAGGAAGGCCTGTACCGGCATTATGTCGCCGTGGCGGACGCCGTCGACAAGCCGGTCATGCTTTACAACGTACCGGGCCGCACCGCCGTGGATCTGCTGCCCGAAACGGTGGGCCGCCTGTCCAGCCATCCCCGGATCACGGCCGTCAAGGAGGCCACTGGCGATCTGAGCCGCGTGGCGCGCCTGCGGGAACTCTGCGGCGCAGACTTCGGTCTTTACAGCGGCGACGATGCGACCACGCGGGAGTTTATCCTGTCGGGCGGCAACGGCGTGATTTCCGTGTCCGCGAATGTCGCGCCGGCGCTGATGCAACGCATGTGCGCAGCCGCGCTTGCAGGCGATAGCGCGGCTGCCGCCGAACTCGATGCGCCGCTTGCCGGGCTGCACAGCGCGCTGTTCGTCGAAGCCAACCCGATTCCGGTAAAGTGGGCGCTGGAACGCATGGGCCTCATCGGCCCCGGGATCCGTCTGCCGCTGACGCCGCTGTCGGCCCAGGCGCGCCCCGCTGTTGAACAGGCGCTGCACAGCGCCGGAGTGACGTTGACATGAGATTTGCTGAGATTCGCGGCCTGCATGCAGCGGCCCTGGCGCTGACGGCGGTGGCGGTGACAGGCTGCAGCTCGGTTTCCTGCGAGCGGCCGGAGCGCTATGCGGGGGCAGCGAGCGTGGCGCCGATTCAGGTGCCTGAGGGGCTGGCGTCGCCCGACCAGGCTCGCGCCTTGCGGATACCCTCTAAGCCTGCGGAGCCGCCGCCGCCGGTCCGCCGCCGGGGTGAGTGTCTGGAGAGTCCACCCGACTTCTTCGACCAGCCGGTGCTTGAGCGCGCCGGCAGCTGAGCCCCGCCTGTGGAGGCGAGCCGCGGTTTTTGGCTTGTTTTCGCAAATTGCGACGAGGGGCCCGGCAGGGTAAGCTTGCCGGCTTTCCAGGAGAGGTGGCCGAGTGGTCGAAGGCGCTTGATTGGAATTCAAGTATACGCTTACCCGTATCGTGGGTTCGAATCCCACCCTCTCCGCCAGTATTGATGACGACAGGGCCCTCGCGGGCCCTTGTCGTTATGCGCAAGGACCCAAGGATGGCCGAGATCACCGACGCGCTTGCCCTGCAGCACTATCTGCATGAGCGCATCGTGCAGTCAGCGTCCATGGGCGTGGCCGTCGCCGAGGTCTCGCCGGCTCGGGTGGTCCTGACCGCGCCGCTGGCACCGAATCTGAACGTCCACGGCACGGTGTTCGGTGGCAGCGCAAGCTCGGTCGCGATGCTCGCTGCCTGGTCCCTGCTGCACACCCTGCTCAAGACACACGACATTCCCGCCGAGCTTGTCATTCACAGCAGCCACGTGGAGTTCCGGGCACCGATCAAGGGCGAGTTCCGCGCCGTCGCGCAGGCGCCCGATGCGTCGGCCTGGTCGAGTTTCGAACATACGCTCGCGCGCAAGGGGCGTGCGCGTATCAAGGTGATCGTGGACGTCGAGTTTGAAGGTGTCACTGCCGCCCGACTGGAAGGCATGTTCGTCGCGATGCACCGCAGCTAGAGGGCGGGTCGCCGACTGCAATCAGGAAGCCGACCAAGCCGGTGAGACATTGCGCCAAGGCGATGCCACCCGGTTACACTCGCGCCAGCATGTCAGCCGCCAACCCTGTGAACAAGACCACCTGGACCGACGTCGCCGTGATCGGCGGCGGTGCCGCTGGACTGATGTGTGCGATCGCGGCGGCCAGGCGAGGTCGCCGTGTGGTCGTGCTGGATCATGCAAACAAGGTCGGCAAGAAGATCCTGATGTCCGGGGGAGGGCGCTGCAATTTCACCAACCTTTACAGCGGACCCGAACACTTCATCTCGGCCAACCCTCATTTCGCGATCTCCGCGCTGAACCGCTACACGCCGGGCGACTTCATCGGGCTGGTCGAACAGCACGGCATTGCCTACCATGAAAAGAAGCTGGGGCAGCTGTTCTGCGATGACTCCTCCAGAGACATCCTGCGGATGTTGCTGGCGGAATGCGCGCAGGCGGGCGCGAAAGTCCTGACGCACGCCCCTGTGACCATCGAGGCGGTCGGACCGCCACATCGGCTGGCGACACCGGCGGGTGAACTCACCTGCGAGGCGCTGGTGATCGCCACCGGCGGGTACTCCATCCCGAAAATGGGTGCCACCGGGTTCGGCATCGAGTTTGCGCGCGCGCTGGGTATCGCCGTGGTACCGACCCGTGCAGCACTGGTGCCACTGGTGTTGACGCAGGAGCAGCAGCGGGCACTGGAGCCATTGGCCGGCAGTTCTCTCGATGCGTTGGCCTGGGCGGATGGGCCGGAGTTTCGCGAGAACATCCTGTTCACCCACAAGGGCTTGAGCGGACCGGCGGTGCTGCAGGCATCCTCTTACTGGCGCGAGGGCGAGGCCTTGCATATCGATCTGTTTCCGGAGTTCGATCTTGTGGGCTACCTGCGTCAGGCGCGCCACGAGCGACCGCGCACCGCGCTCAGAACGCTGCTGGGCGAGCGCCTGACCCGAGGGGTAGCGCGCCGCTGGTGCGAGTTGTGGCTGGACGGCGACGCGACCGCCGATCAACTCAGTGACGAGCAGATCGCCGCCGTGGCTGCCGTGAGCAAGCCGTGGACGGTCCGACCACAGGGCACTGAAGGCTATCGCACGGCCGAGGTGACACTCGGGGGTGTCGATACGCGGGCGCTGTCATCGAAGACCCTGGAAGCACGTGAGCACCCGGGCGTATATTTCATTGGCGAGGTGGTGGATGTCACCGGCCACCTGGGCGGTCACAATTTCCAGTGGGCCTGGGCGTCAGGCCACGCGGCCGGGGTATGCGTTTGAACGCGCCGTCATGATCAGTTGGCGCAGCTGGGAGATCGGGGAGGGCGCAGGCTGATGCAGATATGGGTGGATGCCGATGCCTGTCCCGGTGTGATTCGCGAGATCCTCTTCCGCGCCGCAGAGCGCACGGGCGTGGCGCTCATTCTGGTGGCCAATCAACCGGTGCGGACACCGCCCCTGCCGTCGGTGCGGTCGATCCAGGTGGCCTCAGGATTCGACATTGCCGACAACGAGATCGTGCGCCTCCTGCAGCCCGGCGACCTGGTCATCACCAGCGATATTCCGCTGGCCTCCGAGGCGATCGACAAGGGTGCTGTGGCCCTGAGCCCCCGCGGGGAAATGCATACGGCGGACAACATCCGGGCGCGCCTGAACATGCGCGACTTTCTGGATACCATGCGCGCCAGCGGCGTACAGACCGGAGGTCCGCCGGCGCTCAGCCAGGCCGATCGGCAGGTTTTCGCGTCACATCTGGATCGCCTGCTTTCCAAACACCTGCGTGCCGGATAGCCACGAAGTCGAACATCTGCGCGGCCAGGCAACCGAAGTCGGCGACTGTCAACGCCACTTGATCGAGCAGCCCATGCTGGGTGTCTGCTCACGCGGCCCCTGGCCGGTCTTCGCGACAAGGCGCATGGCATCGAAGAGCTCGCGCGGGCTGCCCGGCGCTGGCGCCTCCTTGCGCCCGGCATCCAGGCGGCCGCGGAACTGCAGCTCGAGATCGGCGTTGTAGCCGAAGTAGTCGGGCGTGCATACCGCACCGTAGGCGCGTGCGATCGCCTGGGTCTCGTCGATCAGGTACGGAAAACCAAAGTTGTGCTCACGCGCAAAGCGCTGCATGTTCTCGAAGGAATCATCCGGGTAACTGGCAACGTCATTGGGCATGATCGCAGCCACCCCCACGCCCAGCGTGGCCAGTTCATGCGCGTCGCGCACGATGCGATCGATTGCCGCCTTGACGTAGGGGCAGTGATTGCAGATGAACATGATCAGCGTCGCACGCTCGCCGCGGATGTCGGAGAGCGTCCACATGCGTTCGTCCACGCCACGCAGCGCAAACTCGACGGCCGGCGTACCGAAATCGCACACGGGTGTTTCCATTCT
>CAYLNP010000039.1:0-17353 GCA_964384925.1 uncultured Woeseiaceae bacterium
GTGCGGATGCTAGAAGCGGAACCGCGAGGGTCGCGGTGCATTGACCAACGGTGCCACCACGGTTTCGAACAGCGTCTCGGTGACGGCCTCGCCGGTACCCTCACGCGTCACCAGTCGCGCCTGCATCGCCGGCGCCTGACCGACGACGCAGAACAGGCGACCACCAGGATTCAGCCAGCTGGCGATGCGCTGGTCGAACTGTGGCAGGGAGCCGGTGACCGCGATCGCATCGAAGGTCTCGGCAGGGCGAAAACTGAAGACGTCGGCGGTCTGCACACGTGCGTTGGCGACGCCGCATGATGCCAGGCGGGCGCCGGCCGCAACGACGAAATCATCATGGATGTCGATGCTGGTGACCTGACCGGCCAGCCGCGCCAGGCACGCCGTCAGATATCCCGAGCCGGTGCCGATTTCGAGCACGCGATCGTGGGCGCCCAGTGCAAGCGACTGCAGCAGCCGCCCTTCGACCATCGGCGTCATCATCTCCTCGCCGTGACCCAGAGGCACAGGCGTATCGGCGAAGGCCAGCTCGCGCCAGTCCGCCGGCACGAAGGCCTCGCGTGGCACGCCGCGCATCGCGGTAATCACGCGCTCGTCGAGGACCTCCCAGGCGCGCACCTGCTGGCCGAGCATCTGCTCGCGGGCGAGCTCGATATTCATCCTTGCGGGCTCCGGGGGCGACGAAAAGCGCTTAAGGGTACGGAGAATACACCGGCCGCACAAGGCGAAAACCGGCCGCGACGGGTGGCCTGCCGCGGGGATCCGGCCCTGGCCCGATAAGCGGCAGCGTCGCCTCCTGATGCCGGATTATGGTGAATGCCAGCGATGCCGACCATGCGTATCGGCTATCCTCTCAGCAGTTCAACGCAGCGGCCCGGTGCGCGCGCACGACCGCTGAAATAACCAAGCCCGCGAAGCCCGTGCCCGGCGCGTACGGCGAACAAGACGCGGCCAGCCACACCCGCAGCCAGCCTGCATCAGCGTTTGGACCATAGATGCACTATTGCAGGCGATCGAGCAGGACAGGCAGCAGATGACCCCGGATCCGCCGACCCTGATCGCGGGCATATCGGTGCTCGTGGCCATCGTGCTGGCGACGGCGCTGCTGGTCGTGTGGCGCCGCGCAACGCTTGCGACGCAGGCGCCGCGTGCTGCGCGAGCGGTGGAATCCGCGCCGTCGGCACACGCGACCGGGGACCCGGGGGCGGCGGCGCAGGCCGACTGGATGTCGCTGCGCCCCTGGCTTCGGGCTCAGCCCGAGGTCACCCTGGTGCACACCGAGGTGGTGCTGTTCGCCAACAGCGCCGCCGCGGGAGTGTTCGGCGGCGATCCGGCCGCTCTGGAGGGGCGCCCCGTGATCGAGCTGATCCGGCCCGCCTACCGGGCGGCGGTACGACGGCTTTTCGGCGCCCAGCCGGGCGAGTCACAGGCACCCGCGCAGCTTGAAGTCCAGCTCAGCGACGCGCAGGACCAGGGACTTTGGGTGGAGCTGTCGTGCACCCCGATGGCGCACGCCGGCAAGCCCGCCTGGTTGACGGTGGCGCGCGACATCAGCTATCGCAAGAGTCTGGAGGCCGGTTTGCAGCGCGGCAAGCTGCAGGCGCGTATCACGCTGGACTCTATCGGCGAGGGCGTGATCACCACCGATACCGAGAGCCTGATCGACTACATGAATGAAGCCGCCGAGGCGCTGACAGGCGTCAGCCGTGCCAGCGCCATCGGGCGAAAGCTCTCGGATCTGATCGCCCTGGTCGACGAAGTCGACCGCAAGTCACTGGGCGATCCTGTGGCCAAGAGCCTGACCGAGCGCCGGCGCGTTCACCTGGGACGGCGTGCGCTGATGCTCTCCAAGACCGGCACCCGCGAGTGCTCCATCGAGCTGACGGCCTCACCGATCCGCGATCCGGCCGGCCAGATTTCCGGGTGCGTGGTGGTGCTGCACGACGTCACCGAGATGCGCGGCATCGCCCGGCAGATGTCCTACCAGGCCAGCCACGATGCGCTCACCGGCCTGCTCAATCGCCACGAGTTCCAGCACCGCCTAGAAGGGTCATTGGCTTCTGCACGCTCCGAGGACGGCTCGCACGTCCTGTGCTATCTGGATCTGGACCGCTTCAAAGCGGTCAACGACACCTGCGGACACATCGCCGGCGACAACATGCTGCGCGAACTCGCCGCGCTGATCCGAAAGGAGGTCCGGGATTCCGACTCGGTCGCGCGCCTGGGTGGCGACGAGTTCGGCATGCTGCTGGTAGGGTGCCCGCTCGAGAAGGCCTGCCAGATTGCCGAGGATGTCTGTCAGGCGGTAGGCAGCTACCGCTTCGTCTGGCAGGACAAGATCTTCACTGTCGGCGTATCCGTCGGCCTGGTGCAGATCGGCCAGGAAAGCGGGACGCTCGAGGACGTGCTGTCGGCGGCCGACTCGGCCTGCTATGTGGCCAAACAGCAGGGGCGCGGGCGCGTGCACGTCTACTCGGCGCGCGATGAAGCGCTGGCGAGGCAGCGCGGCGAGATCCAGTGGCTGCAGAAGATCCAGGCGGCGCTCAAGGAGGGTCGCTTCGAGCTGTTCACCCAGGCGATCATCTCGCTGGGCGGGCGGGTGACCCACGGGCCCTCCGTGGAGGTACTGCTGAGACTGCGCGACGAGGGTGGGGCTGCAATCTCGCCGTCACAGTTCATGGCCTCGGCGGAGCGCTATCACCTCATGTCGCATATCGACCGGTGGGTGGTGCAGACCGCGCTGGCGGCACTGGGCAGCGGTGCCCTGAAGCTGCCCGACCAGCGCAGCTGCAGCATCAATCTCTCCGGCCAGACGCTGGGTGACGAGGGCTTTCTGGAGTTCGTCGTCGAGTGTCTGGATCACTCGGGTGTGAGCCCTGCACAGATCTGTTTCGAAATTCCCGAAGCTTCCGTGATCGGCAACCTCGATCTGTCGCGCCGCTTCATCAGCGTGCTTCACGGCATGGGCTGTCACTTCGCGCTGGACGATTTCGGCAGCGGCATGGGCTCGTTCGCCAATCTCAAGAGCCTGTCGCTGGACTATCTGAAGATCGACGGAGCATTCACGCGTGATCTCGCCTCCGACATGGTTCACCAGGCGATGGTGGGTGCGATCATGGAGCTTGCGCGCACGCTGCATTTCAAGGTGGTGGCCGAGCAGATCGAGGATCAGTCGGCGTTCGATACGCTGCGCCAGATGGGTGTGGATTTCGCCCAAGGCTATGTCATCGAGAGACCGCAGCCGCTGAACTAGCGGCCGCACACCGGGCAACCCTCAGAGGCGTTGTTCGATGGGCAGCACCACGGCCTCGGTGCCCAGGTGCGCCTCGCGGGCATCGCGAAACGCCCGCAGTTCGTCAAGCAGGGCGTCGACCCGATCGTCTTCCACCAGCGCCTGGATCACCGTGAAGTTGCCGGGGAAGACCTGCGAGCCGAAGTGCTTGCCGCGCGGATCGCGACCGTGCACACGCGGGTAGCGCACGTAGTTGCGAACGTCATGGCTGTCGAGCAGTTCCTCGAGATACTCCATGTACTCGAAGGCCACGCTGATGTGCACGAACTTCATGCCGTCGATGTCCCCGGCCGGGCGGAGGCCGCCGCCTGCCCGCGGCCGCGGAATCGCGCCTCGAACGGGCGCAGATAGGTGTAGAGCACCGGCACCACCACCAGCGTGAGCAGGGTCGAGCTGAACAGGCCGGCCGCGACGGCCACGCCGAGTGCCGCGCGGACCTCGCCACCGGCGCCGAAGCCCATGGCAATGGGCATCATGCCGAGGATCGTCGAGATCGCGGTCATGAGGACGGGCCGCAGCCGATTGGTGCCGGCCTCGAGTGCCGCTTCCATCGGCTTGCGACCGCGGGCGACGAGCACGTTGGTGTAGTCGACCAGCAGGATGGAGTTCTTGGTGACCAGCCCCATCAGCATGATCAGGCCGATGAAGGCATACACGCTGACCGGAAGACCGAGCAGCCACAGCGAACCGAACGCACCGATGGTGGCCAGCGGCAGCGCCGCCATGATGGTGAACGGCAGCAGGAACGACTCGAACTGGGCAGCGAGCACCAGGTAGATGAACACGATCGACAGCGCCAGTGCCAGCACCAGATAGAAGAACGATTCCTCGAAATCCTTGGCCTGTCCTGCAAACACGTACTCCACGCCCACGGGCAACTCGCGCGCGACGTATTCCTCCAGGGCGCCGACCGCATCGCCAAGCACCACACCCGGCGGTGTGCTCGTGCTGATGGTGGCCGAGCGCATGCGGTTGTAGCGGTTGATGGTGTTGGGTCCGACCGTCTCGGTGATCTCGATCAGTCCGTCCAGCGGTATCAGACCCTCGCCATTGCGAAGATAGATGTTGCGCAACACCTGCGGCGAAAGATTGCCGCGGCCGGCGACATCGATGATGACGTCGTAGCGCTTGGAGTCGCGTTCGATCTGGGAGACCGGCCCTTCGGCCAGCAGATAGCGCATGGCATTGGCGACTTCGAGCGCGCTGACGCCGGCCTCGGCGATGCGGTCGCGATTCAGCGTCACCTGCACCTCAGGTGCACTGAAGCGAAGGTTGGACTGTACGCCGACGAACAGATCGCGACGTTCGTTCATCCACGCCATGACCTGTTCCTGCGCATTGCCGAGCAGATCCAGATCCGGGTGCTGCAGAATCAGTTCGATCGGCTGGCCGCCGACACCGCCCGGGCCGAACTCGAAGATGAATACGCGACCATCGGGGATCTCGCCAAGGCGCTCGCGCAGGGTCTGCATGACCTCGATCTGGTGGCGATCACGTTCGCCGCGTGGCGTCATCGTGACGAAGGCAACGCCGGTGTTGACGTTGCCGGGGCCGCCCGCGCCAAGCCCGATGCCCACGAACTGGTGGGCGATCTCCGGTGCGTCGTCGAGCACCTGCTCGATACGGCGTGCGAATCGATCGGTTTCCGAGAGCGTCGCACCTTCCGGGGTTTCGAAGCTGATCAGAAAGCCTGCGCGATCCGGTGAGGGGGCGAACTCACTGGGTGTGTTGATCAGCGCGAGAATGCCAACGGCGAATGCCACCGCACCCACGCCAAGCGTCAGCAGACGATGACGAAGGGCCGCGCCGAGCAGCCGGGTGTAACCTGACTCCAGCTGATCGAAGCGCCGTTCCGTCCAGGTGAACATGCGGCCCTGCGTGGTCCTGCGCTCGAGCAGGCGCGAGCACAGCATGGGCGTGAGGGTGAGCGCGACGAACGTGGAGGCAAACACCGTTGCGGTGACCGTAATGCCGAATTCCAGGAAGAACTGGCCGATGATGCCGCCCGAAAAGGCCACGGGCAGGAACACCGCCGCCAGGGCCAGGGAGTTGGCGATGTTCGGGAATGCTACTTCCGTGGTACCGATGCGCGCGGCCGGCTCACGTTCGGCGCCTTCCTCACGATGTCGCTGGGTGCGCTCCAGCACGACGATGGCATCGTCGACGACGATACCGACCACCAGGATCAGGCCGAGCATGGTGACCTGGTTGATCGTGAAGCCCAGCAGGTGCATCACCGCGAAGCCTGCGAGAAGGGCGGCCGGGATTGCCAGCGCGGCCACCAGCGTGCCCTTGATGGTGCGCAGGAAAACCAGCACGACCAGCACGACCAGCGCGGTGGCCAGGAAAATCGTCGTGAACAGGTCGCGGATACTCTCCTCGACGAACTCCGAATCATCGCTGGAGATGGTGTAGTACACGCCTGCCGGGAAGTCCGGCTCGATGGCCGCCAGCCCTTCGCGCACGCCGCGTGAGAGTTCCACGGCATTGGCGCCGGACTGCTTGACGATCCCCATGCCGATGGTCGGCTCGCCGGCGAAGCGTGCGACCTCGCGATCCGATTCGACATCGTCGATCGCGCGACCGACATCACCGATGCGCACGGGCGCGCCGTCGACCACCGTGATCACCAGATCGTTGATCGGTCCGGCATCCGCGAACTGGCCGAGGGTATTGATGCGGAACTCTCTGGTGGAGCCCTGTATGCGTCCGGTGGGCACGCTGATGTTGTTCGCCTGGATGGTATTGACCACATCCTGGACGGTGAGCTGGTAGGCGGCCAGTCGCTCGGGATCCACCCGTACGCGGGCGGCATAACGGCGGGATCCGCCGACGATGATCTGACCGACACCGGGCAGGCTTTCAAGCCGGCTCTTGAGCACATCCTCGACGTAGCGCGTGAGCTGTACGCGGTCCCAGCGATCATCGCCCTGGATCGCCACCCAGATTACGGGCTGGGCATCGAGATCGAGCTTGCTGACGATGGGTGCCTCGGCTTCCATCGGCAGCAGGCGACGCACGCGGTCCACGGCATCACGTACGTCCTGGGTGGCGATATCCAGATCACGCGACAGCTCGAAGATGATGACGATACTGCCGACCTGCTGCCGGGCCTGGGAGCGCAGCTCGCGGATACCCTCGACCGTATTGATCTCCTCTTCGAGGACTTCGATGATCTCGTTTTCGATCACCTCCGGTGAGGCGCCGGGCAGCACTACGTTGATGCTGACCACAGGGAACTCGACGTCCGGGTTTTCCTGCACAGGCATCTGCAGGTAGCCGTAGCCGCCGAAGATCCCGATCACCAGGAACATCACGATGGTGAACACGGGTCGCTTGATGCAGAAATTCCAGATCATCGGGGGTGTCCGTCAGCGGCTGCTGACAGCGGCTCCGCCGCTGCCCGCGGTCTCCACCCGCGTGCCGTCACTGATACGCGAGTGCCCGCGCTGCACGACGATCTCGCCGGGGGCCAGGCCGTCGGTGATGGCGACAATGCCGTCTTCGCGAAGGCCCGTGACCACGTCACGCCGTCGTGCGACACCGTCCTTGATGACAAAGACGATATAGCCGTCACGGGTACCGATCAGCGCCTCTTCGGGCAGCACGGCAAGCTCATCGAAGCGCTCGACGATCAGCCGTGCCGTGCCGAAGCTGCCGGGCCGAAGCCGGCCATCCGCATTGGGGACCGTTGCGCGCAGGCGCAGGGTCCGGCTGCGCTCGTCGACGCTGGGGCTTATCAGGTCGAGCGTGGCGGGAAACCGTTCGTCCGGGTAGCTGGCCACCGTAACCTCGACTTCGTTGTTGAGCGTGACGCGCCCGGCATATCGCTCCGCCACACTGAAGTCGATGTAGAGGGGATCAGTCTGGTAGAGCGTGGCGATCCGCCGGCCGACTTCCACGAACGCACCCTCGTCGGCCTGCTGCTGCGATATCTCGCCGGCAAACGGTGCGCGGATGACCATGTCGGAGACCTGAACGCGGGTGGCGGCGATGTCGGCCTCGATGCCCGCAACCTCGGCCTGTGCCGCCTGCATGTTGGTCAGCGCCTGCTCGTAGTCACCTTCGGAGACCTGGCGCTGGGCGCGCAGCGAAGCGATTCGCTCGTAAGTGCGCTCGGCGTTGCCGGCGCGGCTGCGCGCGGCGTCCAGCGCTGCTTCGCGCCCGGCAAGCTGCTCGCGCTGCTGCGCGTCGCGCAGGCGCACCAGCACCTGGCCGCTCTCGACGCGTCCTCCCTCGACGAATTCAAGGGTGGTGATGCGCCCCGCGACTTCAGGACTGATGTCGACCTGGCTGCTCGCGCGCAGCGTGCCCACGCCCCGGACGGCATCGATCATCTGCTGCCGAGCGACGGTCGTGACTTCGACGATCACCGGCGGCGTCTCGCGCGGAGCGGGTTCCGGTGCGTCGGAACAGGCGCTCAGCGCGATGGCACTCAGGACCAGCGAAAGGGTGGCGACAGCGGGGCGGGCGGCGCGGCGCCTGGCCGTGCTGCCGCGAAGCGGTGTGATGGCTTGCATGAATTGTCCGGACAGGGCGCTTTCGGGAACGTGCGTGCGCCACTCAAGGCACGCAACTTCCCTATGATACGCGAACGCGCGCGCGCCGGATTCCCCGGCAGGCGATGAATCCACCGACCGCCCCGGACGGCACCGGTCCGGGGCGGCGGGTGAGTGGTGCGCTGTCAGCCGTGCAGGGCGACGATCAGCGGGACGATCAGCAGCGCTACGATGTTGATGACCTTGATCAGCGGGTTGATCGCAGGACCGGCAGTGTCCTTGTACGGATCACCGACCGTATCGCCGGTCACGGCCGCCTTGTGCGCCTCCGAGCCCTTGCCGCCGTGATTGCCATCCTCGATGAACTTCTTGGCGTTGTCCCAGGCGCCGCCGCCGGCGGTCATCGAGATGGCCACGAACAGGCCGGTGATGATCGTGCCCATCAGCATGCCGCCCAGCGCGGCCGGCCCGAGGAATACGCCCACCAGCACCGGTGCAAGCACAGGCAGCATGGCCGGCAGCACCATTTCCTTGATTGCCGCCTTGGTCAGCATGTCGACGGCGCGCGAATAATCCGGCTTCGTCGTGCCTTCCATGATGCCCGGGATCTCGCGGAACTGGCGACGCACCTCGTTGACCACCGAGGCTGCGGCGCGGCCGACCGCCTCCATGGCCATGGCGCCAAAAAGATAGGGAATCAGGCCGCCAATGAACAGACCGACGATGACACGATAATCGGAGAGCAGGAAGGTCACGGCCAGCCCGTCGGCTTCCAGCGCGTAGTTGTAGTCGGCGAACAGCACCAGCGCTGCAAGGCCCGCCGAGCCGATGGCATAGCCCTTGGTGACCGCCTTGGTGGTGTTGCCGACCGCGTCGAGCTGGTCGGTGACCACGCGCACCTCGGCAGGCAGATCGGACATCTCGGCGATGCCGCCGGCGTTGTCGGTGATCGGCCCAAAGGCATCGAGAGCTACAACCATGCCGGTCATCGACAGCATCGTCGTGGCGGCAATGCCCAGGCCGTAGAGCCCGGCCAGTTCATAGGCGCCCCAGATGCTCGCGCACACCGCCAGCACCGGCCAGGTGGTGGCCTTCATCGATACGCCGAGACCGGCGATGATGTTGGTCGCATGGCCGGTGGTCGAGGCTGCCGCGACGTGCCGCACGGCGCTGTACTGCGTGCCGGTGTAGATCTCTGTGATCCACACCATGAACGCGGTCAGTGCCAGGCCGATGAGTGCCGCCCCGTACAGTCCGTTGGGGTTGGCGACGCTGCCATCCAGCGTCTGGCCCATCATCATGTTCGTAATCGGGTAGAAGAACACCGCCGCGAGAATGCCCGAGGCGATCATGCCCTTGTAGAGCGCACCCATGATCGAACCGCCGTCACCGACGCGAACGAAGAAGGTGCCGACGATCGAGGCGACGATGGACGCAGCACCCAGCACCAGCGGGAACATCCACGCGGCAAAGCCGTAGGTCTCGCCCAGCAGCAGGAAGCCCAGCAGCATGGTTGCGATCACGGTGACCGCGTAGGTCTCGAACAGATCCGCCGCCATGCCTGCGCAGTCGCCGACGTTGTCGCCGACGTTGTCTGCGATCACCGCAGGGTTGCGCGGATCGTCTTCGGGAATGCCGGCCTCGACCTTGCCGACCAGGTCGGCGCCCACGTCCGCGCCCTTGGTGAAGATGCCGCCGCCCAGGCGCGCGAAAATCGAGATCAGCGAACCGCCGAACGCCACACCGAGCAGCGCCTTGATGGCGGTGCGCGGCTCGGTATCACCGGCGCCGCCTGCAATCAGTGCAAAGTAGCCGGCGACGCTGAGCAGGCCGAGACCCACCACCAGCAGACCGGTGATCGCGCCGCCACGGAAGGCCACGTCCATGGCCGGCTTCAGGCCACTGCGCGCGGCCTCGGTGGTGCGCACGTTGGCGCGCACGGCGACGAACATGCCGATGTAGCCGGCCAGCCCGGAGAACAGTGCGCCGACGACGAAGCCGCCGGCGGTGGCCAGACCCAGCTGCGGGATCAGCGCCAGCACGATGGTCAGGATCACGCCCACGACGGCGATCGTCGTGTACTGACGGTTCATGTACGCCGCCGCGCCTTCCTGGATCGCGCGGGCGATTTCCTGCATGCGCTCGTTGCCGGCGGGCTGGGCAAGCACCCAGCGAACGGAGATCACGCCGTAGATGATGGCGAGGATGGCGGCACCGATCGGCAGCCACAGGGCAAGCTCATAGGACATGCTAGGCGATCCCCTTTTAGTTATGTTCTGAAGAGTTACGCCGCCCGGAGCGCTTTCCGGGGGCCGGCGCGCGGGCGCAACTATACCCCACAACGCTGCCAGCGTCAGCCAAGCTTCCGGCGCACCGGCGCGTTCTTCAGACTGACGTATTGAGGCAGCCCGCGCCGGTAGGGTGGATAGTCTTCGCCCACGATCAGCGGCGCCAGGTAGCGACGGCAGGCGGCGGTGATTGCGAACCCGTCGCGGCTGATGAAGCTGCGCGGCAACATCTTCTCGCGGTTGGCCACCTTGGCCAGCGGTGCCACACCGATGCCCCAGCGATAGGGACTGTCGGACTTGCGCACGATGGTGGGCATCACCGCGGTCTGGCCATCCAGCGCCAGCTCGACGGCCGCGCGGCCGACTGCGTAGGCCTGCTCGGCATCCACGGCCGAGGCAAGATGGCGCGCCGAGCGCTGGAGGTAGTCAGCGATCGCGTAGTGATACTTGTAGCCCAGCTCGCGCCTGACCAGCTGGGCCAGCACCTGGCCGACGCCGCCGAGCTGTACATGGCCGAACGCATCGCGCGTGCCTGAGTCGGCCAGGAAGCGGCCGTCCTCGTAGCGCGCGCCTTCGGAGGCCACTATCACGCAGTAGTCGTTCTTCTCGACACTGGCGCGCACGCGCGCGAGGAACGCCGCCTCGTCGAAGGCGATCTCGGGGAACAGGATGATCTGAGGCGGGTCGTCGCGGTCTTCGCCCGCCAGACCCCCGGCGGCGGCGATCCAGCCCGCGTGTCGACCCATCACCTCGAGGATGAAGACCTTGGTGGAAGTACGCGCCATGCTGCGCACATCAAGCGCCGCCTCGAGCGTCGAGACCGCGATGTATTTCGCGACCGAGCCGAAGCCCGGACAGTTGTCGGTGATCGGCAGGTCGTTGTCCACCGTCTTGGGCACGCCGATGCAGGCAATGGGGTGGCCGAGTTCGGTGGAAAGCTGGCTGACCTTGTGTGCCGTGTCCATCGAATCGTTGCCACCGTTGTAGAGGAAGTAGCCGATATCGTGGGCGCGGAACACCTCGATCAGGCGTTCGTATTCGGCCGCGCTCTCCTCAAGGCCCTTGAGCTTGAAGCGCGCCGTCCCGAACGCGGCCCCCGGCGTATGGCGCAGTGCCGAGATCGCGCGGACAGACTCGCGGTTGACATCGATGAGGTCCTCCTCGAGTGCACCCAGGATGCCGCTTCGGCCCGCGTAGACCTTGCCGATCCGGTTGCGGTGCTGCCGCGCCGTCTCGATGACGCCGCAGGCTGTTGCGTTGATGACGGCGGTGGGACCGCCGGACTGCGCATAGAACAGGTTCTTTCGGACGGTCATGGGGGTTCCGCGGCAGAGGTCGACAGGAAGGATGTGCCGCTAGGATAGCGAAAGCGCATGGCCGGCGGCACATCGCACGGCTGGTTTGACGCCCTTCCCGCCAATCTATAGCCTTTGCCGCCTTGCTCGGCTGGCGCGCCTGCGCGAACGCGCGCGGCAATGGGGATCAATGGATGCGTATCGTACTTCTTGGGGCGCCGGGGTCCGGCAAAGGGACCCAGGCACAGAGGCTCATGGCCGAACGGGGCATCCCGCAGGTCTCGACCGGCGATCTGCTGCGCGCAGCAGTGGCCTCCGGCAGCGATCTGGGCAGGCGCGCCCGTGCCGCGATGGATGCCGGCGAACTGGTGTCCGATGACATCGTGCTGGGGATCATCCGCGAACGCCTCGGCATGCCCGACACCCGCAACGGTTTCATTCTCGACGGGTTTCCCCGCAACAGCGTGCAGGCTGAAGCGCTTGAGGGTGTGCTCGCGCAGATCGGTCAGCAGCTCGATGCGGCGGTGCTGATGGATGTTCAGCCCGACGTGCTGATGAAACGGCTGGTGGGCCGCCGGACCTGCTCGAAGACGGGCAAGCTGTTGAACGTCTATTACTCCACGCCCGCTGAACTCGATGCCGTGGTCGCGGCGGGCGGCGAGCTGGTCCAGCGCGCCGACGACAACGAAGCGACAATCGGCAATCGTCTGGAGGTCTATCGAGCCCAGACCGAGCCGCTCATCGATTTCTACCGCGGACGCGGGCTGCTGTGCACTGTCGATGCCGAAGGCAGCATCGATGAGGTCTACAGCCGGCTGCTCAGGGCCGTCGGCGCGTAGACCGGCGGCCAGGGCAGTCACCCGCTAGGCAATACCTCGAGCAGCCGGTCACCCAGAACCTCGCCACGCCAGCCCTGAAATATCCTGCCTTCGCGGCCCCCACGCGCCGCCGCGGTCAGCTCGGCGCGGGTGGCCAGCACCTCGGGCTCGATGCCCAGCTCGTCGGCGAGCTTGCGTGTCAGCGTGGCGAGTCTGTTCAGCTGTGATTTCTCTGCGTCGTCGAGCGGCAGCGGATCGATCTCGTCGGCGACACTGTCGGGCACCTGCGCAAGAACTGCGAGCAGCTCGTCGCCGCGGCGCCGCACCAGCCCTGCCGGCAGGCCCCTGACCTCAGCCATCGCCTCGGCATCCGCCGGCAGCGCGGCGGCCAGCGCCAGCAGCTGCTCGTCGCTCATCACCCAGCGTCGCGGACGATCGAGCCATTCCGCCGTGGTTTCGCGCCAGGCGGCAAGCGCACGGGCTGCCGCACGCCCGCGCCCCTGCAGGCGACGCAGGCCCTTGACCCTGTGCCAGGCCTGGTCCGGGGGGTTCTGATACAGGTCCGGATTCAGCAGCGCCGCACAGTCTTCCTGTGCCCATGCCAGACGGCCGCGCGCATGCAGTTGCGCCTCGAGCAGCGCGTGGATCTGCAGAAGGTAGCGCACATCATCGGCCGCGTAGGCGAGCTTGTCCTGGGCCAGCGGGCGTCGGGACCAGTCGGTGCGCGCATGACTCTTGTCCAGGCTGACGTCGAGCAGGCGCTGCACCAGTCCCGCGTAGCCGATCTGCGCAGGATGACCCAGCAACGCGGCGGCTACCTGGGTGTCGAACAGCGCCTCGGGGAGACGCCCGGTGTGCTGCCAGATCAGCTCCAGGTCCTGGCGTCCGGCATGCATCAGCGTCAGGGGGCGTGCGCGCAGTACGACCTGCCAGAATTCGTCGAGTGCGATGTCCGCCAGCGGGTCGACACAGGCGATGTGATCGGCCGTGGCGACCTGCAGCAGGCACAGCTGCGCGTAGTAGGTGGACTCACGCACGAACTCCGTATCCAGCGCGACGACCGGCGCCTGCGCCACGCCTGCGAGCAGGGACTGGAGATCTGACTGGTTCGCAAGCAGCGTTGGTGGAACATGTGCGTCGGCCATCGTCTCACGCATCTGGCGGCGCCGGCTGCGCCGGGCACGGGGGTGTTGCCGGCTACGCTATCATGCGAGCCCCCGACGACGACAGGCCTTGCCCCCCATGTGGCCACTGCTGCAGCTGTTCATCGATATTGCGTTTCACCGTCGCGGCCCCGAGCACGTGCCGGCGGCCTCGGTGCTGCTGGTGCTGGTACTGAGCAGTGCCGTGATCGTGCAGGTGGGCTCACTGCTTGCCCTGAATTTCACGTTGCCGCGCGCCGTGACCGAGACTGCCCTTCACCTTGCGATGACATTGGGGACCTACGCGCTGGTGCTCACCCTGCGCGGCCATGGATCACGCGTCCTGCAGACGGCCACGGCGCTGCTGGGCACGGCCACGCTGCTGGGCCTGTGCATGCTGCCCGTGGCGACCTGGATGCACGCAGGGCTCCAGGCCCAGGCCGTCGCCCCGCTGGCCACGCTGGCCTTCTTCGTGCTGCTGGTGTGGTCGGTCGACATCACCGGCTGGGTCCTGTCGCGGGCGCTCGATGCGCACTACGCGATGGGGGTGCTGATCGCGGTGGGCGTCATCATCCTCGACACCAGTGTGCGCCGCGCGGTGCTGCCTGCGGTGTGAGCGGATTGACCTGACTGCCGGCAAGGGGCAGTCTGCGACGCATCTGCCTTGCGAGACCCTTATGCATCTGCACATTCTCGGCGTCTGTGGCACGTTCATGGGCGGTATTGCCGCGCTGGCGAAGGCTGCCGGCCACACCGTCAGCGGCGCCGATCAGGACGTCTATCCGCCGATGAGCACGCAGCTGCGAAAGCTCGGCGTGCGTATCCAGGAAGGCTATGCGGCGGGACAGATTCCCGAGGCCGCCGACTGCGTACTGGTGGGCAATGTCATGCGCCGGGGCCAGCCGGTCGTGGAGGAACTGCTGGATTCCGGGCGCGCCTACGACTCGGGACCTGCCTGGCTGGCTCGCCATGTGCTGGCCGGGCGGTGGGTGCTGGCGGTGTCGGGCACCCACGGCAAGACCACCACCGCAAGCCTGCTGGCGTGGATCCTGGAGTACGCCGGACTCAAACCGGGTTTTCTGATCGGCGGGGTGCCGCGCAACTTCGGCGTCTCGGCACGGCTCGGCGAAGGGTCATTCTTCGTCGTCGAGGCCGACGAATACGACACGGCGTTTTTCGACAAGCGCGCGAAGTTCGTGCACTATCGCCCGCGCACGCTGGTCGTCACCAACATCGAGTTCGACCACGCCGATATCTATCGCGATATCGACGCCATCAACTGGCAGTTTCATCAGCTGCTGCGCACCGTGCCGGGTCGCGGGCTGGTGGTGGCCAACGGTGTCGATGCCAACATCGACACGGTGCTGGGTATGGGGTGCTGGTCACCGGTCGAGCGCTTCACCGCGGCCGATGAGGGCAGCGCCGACTGGCGGGCGGCCTATGAACTCATCGGCGCGAAATCCAGATTCGGCGTGACGCTGGCCCAGCGCAGCGTCGGCAGTGCGGTGTGGTCACTGGCGGGCGTGCACAACCTGGAAAATGCGCTGGCCGCTGTTGCGGCAGCCCGGCATGCCGGTGTGCCGGTGGATACCGCGCTCAAGGCGCTCGCCGAGTTCCAGGGTGTCAAGCGCCGGCTCGAGCGGCGCGGGCGGATCCAGGGCGTGACGATCTATGACGACTTCGCCCATCACCCCACCGCGATCCGCCACACGCTGGCGGCATTGCGCAGCCAGCAACCCGACCGGCGCATCGTCGCCGTGCTCGAGCCACGCTCCAACACCATGCGCCAGGGCGTCCATGCCGATCAGCTGGCAGCCTCCCTGGAGGGCGCAGACCGCGTGCACCTTTATGTACCGCCGTCACTGGACTGGGATGCGCGCAGCGTCCTTGCGCCGCTTGGCGAGCGGCTGGCGCTGGGTGAGGACATCGACGCGATGGTGGCGCAGCTGGCGGCCGAGCTTCGTGAGGGCGACGAGGTCGTGATCATGAGCAACGGCAGCTTCGGCGGTCTGCCGCGCAAGCTGGAACAGGCGTTGCAGGCCCGGCGCAAGGCCTGAACGCGCCGGACCGCGCAGCGGCCGTGCGGGCCTGACGATCCGGTCCCGCGCATTGTAGGATTGGTGCAGATCTCCTGAGCGCGAGCCCCATGAGTAACGTCGAGATTCCGCTGTTTCCGCTGAACACCGTGCTGTTTCCCGGCGGCCCCCTGCCGTTGCGGATCTTCGAGCCGCGCTATCTGGACATGGTCAGCCGCTGTCTGAAGCAGCAGCATGGTTTCGGTGTGTTGCTGATCGGCGAAGGTCGCGAGGCCGGCAGCGTCGGCAGTACCGTGCGTGTGGGCACGATGGCAAGCATTGTCGACTGGGGGCAGGGGGAAGACGGGCTGCTGGCCGTCACCGCGCATGGCAATGAGCGCTTCGCGCTTCGCGAGGTGCGGGTGCAGGCCGACGGTCTCAATCTCGGCACGGTGGAGTTCCTGGCGCCCGAGCCCAGGGTGGCCGTGGGAGAGCGCCACGCGCGTCTGGCACGCCTGCTCGAGACCGTCATCAGCGACCTCGGCCCGCTCTACGATGCGATCCCGAAAGACTACGACGACGCCAGCTGGGTGGGCTATCGGCTGGCCGAGCTGTTGCCGCTGCCGCTGCCTGACAAGCAGGCCCTGCTCGAACTCGAGGATGCCCATGCCCGGCTCGATGCCCTGTTGCCGGTCGTGGAGGCCATGCAGCGCGACGGCTGAGCGGCGGTTCGAGCATGTGGCGACGACGCAACGTATGTAAGCATCACCATGTCTGAATTCGGTCTATCTGGCAGGGCAGGGGGCGAGGAAGACATCCGCTGTCGGGAAAATGCGAATTTTTGACCTTCCGGGGGTTGCGCTTCAGCGACATGCCGGGTTAGATAGGCTTCGGGGGATCGAACTGCAGTTTCATGCCGACGACGCGCGATCGGGCTGGCGGTCATGGCACAGCAGAAATATATGGCTCTACGCCTTGGGAGGTGGTCATGTCCGTTGTCCGTTCGTCACGCAGTGTTCCGGTGTCCGGTCCCTTGTCTGTTGCAGCTCGTCGGGCGCCCAGCGCGCCTGCACTGACGGTGGCCGTGGCCACGGCGATGGCCATGATGTCCCATCCCGCGCTCTCGCAGCAGGCGCCGGAAACCACGGCGCCGCAGCTCGAGGAAATCGTCGTTACCGGCTCGCGCATCGCGCGGGATCCGAATCTCGCCTCGCCGGTGCCCGTGCAGCTTGTCACGGACGAGGACTTCAAGCTTTCCGGGCAGCCCAACATCACGGACGTGCTCAATCGAATTCCGGCGTTGATCGGCTCCACGAGCGCCGAGAGCAGCCTCGTCGGCGCCAACGTGCTCAATCTGCGTGGCCTGGGTGATCGACGGACGCTCACGCTGGTCAATGGCCGCAGGTATGTGGGCGGCGGCACCGAGGGCAGTGCGTCGGTGGATCTGTCGTCCATCCCCGCAGCGCTCATCGAGCGCGTGGAAGTGCTCACCGGCGGCGCCTCCGCGGTGTACGGTTCCGACGCGGTCACCGGTGTGGTCAACTTTATTCTGCGTGACGATTTCGAAGGTCAGGAACTCAACGTGCGCGCCGGCATCTCGGGCCGTGGTGACGCGGAGTCGTTCAATATCGGGTACCTGGCCGGTCTGAATTTCGCCGGCGGCCGCGGCAACATCACCTTCAGTGCCGATCTGCGCGAGGACACCGCGCTGCGCGCCGGCGAGCGCCCATGGTCGCGGGACAACGGCATTGCGCGCGGCCAGGCCAACCCGGCCCTGCGTTTCCAGACGGGCGATATATCGGCAACCGACACCCCGCTGTTTTTCGATTTTTACAGCCGCGACGCGGGCCGTTTCCCGATCGGGCTGTTCATTCCCAATACCGCCGAATTTTTCATCAACAGGTACAACTCGGTCAACGGCACCGCCCTGACCGTGGCGGATCTGTCGCCGGCGGAGCTTGCGCTGATCGAACGTCGCGGCAGCGCCCCGAGCCGGGCGTTTCT
>CAYLNP010000040.1:0-17251 GCA_964384925.1 uncultured Woeseiaceae bacterium
TTCATCCGCGAAACCACGGCGGTCAACCACCACACCTACCGCATCGCACGGCGTGCCGAGGCCGAAGGCATGGTCGTCATCGACGACCCCGACTCCATTCTCAAATGCACCAACAAGGTCTACCTCGCCGAGCTGATGCACCAGCACGACATCTCGGCACCGCGCACGCTGATCGTGCATCGCGACAATGCGGCGGAGATCGCGCCGGCGCTTGGTCTGCCGGTGGTCCTGAAGGTACCCGACAGTGCTTTCTCCAAGGGCGTGGTAAAGGTGGATACCGCCGAGGAGCTGGCCGAAGCGGTGCAGGCGATGCTCGAGCAGTCCGATCTGGTCGTGGCGCAGGAGTTTCTGCCCACCCCCTATGACTGGCGTGTGGGCATTCTCGATCGCCGCCCGCTCTACGTATGCAAGTACTTCATGGCGCGCCGTCACTGGCAGATCATCCGCCGCGATAGTGACGGCCGCGCGCACACCGGTAATGCCAGCACCATCTCCGTGGGTGAGGCGCCCGCCGAGGTCGTACGCACGGCGCTCAAGGCGGCCAACCTGATCGGCGACGGACTCTACGGCGTGGATCTGAAGCAGATCGGACGCAAGTGCTATGTCATCGAGGTCAACGACAATCCCAGTCTCGATGCGGGCGTCGAGGATGCCGTGCTGAAGTCTGCGCTGTATCGCGAGATCATGGGTGTATTCGTCAAGCGCATCGAGGAGCGCAAGCGCGCACCGGAACCCTCATGAGTGAACAGTCCACACCTCTGTCGGCCTTTGCCGGCTACGGCATCGAAATCGAATACATGATCGTTGCGCGGCGCAGCCTGGATGTCTCGCCCATCTCCGATCGCCTCATCCATGATGTCGCTGGCAGTTACGTCAGCGAAATCGATCGTGGCGCGCTTGCGTGGTCGAACGAACTGGTGCTGCATGTCATCGAGCTGAAGACCAACGGGCCTGCCGCGGCACTCGCGCCGCTGCCGGAACTGTTCCAGGACGATGTCCGCCGCATCAACGAGCTGCTGGAGCCTCGCGGCGCACAGCTCATGCCAGGTGCCGCGCACCCCTGGATGAACCCGCTGACGCAGACGCGTCTGTGGCCGCACGAATACGATGTGGTCTATGAAGCCTACGACAGGATTTTCAGCTGTCGCGGGCACGGCTGGTCGAACCTGCAGAGCGTGCACATCAATCTGCCGTTCGCCAACGACGCCGAGTTCGACCGCCTGCATTCGGCCATCCGCTTGGTGCTGCCGCTGCTTCCGGGACTGGCTGCCAGCTCGCCGTTTCTGGACGGTCGCTACACCGGCATGATGGATGCGCGACTGGAGGCCTATCGCAACAATGCGCGACAGATCCCGACCATCAGCGGCCAGGTGATTCCCGAGCCGGTGAGCTCCCGCGCAGGCTACGAAGCCCAGATCCTCGCACCGATGTACCGGGCCATTGCCGAGCACGACCCCGACGGCGTGCTTCAGCACGAGTGGCTGAACTCGCGTGGCGCAATTGCGCGCTTCGATCGCAATGCCATCGAGATCCGGCTGCTCGATGTGCAGGAGACACCGCAGGCGGATCTCGCCATCGTTGCCGCCGTCGTGGGCCTGGTGCGCCTGCTCTACGACGGGTCGGTCAGCGACGCCCGCACCCAGCGCGCCGTGCCCACCGCAGCGCTCGCCGGGATCCTGCTCTCGGCCATACGCGAAGGCGAACAGGCCCTGGTCACGGACACACAGCTGCTGGCATGCCTGGGCCTGCCGGCAAAGCCGCTGACACTGCAGATGCTCTGGCGTGTGCTGCTCGAGCACCAGATCACGCTGCCGGAGGGTCCGTGGCAGGCTCCGCTTGAGTTGATCCTGGCGCAGGGACCGCTGGCGCGTCGGCTGCTCGCGGCCGCCGGAGAGTCGCCCACACCCACCCGTCTGCGTGCCGTCTATCGCGAACTGTGCAGCTGCCTTCAGCACGGCGACGCGTTCGACCCCGAAAGCTGATCGCGCGGCACAGGCATGCATGCCGGCCTGTTGATCACCTGCGAGCATGGCGGCAACCGGGTACCCGCCGAATTCGCCCACCTGTTTCGCGGCCATGCCGCGCTGCTCGACAGCCACCGGGGCATGGACTTCGGCAGCCTGGCGATCGCCGAGACGCTTGCGCGAATGCACGGCGCGCCGAAGATCACCGGCGATGTCACGCGACTGCTGGTCGATCTCAACCGTTCGCGCGGTCACCCGCGCGTGTTCTCGGAGATCACCAGGACCCTGGACCGCGACGAACGCGCAGCGCTGCTCGATCACTACTGGCAGCCGTATCGAACGCGCGTCGACGACTGTATCGATAGCCTTTTCGCACACGATCCGGCCATCGTGCACATCTCCTGTCACAGCTTCACACCCGTGCTCGATGGGGAGACTCGACACACCGACATCGGTCTGCTCTATGACCCGGCGCGCCCGTGGGAGCGTGCGTTGTGCATCGCGTGGCAGCGCATCCTGCAGTGCGCAGTACCGTCGATGCGCGTGCGGCGCAATTACCCTTACCAGGGCCGCAACGACGGTCTGACGCGCACGCTTCGCAGGCGCCTGCCCGACGCGCAGTACGCGGGTATCGAACTTGAAGTCAATCAGGCCATCACGCGCCGACCGGCACCTGAGTGGCGCGCACTGCGCAGAGCGCTGGGCGATACTCTGGCCACGCTGCGCAGTTTGCCTGCTGGCCTGCCTCTGGCAGACTAGCGCCTTCGCCTGCGTGCCGTCGCGCGCAGCACACGCGTCAAGCGCCGCAGCCGTGGAGTCCCGTGCCGATGATCTACAGAATCTTTCTGTCCGTGTTGCTTGGTGTACTCACGATAGGTGCCGCTGCGGACGATGAAGTCCGTCCCATCACTCACGAAGACCTTTGGCTGATGCCTCGCGTCGGCGCCCCGGCCGTCAGCCCCGACGGCCGCCATGCAGTAGTGCCGGTGGTCACGCCCGCTTATGACAGCGATGATCAGGCCAGCCACCTGTGGTTGCTCACCGTCGATGGCAGCGTACCGCCACGCCAGCTCACGTTCGCCTCCGGTCCGGAGTCCGGTGCCAACTGGAGCCGCGACTCGACGCGGATCGCCTTCACGGCTCGTCGCGATGGCGATGAGGCCGCACAGGTCTATGTGCTCGATCTCGCCGCAGGCGGTGAGGCCCGCCGCATCACCTCGATCAGTACCGGGGCTCGTCTGCCGCGATTCTCACCGGACGGCACGCGCATTGCGTTTACCAGCGACGTACATCCAGACAGCCGCAACGACAGCGACAGTCGTCGCATCACCGAAGACGAAGAGGCGCGCAAGCACGAGGTCTACACGTACACGGGCTTCCCGATCCGCAACTGGGATCGATGGTTGCCGCAACGCAAGCCCAGGCTGCTGGTGCAGACGATCGGCGAGGATGAGGCCATCGATGTACTCGCCGGCAGCACGCTGGTCGCGCGATCCGGGTACGGTGGCCGTACCACGGCGGGTGGCAGTGAACTCGATGTCGTGTGGACACCCGATGGCGCGTCGCTGGTGTTCGTCGCAAGCGACAATCTCGATCGCTCGGCTTTCGACTTCATCAATACCGATCTGTGGCAGGTGTCGGCTGACGGTGGCGAACCGCGGCGCCTCACCGGCAGCGACGACCCGGGGGCCGGCGACGGCTGGGGCGCACCGATGTTCACACCCGATGGTCGCAGCCTGCTGGCACTGCGCGTGCCGCGCACGGACCGGGTGTACAACGCCACGCGCCTGGCGCGGCTTGACTGGCCCGCTGCCACACCTGCATCCGAGATCACGCTGCCAGACGCTCGGGCAGTGCTGGAGTATACCGTCTCACCCGATGGCCGAGAGGCCTTCATGACTGCCGATGACGCCGGCCATGTGAAGCTCTATCGCGCCGACCTGCGCACAGGCGCGCCGCGGCTGGCCTTCGACATGGACAGCGGCATCTACACCGGGCTTTCCGGCGCCACCCGGGCACGCCAGCCGCTGCTGCTCGCCAGTTTCGAAAGTTCAGTCAATCCCGCCGAGATCGTTCGCATCGATCTGCGTCGGGGCGGACACGAGCGGCTGACCGACTTCAGCGTCGTACGCGCCGCGGCACTCGACCTCGCACCGATCGAACATTTCTGGTTCGACAACGCACGCGGCACGCCCATCCACAACATGCTCGTGCGCCCCGCGAATTTCGATCCCGAGCGGCGTTATCCTCTCGTGGTGATCATTCACGGCGGGCCGCACCTGATGTATCGCGACTATTTCTTTCTGCGCTGGAACTATCACCTGCTTGCAGGCACCGATTATGTCGTTCTGCTGACCAATTACACAGGCTCGACGGGCTTCGGCGAACGTTTCGCGCAGGCCATTCAGGGGGATCCGCTGCGCGGCCCGGGCGATGAGCTCAACAAGGCTGCCGACGAGGCCATCGCGCGCTTCGAATTCATCGATGGCGAGCGACAGTGCGCGGGCGGCGCCAGCTACGGCGGGCACCTGGCCAACTGGCTGCAGGCGTCCACCGATCGCTACCGCTGCCTGATCAGCCACGCCGGACTGGTCAACCTGGAGAGCCAGTGGGGCACCAGCGATGTCGCCTATTCACGCGAGGCAAATCTGGGCGGCCCGCCGTGGGAACTCACTGAGGTGTGGCAGGACCAGAACCCGATCCGCTACGCCTCCCGCTGGCGCACCCCTGCGCTCGTCACGATCGGCAAACTGGACTACCGCGTGCCGCTGAACAACGTGCTGGAGTACTGGACAGCCCTGCAACGCCAGCAGATCGAAAGCAGGCTGCTGGTGTATCCCAATGAAAACCACTGGATCATGAACGGCCACAACAGCCGGCACTTCTACGACGAGATCGACCAGTGGCTGGCCCGCTGGCTGCTCGACCGTGAGCCTGTCGGCTAGTCAAGAAGCTTGCACCTAGCCGCCGCGCGCAATAACCTTGGATCCGAGCTCGGTCGACCGCGGCTGGCAGCAGCGGGTTCGCCGATTTTTGCCGGAAGAAGGGCGACGATGCCCACTCGAATCCTGAGGGGATGACTCGATGAAAACCCGTTTCAACTTGTTTTTCGCGATGGTCGCCAGCGTCACGCTGGTGCTTGGCAGTACCATCGGTGTCGCGCAGGCCGCAATGCTCGACAGCGCCACGCTGCTGAGCCTCGAACAGCGTGCACAGAGCATGCACAACATCGAACAGGCGCTGTCGCGAGATGCGCTGGCCCGCCAGATGGAGGCCATGGGCGTGGACCCGGCGGTCGTCATCGAGCGGATGGCGCAGCTGACCGACGACGAATTGCGGATGATGGAAACACGGCTCAACGAACTGCCTGCGGGCGGCGACCTGCTGGCCGTGATCGGCATCGTCTTCGTCGTACTGCTGATCCTCGAGCTGGTGGGGGTCATCGACATCTTCAAGCGCGCCTGACAGGTCCGTGGGCATGCGCCAGCGCGCGTCACTCGCCGCGCTGGCGCATGTTTTCCTGCTCGCGGCCTGCGCGCATGGCCCGCCCCCGCTCATCGACCACCTGCCCTCAGCCGAGGGTGATCGCGCCCCGCCGCTGTTCCGGGAGCTCAGCGACGTCCCGTTCCACCCCCAGTCGGAGTACCAGTGTGGCCCGGCGGCGCTGGCCACGGTGCTGGAGCACAGCGGTATCGAGGTAACGCCCGAGGCGCTGGTGCAGCGTGTCTATCTGCCGGGCCGGCGGGGTTCGCTGCAACCGGAGATCCGCGCCACCGCGCGGCAGTTCGACCGCCTGGCCTACGAACCCGAACCGCGGCTGGCAGCACTGCTCGCCGAGCTGGCCGCGGGCCACCCCGTACTGGTCCTTCAGAAGCTCGGCTTTGGTCCCTGGCCTGGCTGGCACTACGCCGTCGTCATCGGCTATGACACCCGCAATGACACTTTCATCCTGCGCTCCGGCACCACCGAGCGGGAAGTGCTGTCGAGTCGCCGGTTCCTGACCAGCTGGCTGCGCGCCGATGCCTGGTCGCTGGTGGTAGTGCAACCCGGCACCCTGCCCGCCTCAGCCGATTTGCCGCGCTATCTGCGTGCGGCCGCCGACCTGGAAGCCACCGGCTCGACCGCCGCGGCGCTGGCTGCCTGGGACGCCGGCGCCAACGCATGGCCGGACACGCCGGCCACCTGGTTCGGGCTGGGCAACGTTCGCTACCAGCGAGCCGACATCGCCGGAGCGGTGATGGCCTACCAGCAGGCCCTGCGCATCTCGCCGACGCACGTCGCGTCGCATCACAATCTCGCCCGCCTTTATCTGGAGCATGACTGCCTCACCGAGGCCGCCCGGCACCTGGAAGCCGCCGAGCGCGGTCTGGCTGCGCTGCCAGCGCTGTCACCGGCACTGCAGATGCTTCGCGCGGAGCTGGCGCAGCGTCGCGCGACAGGCGAACCTGTCTGCCGGTTGGACTGACGCGCGTCGGCCTCATCTGTGCCGTTGCGAACATACGCCGAGGACCTGCATAGCCATCCTTGACGTCGGGAATCGCCGGTCGAGATTGCAACCTCTCCAGCGCCCCGTGAGCTCTCCCTGACCGAACGTGTCCGGGTCGATTTCCGTGCATTTGCACCCAGACACGTTGCCGACTTCTCGCGAACCCCGAGTACGCCTGGCGACATACCGCACCCATGGCGACGCAGCCGCATGCGCGCGGACCTGTGCCTTTTGCCGAGCAGATCAACGAACTATGAAGCCGCATCGCACGTTTGACGTCAGACATTCCGGTCGTGCTCGCGCCTTGCCGGGCCCGCGCTGCGGCACGGCTGTGGCCTCAGGCGTCGCGGCGCTCATCATTGCGGCCACCCTCCTCGCCAGTCCCGAGGCGCAACCGGCAGCTCCGAGCGCGGCACCGGCAGGCGTACCCGCTGCGCCCGTCGACCTGGAGAGCAACGAGATTTTTGGTGCCCTTGAGGCGCGGGCGCGGGCACTCGCGGAAGCGCGGTACCGACCGAATGCCAACACGGTTCCCACCGAGTTGACCGACATGAGCTATGAGCAGTATCGCGCGATCCAGTTTCGCGAGGACCGAGCAGTATGGCGGGACCAGGCGCTTTTCGAGATTCAGCTGTTCCTGCCGGGATTTCTGTACGAGGAGGCGGTGAGCCTGCATGTACTGGGGCCGGACGACACCGGCCGTATCGAGTTCGATACGGACTATTTCCGCTTCGTGGAACCCGTCGATACCCTGGTTGCCAACGTACCGGAGAATCTCGGCTTCGCAGGTTTTCGCGTCCACTATCCCATCTCCAGTGAGCACAAGACCGAGTTCCTGGTATTCCTCGGGGCGTCGTACTTCCGACTGATAGGTCCTGGCCATGTCTATGGCGCGTCGGCCCGCGGGCTTGCGATAGATACCGCGACGCCGGCGGGCGAGGAGTTCCCCGCGTTTCGAGAATTCTGGCTGGTCAAGCCCCAGGCCCGGCAGCAGCATCTCGTCATCTACGCCCTGCTCGACAGTCCTTCCGTCGCGGGTGCCTACCGCTTCGAGGTAACGCCTGGCGCAGCGACTGGCATGCTCGTGGAAGCACGCCTGTTTGCGCGAACCGACGTCGAGAAACTCGGCATTGCTCCGCTGACCAGCATGTACCACCACGGACAGACGACAGTTCGGCACGTGGATGACGTCCGTCCTGAAGTGCATGACTCCGATGGTCTGCTGATGGCGGTATCGAATGGGGAATGGATCTGGCGCCCCTTGAGCAATCACGATGCTCTGAGGGTTTCATCGCTGACGGATGACAACCCCCGGGGCTTCGGTCTGCTGCAACGCGAGCGGGAGTTCAGCCGCTACATGGACCTCGAAGCGAGGTATGAGCTGCGCCCGAGCCTATGGATCATGCCACAGGAAGACTGGGGGAAAGGCCGGGTGGAACTGGTCGAAATCCCTACCGACAGCGAGGTACACGACAACATCGTTGCGTACTGGGTCCCCGACCAGGCGTTCAAGGCAGGTGACAGCCGGGAGTTCAGCTACCGCGTGCGCAGTATTGATCAGCAGTTGCCTGAAACCAATGCCTATGTGCAGCGCACGCGTATCGGCTCCTCCGCCCTCCCCGGGCAGCACAATCCGCCACCGCGCAGCCATCGCCGCTTCGTCGTGGATTTTCACGGCGGGATGTTGGGATCGCTGTCGTCCGACGCGCCGGTCGACGCAGATCTGCAGATCACTTCAGGGGCTGTCTCCGATCTGCTGGTGGCCGCCTTGCCGGACGGGCAGACATGGCGTGCATCGTTCCGGCTCGCTCCGGAGGGCGACAGGCCCGCGGACATGCGGATGTCGCTTGCGCTCCACGGGCAGCGCCTGACCGAGGTATGGAGCTTTGTCTGGTATCCCGATGCAAGCCGGTGAATCTCATCGCCGGCCGCAGCCGGCGCGCACGCCTGCCTGCCAGCCGGATGCCTTGGAGCAGATCCCGGCCAGAGGCCTGCGCGTGCCCGTCATTCTCGGACTTGCCTTGCTGACGTCCCTCGGCGGCGTATGGATGATGTTCAACATCCTTGCGGCGAACGCACTGAGGCCAACAGAAGCCGTGCTGCTTGGCCTGTTCGCAGTGTCCTTCTGCTGGATCAGCATCGCATTCTGGACCGCCACCGCGGGATTCCTGCTCACCGTGCTGCGGCGCGACCCGCTCACGCTCCGGCGCCTCAAGCCCACCCGCCTCAATGCATCAAGTATCACCACACGTACGGCGGTCGTCATGCCGGTGTACAACGAAGAAACGCAGCGCACGGTGGCGGGGTTCGAGGCCACGCTGCGTTCGCTTCTGGCCGCAGGTCAGGCCGCAAACTTTGACTTCTACATGCTCAGCGATACCACGGCGCCGGAGATCGCCCAAGCCGAACTGGCCGCCTGGCAACAACTGCTGGAACGGCTCGGCCCGGAGGCCGAACGCGTGTTCTATCGCCGCCGCACCGAGAACTCGGCCGGAAAGGTCGGAAACATCGCAGACTTCTGCACCCGCTGGGGCCGCAAGTACGAGCACATGATCGTCCTCGACGCAGACAGTGTGATGAGTGCGGAGTGCATCTTGCAGTTGGTCAGCGCCATGCAGGCCAATCCCCGCGCCGGCCTGATCCAGACCGTCCCGATCCCTGTCCGCCAGTCGACGTTTTTCGGCCGGTTCGTACAGTTCGCCGCAGCGCTTCACAGTCCGATGCTCGCCACCGGGCTGAGCTTCTGGCAGACCCACACGGCGAACTACTGGGGACACAACGCGATCGTGCGCATTGGCGCCTTCATCGACTGCTGTGGATTGCCCAGCCTCCCCGGAAGAAAGCCATTCGGTGGCGAAATTCTCAGTCACGATTTCGTGGAAGCCGCCCTGTTGCGGCGCGCCGGCTGGGAAGCCTACCTGCTCACGGGGATTGGCGGCAGCTATGAAGAAGTGCCAGCCAATATCATCGATTTTGCCAAGCGGGATCGTCGCTGGGTGCAAGGCAATATCCAGCACCTCGGGCTGCTGGGTATCGCCGGCCTTCACCCGGTCAGCCGGCTGCACTTCCTGTTCGGTGCGGTCGCGTACATGACGTCGCTGGTGTGGGTTGCAATGCTCGGGCTCAGCACAGCCGATGCGATACTGCGCGCGAGCACGGGCGAGATCTATTTCTCGGCGATGCACCAGCTGTTTCCCGATTGGCCAGTCGTCAGGACGGAGTTGATCGTGGCACTGATCAGCATCACGATCACGATGCTGTTGCTGCCGAAAGTCATGGCGATCGCCATCGCGATCCTCCACAGAAGGACACAGTTCGGGGGGGCATGGGCAATCATCAAGGGCGGATTCTCCGAGATGCTGTTCGCCATCCTGATCGCTCCCATCATGATGGCTTTTCACGCAACTTTCGTTGCCAGCGTGTGGGCGGGATTCAGCGTGAACTGGGAAACTCAGGAACGCGCGGGCCGGCTCATTTCCTGGCGGGATGCCACCGCACGCACGTGGCATACCGCGCTGGCCGCACTGGCATGTGGGAGCCTGGCGTTTTACTACACCCCGCTGATTTTCTGGTGGTTGACGCCCGTACTCTTCGGCCTGGTACTGGCCGCACCGATCACGCGCTGGTCAAGCAGCCCGGATCTGGGCAGATACCTGAGAGGCCGCGGTATATTCATGTGTCCCAGCGAAGCGTGCACGGATCCGCTGCTCACGCAGCTTCAGGCGCTCCTGGACGTTCAGCGGACGACGGCAGAGGTCGCGCCTGGATACTCCCCGAAGTTGCCCGCCGAGGTGCGGTGCGTCATGACGCCACAGGACCTCGGCCGCAAACACCGCTCAGACGATTTGTCGGCAGATACGACGCAGCCCGTCAATACCGTACCTGGGCACCATCGCAGCCTGCGTCACCAGGGGGCTCCCTGACACCGACGGATTCACATCGCGCCGGCGTCCTTCGCAAAACGCCAGGCCAGGGCCGCCAGCGGACGCACCTGTGCGGCCATGATGCGCGCATGCTCACTGGTGGCCGTACCGTCGCGCACGCGCCCGCCGATACCCTGCAGGATCGCCGCCAACCGAAAGAAGTTATAGGCGAAGTAGAAATCGCGGTTGCCGATATCGCTGCGCCCGGTGTGCTCGCAGTACATGGCCACGTACTCGTCTTCTGTCGGAATCCCCAGCGCGGACAGATCCACATCCACCAAGGTGCTGATGCCGAACCCCTTGACGCGTGGCAGCCGCCACTGCATCAAGTGGTAAGTGAAATCCCCCAGCGGATGCCCGAGCGTGGAGAGCTCCCAGTCGAGCACTGCGATAACTTCCGCACGCTGCGGATGCAGGATCACATTGTCCAGCCGATAGTCGCCGTGCACGACACTCGTGGCATCGTCTGCAGGGATGTTACCGGGTAACCAGTCGATCAGGCGATCCATCTCGGCGATGGATTCCGTCTCCGAGGCCTGGTACTGGCGTGACCAGCGACCGATCTGGCGGGCGAAGTAGTTGCCCGGCTTGCCGAAGTCGCCCAGTCCGATCTTCTCGTAATCCAGGTTGTGCAGCTGCGCAAGTGTTGCATTCACGCGCGCATAGATTTCGCCGCGCTCGACGGGAGCGCTATCCGGCATGGTCGCCTCCCAGGTGATCCGCCCGGGCACATAGGCCATGAGGTAGAACATCGTGCCGACGACGGAGGCATCCTCACACAGCAACACGGCTTCGGGCACGGGAAATCCGCACTGCCCGAGCGCCTTGATCACCCGGTACTCACGATCTACCGCATGCGCCGAGGGCAGAAGTTTGCCCGGCGGCTTGCGACGCAGCACCCACGCGCCGCTGGGGGAGCGCAAGCGGTACGTGGGATTGGATTGGCCGCCCTTGAACTGCTCGACAGTCAACGGACCGCGAAAGCCCGGCAGCTGCTCAGCCAGATAGGCTTCGAGTTTCGCTTCATCGAAGCGATGTGCCTCCTGGACAGGTTTGACCCCGCTGAACTGCGCCTGGCGATCTGTGGCGGTCACGCGCGGCAGTCCACTACGACGCCTTCGGCAAGGTCGAGGTCATCGCCCGCTGCCATGCAGGGCGACTGCGCACCCGTGCGAAGTAGGCCTGCACGTTCGGCGTAGTGTCATCGAGCACCTTCATGAAGGCTGTGAGGAAAACCGTGTAGCCCATCATGCAGTCCGCCGCAGAGAACTCGCCGAGCAGCCAGTCGCGGTCGGCCAGCGCGCCATCCAGCACGGCCATCTGCCGTGCATAGGTCTTGCGCGCGTACTTGAGCATGCCCTCATTGCGCTTTTCTTCAGGTGTGAACACCAGCTGGCCGACGAGCATGCCCACCGGCATCATCAGCGAGGCTTCGGCGAAATGCAGCCAGTTCAGAAACTGTGCACGCGCCGGTGTCCCCACCGCGGGTTGCAGTCGATCGTGTGCGTAGGTCTCCAGGATGTACTGCACGATCGCCCCGGATTCATGCATGACCACGTCCCCGTCGATGAACGAGGGCACGCGACCCAACGGATTGATGCGCAGATACTCAGGCGAGGTGAGGGCCTGCGGGCCGAATGCCATCTCCTCCAGCGCGTAGTCCAGACCCAGCTCCTCGAGCAGCCAGCGCACGCGTACCGAGCGCGATCCTGCGCAGTGATACAACTTCATTCAGATACTCCTGTCTGCCGTTCCAGGCTGTCGAGAAACGACAGCACTTCTGCCGTGAACGCGTCGTTGCGATCACCTGCGACCATGTGTGCCGCATCACCCACCGAGGCGTAGCGAGCGTGCGGCACAAGCTGCAGAAAATCCTCCACACCCGCATCGCTGAGCACATCACTCATGCCACCGCGCACCAGCAACGTCGGTTGTTCGAGCTGTACCGCCGCGCGGCGAAGCCGAGCCTCCCACATTTCCGGCGGGTGCGCCCGTGCCGCATCGAGAAACCGCGGGTCCCAATGCCAGTAGTATCGACCGTCCTGGCGCAGGCGCAGATTCCGCGCAAGACCGCTACCGGCACTGCGCCCCGGCCGGTGGGGCAGGTAGGCGGCAACCGCCTCGGCAGCCTCGGCAATGCTCGCGAAGCCGTGATCGTGAGCTGCCATGAACGCCAGCACGCGGTCGACGCCGGGCGCCTCCGGACGTACGGCGATATCCACCATCACCAGGGCCCGGCAGCACTGTGGCGCCAGCTCACCGGCCACCATCAGCGCCGCCAGCCCGCCCAGCGAAGCGCCGACGAGGACGGCGGGCTGCTCGAGGCTGTGAAGCAACGCTGCGAGGTCCTCGCCATACCACTCAAGACGGTAGTCTTGGTCGGCCGGCGCCCAGTCGCTGTCTCCGTGTCCGCGCTGGTCGATCGCCAGTGCCTGCCAGCCCGCGGCGGCAATGCGATCGGCGGTCCCGCCCCAGGCGTGACGGGTCTGTCCGCCGCCATGCAACAGCACCACCGGGGAACCTGTGCCTGTGCACTCGGCCACGAGCTGCAGGCCCTCCTTTCCGGGCAAGTGCACGATGACGCCGGAGCGGCTGCGCCGGCGAGGCTCGAGGCCCGTCATCGGCCCGCGAGGCTCGACGCAGTTGCCGGTGTCATGCCACGCGCGGCTGACGCCCGATGCTCAAGGCCACCTGCTGCGCATTGCGTGCGCGTGTTCATCTTCGACGGCCTTACGATGGCGTGTGGGCTGAAAGAATGTCGCCTCATCCACACAAAGTCAAAACTGACCGACGCCCGCATCGCGACACGCTGCGTCACGACTCATCGGGCGCTGCAAAGCGCGCTGCCAGATGGTCAACCAGCGCACGCACCGACGGCAGCAGTCCGCGACGCGACGCGAACACCGCGTGGATGATCTCCGGTCGAGGTGCCCAGTCCGCGAGCACGCGCACCAGGTGCCCTTGTTCGAAGGGCTCGGCCAGAATCATCGTCGGCAGCTGCACGATACCGACCCCGGCCATCGCGGCCGCACGTAAGGTCGTCATGCTGCGCGTCACCAACCGCGGCCGGTGCTCGATACGCGCCTGGGCACCGTCAGGCCCCACCAGCGTCCAGTCGGCCCGTTGCTGTGGCGTGCCCAGCGCCAGGCTGGGATAACGTGACAGGTCGGCCGGCACCCTGGGCATGCCCAGCCGGCCCAGCAGTGCTGGACTTGCCACCAGACACTGCGCACGGTCAGCGAGCCGTCGCAGCACCAGCTCGCTGTCCTCCAGCGGCGGCGGGCGCACGCGCAGCGCCAGGTCGATGCCCTCGCCCACCACGTCGACCCGCCGGTTGGTTGCCTCCAGGTGCAGTTCCACCTTCGGATGCGCTGTGAGGAACCCGACGAGCATGTCCGCCACGCTCGCCTCCAGCAGCGTCACCGGGCAGCTCATGCGCACGACCCCGGAGGGCTCGGCGCGGCTGCGTTCGATGGCTTCCCGGGCGGCTTCGGCCTCCACGAGCATGGCCTTGCAGTGGGTGTAGAACACCTGGCCGAGTTCGGTCACGGCTAGACGCCGTGTGGTGCGCTGAAGCAGCCGCACGCCGAGCTGGTCCTCCAGTGTCGAAATGCGCCGGGAGAGTCGGGATTTCGGTATCCCCAGCGCACGGCCGGCGGCAGCGAAGCCACCATGGTCTACGACCCGGGCAAAGTAGACGAGATCATTGAGGTCCTGCACGCTCAGATCGTCCTGTAAATGGAACAATGCGTCCGGAAGCAGCAGTCTAGTGGAGTGACTGTCCCATCTCCATACTTCTACGCATCGGCCGCAGCGTCGGCCCCCAAGGCTCAGGGAGATGATGATGAAACAGATCCTCGGCACCTACAGCGCCCCGCCCCGCCACTGGGTCGGTGATGGTTTCCCGGTCCGTTCGCTGTTTTCGTATCACAGCCACGGCGAGCATGTGAGCCCGTTCCTGCTGCTCGATCATGCGGGGCCCGCCGAGTTCGCCCCCGCCGAAAAGCCACGCGGCGTCGGCGAGCATCCCCACCGGGGCTTCGAGACCGTGACGATTGTCTACCGCGGCGAGGTCGAACATCTCGACTCCACCGGTGCAGGCGGCCTGATCGGCCCCGGTGATGTGCAATGGATGACGGCAGGCGCCGGCATCCTTCACCAGGAATTTCACTCCCAGTCGTTCACCCGCAGTGGCGGCGCGCTGGAGATGGTGCAGCTGTGGGTGAACCTGCCTGCCAGCGCCAAGATGACAACGCCCGGCTACCAGACCCTGTTGGACGCCGACATTCCTAACGTCTCGCTGCCAGACGGCGCCGGCAGTGTGCGCGTGATCGCCGGCGTCTACGCTCAGGCGCATGGACCGGCCAGCACGCATACGCCGATGCAGGTCTGGGACCTGCGCCTGGCGCAGGGTCACGACACTCGCCTGCCCCTCCCGCAGGGCTGGAATGCCCTGATCGTCGTGCTGCATGGGACGGTGATGGTCAACGGCGCCGACATCGTTCGCGAGGGCCAGTTCGTACAGCTCGATCGCGACGGCGAGGACGCCACCTTGGAGGCCAACACCGATGCCACGATCCTGGTGCTCGCAGGTGTCCCTCTCGATGAACCTGTGGTCGGTTACGGTCCGTTTGTCATGAACACCCAGGCCGAGATCCACGAGGCCATCGCGGACTTCCAGGGTGGGCGCTTCGGTCGGCTGGCAAGTTGAAGGCGAGGATGCACGCATGACTTCATCGCCCCGACTGCTCGCCTTCGCCGGAAGCCTGCGCAAAGGCTCATTCAACCGCAGGCTGATCGGCAACCTGGCCGAGGGCGCCCGTGACGCAGGCGCCACGGTCACGATGATCGATCTTCATGACCATGCGTTGCCGATCTACGATGGCGACATCGAATCGGCATCCATGCCTGAGGCTGTGCGCGCCCTGCAGTCCCTGATGGCCGACCACGATGGCCTGCTCATCGCGACACCGGAATACAATGGCAGCTATCCTGCGCTGATAAAGAACACCCTGGACTGGATATCGCGTCCGCTTGCGAACGGAACTTCGGGCACGGCCCTGTTCGACCATAAGGTGGCGGGATTGTGCTCCGCGTCGCCCGGTGCACTGGGGGGCCTGCGCGCGCTGATTGCGCTGCGTGATGCGCTCGCCAAACTGGGGATGTGGGTGGCGCCCTCGCAAGTAGCCGTCGGCCGTGCCGGTGAGGCCTTCGATGAACACGGGCAGCTCACCGATGCGCGGCAGCGAAGCGCCGTCCAGCGTGTCGGTGCCGAGGTTACCAGCGCGACCCGCGCGCTGCGCGGCGCGACCAGTGCCTGATCAAGCACAAGGAGCAGTCAGATGAGCACGACCCAGGCCAACCCGGAGACCGCACTGGATAGGGATTGCCCCGTCGTCGACGGGCGCCGGCAGATTCAGCGACTTGCTGCGCGCATCTCGGATGTCGGCGGCATTCCTGTCGCGCGGCTGCTGCCACAAAGCGATCGTCGCCTGATCGGTGCGTGGTGTTTTCTCGACCATGCAGGACCTGCACGCTTCGCACCGGGCGAGCCTGGCCTGCATGTGGGTCCGCATCCGCACACCAGCCTGCAGACGTTCACCTGGATGATCGCCGGGACCGTGATGCATCGCGACAGCCTGGGCTATGAGCAGATCATCCGACCCGGCCAGGTCAACCTGATGACTGCCGGCCACGGCATCAGCCACACTGAGGACTCACCGGACGGGGAACAGGTTTTGCACGCCGCGCAATTGTGGATCGCCCTGCCCCATGCGCATCGCGATGTGCCACCGCGCTTCGACCACTACCCCGACTTGCCGCGCTTCCGCCTGGGTGAACTCGACGCAACGCTGCTGACAGGCAGCTATGCCGGCCACGAGGCGCCAACACTGAGCTACTCGCCGCTGCTGGGCATGGATGTGGTCTGGTCAGAAAGCGGCGTGCAGACGCTGACGCTCGACCCCGGTTTCGAGTACGGCGTTCTGCCGCTGCAAGGTGCGTTGCAGATTGACGGCGAGCGCTTCGAAACCGATGAGCTCGCGTATCTTGGCATCTCGCGCAGCACCGTGGAGATCGAAACGCTGGGCGAAGGTCGCGCGCTGCTGATCGGTGGCGCGCCCCTGGATGACGAGATCACCATATGGTGGAATTTCGTTGGTCACAGCCAGGCCGATATCGAGCAGGCGCAGCGGGACTGGATTGCAGAAGATCCACGGTTCGGCAAGGTCGCGAACGCCCAGCGCCGGCGCCTTGACCCGCCGCCGATTCCGTGGACGCGCAGCGACAGCACGCGAAGCTGAGTGCAACGCTGCCGCGATCGGCAGCGACGGGTACAGGCCGTCAGCGCAAAGGGTCGTCGATACTCTGTGACCGCGCGTGCCTAGTCATGAACGCAACCGAGCGTTCCAGCGCCAGCTCGGCGGCGTCGAGCTCCAGCACGAACTGGTATTCGTGACCCAGCGCAGGTGCGTGATCTTCGTCGAAAAACAGGGTGTCGACCACGACACCCAGCGCCTGCAACCGGTGAGCCAGTTCAAGCGACTGCGGCAGCAACGGATCGGCATTGCCGGCCGAGATGAACGCTGGCGGAAACTCGTGTCCGACGTGCTCGGTAATGTTGGCGAGCGCGAAGTATTCGTTGTCGCGGAAATTCCTGTCGCCGCTGTAGGCCCACAGAACCGTGCGCATGAACTGACCGAAAGCACCGTCACCCACAGCACGCACACTGTAGGGACCGCAATACAACACTACACCCGCCAATTGTGCCGGGGCGATGGTCGGGACGATGTCCAGGCGCATGGCGTAGTCTGGATCGGTAATCACTGCCGCGAGCTGCGCGGAAATATGCGCACCCGCCGAGTCGCCCGCCAGAAACA
>CAYLNP010000041.1:0-16662 GCA_964384925.1 uncultured Woeseiaceae bacterium
CACTTCGGCCCATGCCGCTTTGCACCTCGTCGCTGATCAGCCACGCGCCGGCCGCATCGCAGGCTTCGCGCGCGGCACGCAGGACCTCGAGCGGCACATCGTAGGCGCCTGCTACACCCTGGACAGGTTCAAGGATCACCGCCGCCGTGCGCTCATCGACTGCGCTCCGCAGCGCGGACGGGTCGTCGCGCGACACGAACACGACCTCGAAAGGCCGCTGCGGAAAGCCATACCATTTTTCGGCGCCCCAGGTGACTGCAGCCGCGGCAGCGGTGCGCCCGTGGAAGCCGTGTTCGAGCGACACCACGCGCGCGCGCCCGGTCGCTTTGCACGCCATGCGCAGCGCGTTTTCGTTGGCCTCGGCGCCGGAGTTGACGAAAAAAGCGTGCGTCAGACCCACCGGCGCAAACTCGGCGAGCCGCTGGGCGGCGCGCGCGCGCACTTCGAGCGCCACGGCATTGCTCTGGAACATCAGCACCTGCGCCTGGCGCGTCAGGGTTTCGACCAGGCGGGGATGCCCGTAGCCCAGCGCCGCCACGGCGTGGCCCCCGTAGAAATCCAGGATCCGGCGTCCGTCGGCAGTGTGGATCCATGGGCCTTCGGCGCGCACCGGTTCGAGGTCCATCTGCGCATACACCGGCACCAGGTGTTCGGCCTCACGGGCAATCACGTTCATGTTCAGATCCAGCCTGTGCCCGGTGTGGTCAGCCCGGTGTTTTCCGGCCAGCCGACGAGCCTGTTGAGCCACTGCATTGCCCCGCCCGCGGCGCCCTTGAGCAGATTGTCGATGACGCAGAACACCGCGACGCTCTCGCCGTCGCAGGCCGCGCCGAGCTGGGCGTAGTTGCTGCCCACGACATCCTTGAGTCGCGGTGTCCCGCCGACCACGCTCACGAACGCTGCATTGTCGTAGAACCCGCTCAGCCGCTCGCGAAGCTCCGCAGACTCCATGGGTGTTCTCAGCCGCGCCTGCAGCGTGACCTGTATGCCGCGCGAAAACGGTCCTGAATGCGGGACGAAATGCAGCCGGGGACGCCTGCCTGTCGCCTGTTCGACAAGATGCACGACCTCCGGGGCGTGCCGATGCCCCAGCGGGTTGTAGGCATAGAAATTGCTGTGACGCATCGGATGGTGGGTGGTGGCCAGCGGCGTGCGCCCGGAGCCTGTCGATCCGGTCACGGCAGCCACGAAGAGGTCATCCTCGACCAGACCGAGCTTCACCAGCGGCACGGCGGCCAGCAGCATGGCGGTGGCGAAACACCCCGGATGACCGATGTGCCGGGCGGGCTTTCCGGCAACGTGCTCCGGCAGTCCGCTGGCGAACTCGCCAAGCCGGTGCGGCGCACCGTGGGCGTGACCGTACACGCTGGCATAGTCCTGTGCGTCGGCAAAGCGATAGTCTGCCGAGACATCCACCAGCATGACTTCGGTGTCGCTCGCAGCGGCCTGGGTGAGTACCTCGTCGACCATTGCCGCCGCCGCACCATGGGGTGCTGCGCAGAATATCGCCATCCGCGGCACGACGGCGAGCAGCTCCGGCAGCGCATCGGCGGCCGTGAATCGCGCATCGCGATACAGCGGCGCGAGGTGCCCGAACGTCTCACCGATCGGTCTGCCGGCCTGGCTTTCCGAGACCGCTGCCGCGAGATCCAGGTGGGGATGGGCGGCGACCAGGCGAAGCAGTTCTCCGGCCACATAGCCGGTCGCACCCAGCACCACCACGGGCCAGGTCTCGTTCAAGCCGTCAACTCCTCGTTGCTGCGCCTGATCGGCAGGTGCAGAACCCCCTGAAGAAGGTCACCGAGCCCGGCGCCGTTCGACAGGGCGTTTATGGCCGGGACACCCAGGCGGTCGCGGATGATGTCGATGCCCACCTGGTTGTCCGTTGCAGGTCCGGTCACCACCGCGGGCTCGATGTCGAACTCCTCGCGCAGCAGTTTGACGCCGCCCCAGGCCGCGACCGGATCGTTCGCGCACAGCACCGTACAGGTCAGCGCCGCGCGGATCTCGGTATCGCGCAGAATCGCATCCACGCCATAGGCGCCGAGCAGGCCATCGCCAAGTTCGAAGACGATGACATCGGGTTTCTCGGCAGCCAGGCGGCTGAGCAGCGTGCGCGTCAGGGCGGGCCCGTTGGCGGCTGTGGTCGCGACGATGCCGAAGTCGGAAAACAGCAGCGTGTTGCGCGCACCGGCATCCTCCATTGCGAGGATGTCGCGGCGCAGCGCCACGCCTGTCGCCTTGAACGCATCGACGACCAGCCCGTAGTGGCGGAACCGACCGATGATCGCCGAGGCCGCCGCGGTCTTGCCGGCGTCCATGCTGGTGCCGGCCAGTGCGACCACGGGGATGCCGTGGACCTCCAGCGGCGGATGCTCGGCAAGCTGGCCCATGCCGATGCGCGCCGGTACGCCGATGCGCTCACCGAGGTAGGGAAACTGCAGCACCGTGCCGAGCACGCGACAGTCGAAGGGCTGGCCGTAGTCGGGGTTCACCGAATCGCAGATCCCCATGACGCCGCCGAGATTGAGAATCTGCACGGTGTCCCCAGGCGCAAGCGCCGTGGGCAGGTGGCCGGAATAACCGAACAGCGCCTTGCGATGGCCCAGCGCGCCGACGATGATGTCGCCGCGACGCACCTTGGCCATGCGGCCGCTGTCGAGTTCCAGCGTGTTGTAGGTGGACTTCGAATTCAGCACTTCCACGGCGATCAGTACGCCCTCTTCGCAGGGAATGCGTTCACTGATGCGAACCTCCCGCGAGAGCGTCTGGTGATGGGCCACGGATGAGATCTTGTCGACGATGACGCTGCGCATGTGGGTGTCCTGTGATCGGCCGTCAGGCCTGGTGCGAGCCGGCGCGGGTCTGCAGGATGCCGGGCAGGCTCAGCACGCGCGAGTAACCCAGCGCATCGGCGGGTGTCCATTCGCCGGCAGCCTCGCCGTACACACCGCGTGTCGCCTTGAGCAGTGAGTAGGCAGAGGTCACGCCCTCGACAAACAGCGCGCCGGGGCGCAGCAGAACGTGCGCCTCTCCGGTCACGCGGCGCTGTGAGCTCAGCAACAGGGCCTCGATGTCGCGACAGGCCAGATCCAGCTGCTTGCCTTCGTGGATCAGATCGCCGTAGGTGGCGGCCACCTGGTCCTTCACGCGCATCTGCAACGGGGAGAGCACGAGCTTCTCGAGCTCGCGGTGTGCGGCGATCAGCACTTCGGCGGCCGGTGCTTCGAAGGCGACTCGACCCTTGGTGCCGAGGATGGTGTCGCCGAGGTGGATACCGCGACCGATCGCGTACTCCGCGCCGATACGCTCCAGTCGCTCGATCAGGGCCACCGGCGCCAGGGCCTCGCCGTCCAGGCTCACTGCCACGCCCTGCTCGAAGCCGATGGTGAGTCTGCGCGGTGCGGGATTGGCCTCGAAGGCGCCTGCGGAGAGTACCCACGCGTCCTCGGGAATGCTGCCGCGCGAATCCAGCGTCTCGGTGCCGCCGATGGTGACACCCCACAGGCCGCGGTTGATCGAGTACGCCGAACTCTTCGAGGGCACCGGCATGTTGCGGGTTTCCAGGAACTTCACCTGCTCGGCGCGCACGAAAGCCTCATCGCGAACCGGCGCGAGAATCTCAAGCGTGGGGTCCAGCGTCTTGAGCGCCACTTCGAAGCGCACCTGGTCATTACCGGCGGCCGTGCAGCCATGGGCCACGGTGGTGGAACCGAACTGCCTCGCGGCCCGTGCCAGACGCGACGCCTGGATGCCGCGCTCGGCGCCGACACACAGCGGATAGAGCTGGCCGCGCCGGACGTTGCCGAACACCAGGAAGCGGATGACCTCGTTGAAAAAGTCTTCGCGCGCTTCAATCAGCAGATGCTCGCTTGCGCCAAGCTGGCGGGAGCGCGCCTCGAGACTGCGTGCGTCGTCTTCGGTCAGGCCACCGGTGTTGACCGTGACCGTCACCACCGGACGATGGTGGCGTTCCGCAAGCCACGGCACACACATCGAGGTATCCAGTCCGCCGGAGAAGGCGAGCATGATCGGTGAATCTTGAGCATCCATGGCTATCTTGAGTTTCCCGCGTGTCAGTTGTTTGAAGGTTTGACGCCGAACACCTGGTGCAGCCGCGCCAGGAGCAGCTTCTGCCGCGCCCGATCGGCGGTGGCGACGAAAATGGTGTCATCGCCCGAAAGCGTGCCGGCAAGCTCCGGCCAGGCTGCGCGATCCAGCGACAGCGCTACTCTCTGCGCGGCACCGGCGCCGGTGGCGATGATGGTCAGATTCGGCCCGGCGACGCGCAGCGAGCGCACGAATCCTGCAATCGATTCGAAGTCCGCCTGCGCGGTACTCGGCGGCTGCTGCGGCAGCGCGTAGCCTGACTTGAGCTTCACGACGCCCATGTCGCGCAGGTCGCGACTGACGCTCGACTGCGTCGCGACGATGCCGGCAGCGCGCAGCAGCTCCACGAGATGGGCCTGGCGGACCACGGCCTGCGAGGTCAGTATCGCGGTGATGGCGTCACGCCGCCGGGCCTGCTGTTCTGCTTGTGCCGGCATCGAAACGCGTCCGCATGGGCTTAGTTGCGCATAAGGATAGCCGCATGCGCATCCCTATGCAAGATAGATCCACGATAACATGCCCGGCGCCTGATCCTGGGCGCGGGCGGAGCAGAACCTGAGATGGAAGCACTGGAGAGCGTGGAACGCGAGACAGGCCCGGCGCCCCGGCGCGCGGTGATCTGGCTGCATGGCCTGGGGGCGGATGGCAACGATTTCCTGCCCATCATCCCCGAGCTTGGGTTGAAGATGGCAGTGCGGTTTGTCTTTCCCCACGCGCCGGTGCGCGCGGTGACGCTGAATCAGGGTCATCGCATGCGCGCGTGGTACGACATCATCGGACTGGATCGCCGCGCGGCGCAGGACGAAACCGGCATCCGCGCGAGTGCGGCGCAGATCGATGCGTTGATCGAGCGTGAAATCGAGCGCGGCATCGCCGCGGAGAGGATCGTGCTGGCCGGGTTCTCCCAGGGCGGCGCCATTGCGCTGCACGCCGGCCTTCGCCGGCCCCAGCCGCTGGCCGGCATCATGGCCCTGTCTACCTATCTGCCGCTCGAAGCAACACTGGCCGAGGAACGCGCGCCCGCCAGTGCGGCGGTGCCGGTGTTCATGGCGCACGGTACGGCCGATCCGGTGCTCGCCTGCGCGCTGGGGGAGCATTCGCGCGATGTGCTGCACGGCCTGGGCTATCCGGTGGAGTGGCATGCCTATCCGATGGGCCATCAGGTATGCTTCGAAGAGATCCGTGCCATCGGCGCGTGGCTTGCGCGCGTGCTGGCCTGACGCGGATGGCTGCGCGCCGGATCGCGGACCTTGAGCGCGATCCGCGCCGCAGTGCGCTGCGCCGTCAGGTGGTGCTGTCTGCGCTCGCGCTGCTGGCCTGCGTTCCGGCCTTCGCCTGGGTGATCCTCACGCGCGAGCTGTCTTTCGCCGGCTCCTTCGGGCTGTTCGGTGGGCACTGGATGCTGGGTGTGCTGATGCCGATTGCGGTGCTGTCGCTGGTATCGTTGGCGCATGCGCTGGGCCAGTTGCGGCGGAGCAGCGAGGCATCAGCGTCGGAAGATGCCGATGAACCCACGGACCGCGAGGAGCACGATCCATGACAATGTCGATCAACCGAAGCCTTTGGCTTGGTGCCACAGTGTGCGTACTGAGCGCCTGCGGTGAGGCAGGCGCTCCGCGCGACGAGGTGCGTGAAACACGCCCTGCAAGTGAAACCGAGCTGCCGGCCATGCCGGGCGAGGCCGCGCCGGTGATGGTTCAGGTGCCGGAGCGAAATGCCTGGCAGGTGGCCAGCGTCAGCGCGCTGTCGCTTCCCCCCGGCGCACGCCGGCCGACCTTGCAGCTTGACGCAGACCGAGGGCAGGTCAGCGGTTTCGCCGGCGTCAATCAATTCAGCGGAAGCTACGAGCTTGGTGCAGATTACCTGTCCTTCGGCGCGCTGGCGGCAACGCGCATGGCGGGTCCGCCGGAAATGATGGCAGCCGAACAGATCTACCTCGAGGCGCTCTCGCGCGTCGACGGCTGGCGCATGCGCGAGGGCAGGCTGGAACTGCTCATGGGCGAGACGGTACTGATGGGACTGGAACCCCGAAGTGAGGATCCCTGAGGCCAGTCGCAGCGGCTATCTGCGCTCAAGCAGGCCTAGCTCCGAGTCTTCGCGATCGAGCGAATTCGCGCAAGCATGACGAGCAGCAGCGGGTTGAACAGCGACGGCTCGTCAAGCTGCGGAAAATGTCCGCGACCAGCCATCACCAGCAGATCGAAGGCGGGCAGCATCTTTTTGATGGCCTCGTAATCCGTCGGCACGCCATCGGCATTGAGCGCGATCACGGGCTTCGGCCAGCCCGCGATGGCTGCGCCCGCGTCAAAGCGCGCGAAGACCTCGGTCGCAGCGATCGCACTGGCTGGATCGGTGGCGGTCATTTGCTCCGCCACCCACTCAACGACGGAACGGTCGGCCTCCGGCGTGAAGAACATCGAGACATAGCGCCGTGTATCGCCAACGAAGTCAGCGCGCTGCGCGGCGAGTCGCTCGAGGATCTGCGCCTCGATCGGGAGTGGCCGGCCAAGGTTCTGGAAGGTATCGACGCCGACGATGCCAATGAGGCGATCGTCCAGCTGCTTGGCGACCTTGCAGGCGACGCGCCCGCCTGTTGAGTGGACTACCAGGATCAGCGGGCCCTCGGTGGTCGCGGCAACCGCCTTGACGTCGTCGGCAAAGCCGTCCATCGACGGCTTCCTGCGCGCGTCGGAGCGGCCGTGACCGCCCAGATCGAGGGCCAGTACCGTACTGTCGGCTGCGACCGGCGCGAACTGCGGACCGAAGAAGGCATGGTTGCAACTCCAGCCGTGCACGAACAGTACGGTGTTGTCGCCGCTGCCCCCACGACGATAGTAAATCCGGGTGCCATCTGCCGACACTGCCATCTGCTCCGACATCACCGGCCACGGCGGGCCGGTTGGCGGCCCTTGCTGTTGCCGGTGCTCCGGGAGTTGGTCAGGCCGAGGCGCAAACGCATGCGCCGGTGCACTGCGGAGTATCCCTGCACAGCCCGCACCCGCGAGCAATCCGCCGACGAGTCTGCGCCGATTCAACGTAAGCTGCCTCGCATCATCGCTCAGCCGGCGATGCGCTCGGCGATCGCGAGCGCCGCGCGCTCGCCGGTCTCCATCGCCGCCTCCATGCCCAGCTCGAAGCGGCGCAGGTGCTCGCCGGCGAAATGCACGCGGCCGTGCGGCGCGTCCATCCTGTTCGCCCACTCGACGACGCGCCCGGGCGGGAACGCGTAGCTGCAGCCGCGGGAATACTGCTCCTGGTCCCAGGAATGCGCGCCGACAAATGCGAGTTTGCCGCGCGTCGACGGGCGGATCCGCTCTATCTCCGCGATCGCGAACTCGCCTCGCTCCTGTGGCGACATGGCGTCGATCGGACGTGACCGCTCGCCGGCGGCCAACGCACTGATCAGTACGCGCGAGCCGTCGGATTCGATCTGCTGGCGAATAAGCGAGAACGGACCGTCTGTCCACATGGATGCATCGAGTCCGTCGTCCTCCCAGTAGGGATGCTTCACCTCCAGCCACACCTGGGTCTGATTGTTGTACGGCATCGTACGCACGGCTTCGGCCTGCACGCCCTCGAGCCCCGGCTTGAAATCGATCGAGCGCAGCACCGAGAACGGCACGGCGGCGATCGCGAAATCGGCCTCGATCGCCGAACCGTCGCCCAGGCGCACTGTGCAGCCGCGCCTGTCCTGCTCGATTGCGCTGACGGGGTGCCCCAGTCGCAGGCGATCGCCGAGTGTGGCGGCCATTGCGTCCGTCAGACGCGATGTGCCGCCGACGACGTGCTGGGATATCCGGGAGACGATCTCGTAGGCATCCTGTTTTTGCGTAAGGTCGGTTTCGAGCGCCTCGAATTCGAAACGTCCCCGCGAGGTTTCCTGCAGCACGCGCAGCACGCCTCGGGACTCGAGCGCTGAGCCGGTCGTCGCGTGAATGATGCGCTTGGCTTCAGGCGAGGCGCCCTGGCGATCGAGCCACTGCGCGATGGATACATCATGCTCCGCCGCCTCCGGCTGCATCCACGCGTCGAGACTGCGCAAGGGCGAGCGTTGAAACCCCAGGTAGTGGTAGGCGAGTGCGTGTGGCAGCACTTCGCGCTCGGCACCGACCGTCCGGTTGAGATCGGAGCTGGCCCAGCGCCCGGGCGGGATCAGCTGCCCGTCGATCACCGGCGAGTACGGTGCATTGACGTGCGCACCGGCACCGAGTTCGATGCCGAGTTGCTCGCAGACCCTCAGCATCCTTGCATAGCTGGCGCCGATCTGGGAGCCGCCGAGGTCGGGATTTGCCAGCCACCCGTCAGCCGTCAGCACCCGGCCGCCCGGCCTGTCCCGCGCTTCCAGAACGACGATGTTGGCACCGAGTTCCGTGAGCAGCATGCCGGCGTACAGACCGGCAAGGCCACCGCCCACGATCGCTACATCGACGCGCCTGGAGGCTGCACGGACGTAGCCTGACAGGCCGACAAGCGACAATGCCGCGGCGCCACCGGCAAGCACCTGCCGGCGGGAGGTTCCTTGCGCGGGTCGGCGCGCCTTGTCTCGAATCATCGTTCAGTCCTTTAGAAGTTGTAGCGCAGACGCAGGCCCCAAAGCCGCTGCGGCGGAACGTTGACGATGAAGTTCCGCGCGAACGTCTGCGCGTTCACGAACGGCGTGACGCTCAGCGCCGTATCGTCATCGAACAGGTTCGTGACGAAGACCGTTGCCTCCCAGGCTTCGCCGATGACGCCCAGTCGGAGATCGACAGCCGTGCGGGCGCCGGTCTCGGCGAGCTCCGCGATGGTCGCGTACTGCGTTGAACGATACTGTACATCGGTCTGCACGAACCCGGACCAGCCGGCTGCGAGCTCCTGGGTGTAGATTACGCTCAGGTTGCCGGTGTGGTCCGAGGAGTACGGCAGGCGACGGTCGCCCGACAGATCCACCGGTGCGCCGGCGAGACGTGTCTCGACAAAAGCATCGATGCGCGCCGGCGAGTAGGCATAGCCAAGCCTGAGCTCCAGGGCATCGAGCGGGCGCCAAGCCAGATCGAATTCACCACCCGCCACATCGGCGCTGCCGGCGTTCGAGGTGTAGCCCGTAACGCCCGTGGCAGGCGGCGGCGGAATGAACTGGGCATTCACCTGTACGGCTGTCCAGTCGATGTAGTAGATCGCCGCGTTGAGGGTCAGGCTGCCATCCAGCCACTGCGACTTGATGCCAAGCTCGTAGCTCCAGGCCTCTTCCTCGTCGAAGGACAGCAGTTCCTCGGGCAGCTGGGCAGCGCCCGCGCCAAGTGCGGTGTTGAAGCCGCCCGGCTTGGTGCCCTTTGCCGCCGCGGCATAGAGCATGACCTCCTCACTGAGCCGGTAGTCGAGCGTGGCGCGCGGCAACCAGGCATCCCAGGTCTGTTCAAGATTGCGCGGCGCACCGCCGAAGATGAAATCCACGTCCGCCTTCTCGCGAGCGCGGCGCAGCTCTAGACCGGCCGTGAGCTGCTCGGTCCAGTCCCATTCCACAGCGGCAAAGGCCGCATAGGCGGTGATGTCGTACGACTGCGGCGTCAGGGTTACATCGGCCGGGGTGAGCACGGTCCCGAGGATCGAGGCGCCGGCCTCGTCCAGCGTCTCCTCGTAGTAGTAGATTCCGGCGAGCCAGCGCACGGGGCGGTCCTGCTGGGAGGTGAAGCGCAGCTCCTGGCTCAGACTCTTGATGTCGCGATCGATGACCTGACGCAGATTGTTCTGCAGGAAGCCGACGGGCAGGTCTGCCTCGCTGAGCCCCTGGTGGTCGACATCCTGATCGAAATACCCTTCCGTGCGGTTGTAGCCGGTCAGCGATGAAATGGTGCCGGCGTCGAGATTCCAGTCGAGATTTGCAGTCAGCCAGGTGACATCGCGCTCGATGCCTGCGCAGTCGTCGCAGTTGTTCTCGATCAGATCGGCGTCCGTGGGCAGCTTGCCTACGTACCAGACCTGCGAGGCCAGCGGGCCGATCTGGGTGTTGGACGGGACCGTGTGATAGGCAGGCTGGCCCTGCTCCTGCGTCGAGTAGGATGCTCTCGCATAGGCCTGGAAGATACCGCCCGGGTCGTAGCTCATCGAAATGGCGCCAGCCCGCGTTTCCTCGGAACCGATGCCGTCGCGACCCGTGAGCGTATTCCGGTAGTAACCGTCGCTGAAGTCCATCCAGCGTCCCGACACCCCGAAGGCCAGGTCGTCGTTGACAGGCAGATCGAGCCAGCCCGAAAATTCGGTGCGCCCGCGCTGGCCGTATCCGGCCTCGACCCAGCCACCGAATTCGTCCCCGGGGCGGCGGGTGACATAGTTCACGGCCCCTGAAAGGACGCCACGGCCGAACATCGCGCTCTGCGGGCCCTTCACGACTTCGATCCGCTCGATCGCGATATTGTTCAGGTTAAGGCCGGAGCGCCACGGCACGAGATTGCCGTCGACGAAGATGGCGACTGCGGGCTCGCTGGCCGCGCGAGGGCTGGTCTGGCCGCGGATGGCCGGCTTCGAATCCCACGGGGTCTGGCCCTCGGACCAGGTCAGCGCCGGTGTGAAACGTGCGACATCCGCGAGGTTGCTGATGCCCTGGCGCTCTATCTGCTGAAGCGACAGCGCGGAGACCGAGATCGGCACGTCCTGGAGGCTTTCTTCGCGTTTTCGGGCCGTGACGACAATTTCGTCGAGGGCGGCGGCGCGGGTGCGATCGACAGGTGCCTGCGCGACTGCTGGAGCGCTGGTGATCAAGGCCAGGCCGATGGCCGGGCCGACGAGACAGGTTCGTTTGTTCATTTCTGCATCCCCTTTCATTGTCTGATCGCGCAGCACGCCCCTCCCCTGGGGCAGTTGCTGCAACCCGATCCTTAAGGTAGAAAGGAGTAATGACGTCAGCAACGAAAACTTCCCGAGTCAACGCGGCTGCTTCCTCACCGGCATTCATGCAGGGCTGATGCCTGCATGAATGCCGTTCGCGCAGCGTGAACAACCAGATAACGCGCATGGAGCCTATCGTGCGCACATCAGCCGCTCCGATCAGACCCGCTGCATACTCCCGGCGCGAGCCCCGCCAAAGCACGCTGCAGGTCTGGTTCTATGTTGGCGTGCCGCTCATTCTGGGTTTCCTGCTCGGCTGGACGCAGGTGGGCCGTGCCGCGGAATGGCCGAAGAGCATTGCCCTGCTGTACTGGCTTGGCTTCTCATTCGGCAGCTTCTACCTGCTCGATCTCGGTACCCGACCGCTCGCGTGGCTGCTGCGCCCGCGCGGTGTCCCGCTCTGGATCACGCTGGTCCTGGGCCAGCTCGCCGTCGGCTGGATTGCCCTGCTGCCGCTCGTGCGGCTCTACACTGCCTGGATTCACACGTTCCTGCCGGCAGCGCTGACCGGCCCGCTGCAAAGCAGCTCGTTTGCAGAACTGCTGCAGCGCCTGCCCAGCAATCTGGTGGTCTGGACAGGGCTGAATCTGTTCTTCTTCTACGCGCTGGGCATGGCGCGCTTTGGTTACGTCCCCCCGCAGTGGGGACGCGCGGTGGAAGTGTCGGCTGCCAACGAAGTGGCGCCTCCCGGGGATCCGTCGCTGAAGCCCACCTTTCAGTCGCGCGTGCGGCCCGATCGCGACGGCGAGCTGCTCGCCCTGCAGGCGGACGGACACTACCTGCGCGTCTATACCTCCAACGGGCATGACCTCATTCTTTACCGCTTTGGCGATGCGCTCGCTGAGCTGGACGATACGCAGGGCATGCGTGTCCATCGTTCGTGGTGGGTGGCCGAGCGGGCGATCACCCGGCAGACCGGCGGTGAGAAGCTCACGCTGGTCAATGGCCTCGAGGTCCCGGTGAGCCGGTCCTATCGCATACCGGTCCGGGAGCGGGGCTGGCTTCACCGCGACGAACCCTGACTGTCCGCGCAAGTTCCCTTGGGAAGCTAGCGTTCGATGGTGTACACAAGGTCGGCGGAAGACTGGTCACCAGACGCGGCTTCCACCGTCCACTGACTGCTCAGCCGGTAGCGCACGCGCAGCTCATTGACGGCATCGAACAATCCGACGCCGTAGCTGACGAACAGCCGCGGGTTGAGATACTTGCCGATCACCAGCGAGGCTGAGCCCGGCTCCGTGCCCTCGGCAACGCCCACCTCATCGAATCCCAGCCGGCCGCCGATCTCGCGTGCCAGCAGGTTGCCGCCCGACACTGCAAGCGAATTGGCCGCGCTGTCGACCGAAGCCTGTTCGCCTGAGTCGAGGTCATTGATGCTCTTGCCCACCGTGAGATAGGACAGCGCTTCGGCGCGCGGCATTGGCGGATCGGAGAACACGCTGATCTCGGGTTCCGAGAGCGTACCGCGTACCTGTGCCCCGGCCGTGATCTCATCGATCTTGCGGACTGCGCGGATGTCGAGCCCGGGATCGTCGATCGGTCCGCCTGTGAACAGCAATCGCCCCTGCTCGATGGTCAGACGCTGGCCGAACGCGCCGAAGCTGCCATCGATGACACGCACGTCCCCACGTCCCGAGGCCACGCCATCGTCGGTCTGGATTGCCAGCAGACTGCCCTCGATGCGCCCGCGCAGCCCGGCCGCATCGATACTGACCTCCGGGCCGACATTCAGGCGCACTACGTAGCCGATCTGCAGCGCCTGGTCATCGCCGGTATCCGCTCCGACCATCACGGTGTCAGGGCTTTCCGACACGCTCCCGGTACCCTGAACGATGCCGGTGACGCTGGCGCTGGGAATGGCCACGACCCCATTGATCTGCAGGTGATTGCCCCGGTAGAGCAGGCCGAGCTCGGGGCTGGCCAACACGCGCGCTTCAGGCAGATCCAGCACCAGCAGGTTCTCGCCGCTCAGGTTCGCGTTGCCGGCAAACCCGTCCGCAAAGTTGAAGCGGCCGCTGCTGGTGAGTCGCCCGTCGCCGGACATCGCACTGAGCTCATAGGACAGCGTGTCGTCATCGAGATCGACAGTGGCGGATATGTCCCGTGGCGCGATCCCCACCGCCGGTATCTGCGCAGCGCCGTTTTCCCAGAATACTCTGCCTGTCACCTGGGGCTCGCGCACGCTGCCCAGCACCTCAAAGTTCGCACCGAGTTCTCCTGTCAGGCCCGCAAGGTCAGGCAGCAGCTCGGCGATAAGACCAAGCTGCCCCAGGCGGACATCCAGCGACGCCGAGAGCGGGAGATCCGCATCGTTCCAGCCGATCTCGAAGGTGCCGTCCACCGCGTCCTCGTCGGCGAGGTCCACGGTAAGCTCGCCTCGCGCGGCCTGTTCATCGCCTGCCAGCGACACCCCCGCGCCGCGCCATGTCAGCAATGCCTCGTCGGGCTGTTCGCCGAGAAACAGCGAACCTGCAGTCAGGCCCAGGCCGCCGCCCAGTTGCACGAAGCCACGCTCATCAGCATCGACGACGACCGTGCCGGCCACGGTGCCGCGCGCGATCAGGCCATCGCCCAGCCATCGTGTCAGGCCTTCGAGGTCCAGCTGGGCGATGCCCACTTCGCCATGCCATGTCGCACCGCCTTCCCAATCCGCACCGATGCACACCAGTCCCAGTGAGCCATCCATGCAGACATCGTCCAGGCGCGCACCGGCGCGCCCGACGGTGATCGCGCTGGGCCGCTGCAGCGCCCAGACGACTTCTTCGGCCAGCACCAGCGACACGGCATCAGCAACACCGGACCAGCCCTGGGCCTGGTCGTCCATGCCGCCGGCAAGCTCGAGATCCAGGCTTGCCTCCTCGCGCACGGCGTTGAGCGTTACGCGGTGCTCGCGCGTAGTGCCTTCACCCTGCAATGCAAGCGTACTCACCAGCGTCTCCTGCGCGGTCAGTCCGGCGAGCTGCAGATCGATGCTCGATCGCGCCGCATCCGACAGGTCGACATCCAGCACAGCTGTCAGCGTGCTCAGAGCCCAGCTGGCGTAGCGCAGCTCGCTTGCTTCTGCATCGAGCACCAGTGCGGGCGATTCGCGCAGTCCGGTGAGGCGGCCGCTCGCATCCAGCCGACCTCCGGCGCCCGGATACAGATCGTTGAGGTTGGGTGCGAGCAGCGAAAACGACAGATCCAGACGATCGCCGAGCATGCCAGAGGCGGACGCGCGGGCAGCGCCGATCGCCAGATCCATGGTGCCTAGCGTCAGCGTCTCGCCCCGCAGGGCTGCGCGAATCTCGCCGGCAACTTCCCGGTTGCGCAGCGTGCCGCGAACGGGGGTCAGATTCAGCTCGACGTCGGTGTCCTCGCCGATGGCGCCGCTCAAGGCCACCGTGGCGGACAGACGGCCCTGCCAGCCCGGGTAGTGGCTACCGGGATTGATGTCGCGCAGCGCCAGGGAGAAATCCATCAGCGCGCCCTCGCCCCAGGCGAGGCGGCCCGCTCCCTGTGCTTCGCCGTCGAGCGCGCCGATGCTCAGCCGGCTGAAGCTCGCCTGGCGCGCATCGCCGGTACCGGCGACATCCAGCGTGACCTCCGGCTGGTCCGGGATACGGGCGAAGCCCACGAACTCGAACTCGTACGGCAGGTCGGTCTCATCCAGCGCGATACGAGCCGAGCCGCGCGCATTGAGAAGCCCCTGCGCATCCTCCACCTGCAGGCGCACCAGGCGCAGCTCGCGCCCAAGCAGCTCACCGTCTGCCGCCAGCGTGACCTCCGGTAGATCCGCAGTGCCACCCACAGCCTGCGCGGCAAACTCATAGCGCTCTTCGCGACCTTCAAGGGTCAGCAGCATCGTCGCAAGGCGAAACTCGGGATCGTCCCCACTTAGCGGCCAGCTAAGCGCCTCTGCCTGTATTTCCAGCGCTGCGGCAAGGCCATCGCCGGGTGCCAGCGAGCCGCCCACATGCACCTCGCCACCGTCGGCCAATGTCAGGCGACCGCGCTCGAGTCGCGCCACGCCCTCGCGCAAGCCGCCGGTGACGTCGACGCTCAGCGGTTCATCGAGCCACCCTGGAAGATTGATCTCGCCTTGCAGCCGGCTGTCGGCGACTTCGCCGCGCAGCGTTAGGCGTGCGGCTGTCCCGGCGAGTTGGTCAGGCCACAGGCTGAGGTCCCCCGACAGCGGCGACAGCGCCAGCTCGAGGTCCCATGCAGGGGTCTCCAGCACATTGCGAACGACGCCGCTGAGCGTGGCGTCGACGGGCCCCGAGAGCAACTGCTCGATGCCCATCGCGGCAAGGGTGCCGCGCAATCTTGTGCTGCCCACCAGCGCCGGGGTCTCATCGGGCAGCTCGACACGCCAGTCGATATCCAGGCGCTGGTCGGCATCCAGTGCCGTGCCCAGCCCGCCACTGGCCTGCAGCCCGCCGGCGAGCTCGTCGCGACGCGCCGAGACATCCAGTGTACGCAGCTCGACATTGCGCTCGCGCCAGGAGGCTGAAAGCTCGACGTTCACTGCATCGAGAGCCACCTGTGCGTCGCGCACGATGCGCCCATCGCGAATGTTCAGAAAGTCGATCTCGATGCGCACCGGCAGCTCGATGGCCTCCGGCAGGGTCATCGGATCAGACGGTGGGGGCGGCTCGTCAGGCGTCAGCAGCGTCACCTCCGGCGCACGCAGGTCGAGTCGCAGGACGCGGACTTCACGTTTATAGATCAGGCGCCAGGGCCGCCAGTCCAGCTCGGCACGCGGAAGGCTCACGCGCAGTGTCGGCAGCTCGATGCGAACGTCGTCCAGCGCCAACGGCCCGATGAGCCTGCCATGCGCCTGGCCCACCGAGACATCCACAGGGGAAAATGCCTGCGCGCGGTTCAGCGCGAAACGCAGGCCCGCCTGGGTTGTCACCAGCCACGCCGATATTGCGATCAGCGCGACGATCAGCAGCGGCAACGACCAGATCAGCAAGCGCCGCAGCATCACAGGTCCGGCCTGATGCTGATATGCAGTCGCGGTGAACGCCCTTCCGACAGGGGCTGCGCCACTTCTAGGCGCAGCCGGCCGATCGGCGTGACGAAATGCACGCCAAGGCCTGCCGAGATCACCAGATCGGACTCCAGGCGGTCCAGTCTGTCCAGCGCGTTACCCACGTCGACGAACGCCGCGACATGCCACGGTCCGCGCACGCGACGCTGGGCCTCGACACTGCCGAACACCAGATGCCGGCCGCCGATCGTGCGGCCTTCCTCGTCGGTGGGTCCGAGCCGGTTGTAGCCGTATCCGCGCACGCTCTGATCACCGCCGGCAAAGAACCGCTGCGAGGCCGGCAGCTCGTCGAAGCCACGCACCAGGCCTAAACCGATCTCCGTGCGCAGGTTCAGCATCCAGTCATCGCTGAGTGACATCACGCGTGCGGCCGCGACATTGAGCCGCAGGAAATCGGTGCGCGAGGCGAGCACTGAGTGGGAACCGCGCAGCTCCGCGCGCAGCCGATGGCCCTGGGTCGGTGCCAGCGGGTCATCGGCAATCAGGCGCTCGAAGCCCACGCCCGGGACGACCAGCGTGTCGGAAAACCGTTCGTCCGCGGACAGCCGGGTGCGCTCATCGATGATGTCCGTGAACAGGTTCCGCTGCCAGTCGCCGAGCACGCGCCGGTGGTTGACGCCGATCTTTGCGCGCTGGCTGCGCACATCGCCCAG
>CAYLNP010000042.1:0-15819 GCA_964384925.1 uncultured Woeseiaceae bacterium
GACGCGGCGGATCTTTCGATACATGGCTGAGGTTTCCTGGTGTTGCGATAGAGCGTCGGGCTGCACCGCACCCGACGCGCAGTGGGACAAAAGAAAGCCCTGCGGCATCATTATGTTGCGTCGGCCACCGGCACTCCTGCCTTACAGAGCGTGACGCACGTCAAGGATCAGTGGCGGGCCGAGGACTAGTCTAGCAGTCTGCCGCCACGCGCCTGGCGATAGCGTCGCTCCGATGAGGACGGTATCGTGGATAAGCGGGCCTTTTGGGTACTTTTGGGGTTTGCGTCAGTGACACGAACAGGCGAGCGTAGTGACCTACTCACGACATGCGCCGGTCGCACGCGGCGCGTGATCGCACCTGTGCGGCGAGGCTTCACGCTCATCGAACTCATGTTTACCGTTGCGGTCCTGGCCATTCTGCTGGCGCTGGGGGTTCCCGGCTTCCAGGCGGTCATCCAGGGCAACCGCGCCGCGACCCAGGCCAACGATCTGATCACATCGCTGACTTACGGTCGTTCGGAGGCCACACGCCGCGGCGCGGCCATCACGGTGTGTCCGTCGACCGACCAGGCCACTTGCACCCCGAGCAATGACTGGTCGACGGGATGGGTCGTGCTGGATCCGGCCGGTGCCCTGCTTCGCGCCTGGCCGGAACTGGCGGGCGATTCAACGCTCACAGGACCGCAGTCGCTGGTGTTCATCGGCAACGGCAGCGTGGCCCCCGCGCCGGCGCAGGATTTCTGCCTGACGGTGTCGGCCGACCAGGTACGCGTCATCGAGATCGCGCGGGTCGGCAGGGTGCGAGTGGAGAGAGCGGCATGCTGACAAGGAAACTTTGCGCAGTCATAGGGTCCGCCGTGGGACCGATGGTGCCCCGCGTGCGCCGCACACGCCAGCGCGGCGCCACGCTGATCGAGGTGCTCATCGCCGTGCTGATCCTGTCGATCGGTCTGCTGGGGCTCGCCAGCCTGCAGGTCAATTCGCTGCGGTTCAATCACAGCGCCTATCTGCGCTCGCAGGCCACGATCCTGGCGTACGACATCACTGACCGCATGCGTGCCAACCGCGACGCAGCCCTGGCAGGCACCTACGACATCATCATCGGCGACGCGCCGCCCGCAGGCGTGACCGTCGCGGAAACAGATCTGCAGGAATGGCGGGCGCTTCTGGCCGCGCAACTGCCGGGGGGTACCGGCGGCGTGGATACCGTGCCGGCCACCGATATCGCGACCGTGACCATTCAGTGGGATGACACGCGTGGCGAGGGTGTGGCGACCGAGTTTGTCTTCAGGACACAGCTATGAGTGCATCTCGCACAGGCACCGGGCGCCAGCGCGGCGTCACGCTGGTCGAACTGATGATCGCCATGCTGATCGGCCTGGTGCTGATCGGCGGCCTGATCCAGATCTTCATCGGCAGCCGTGAGAGCTACCGGCTCAACGATGCGGTGTCGCGGCTGCAGGAGAACGGCCGCTTCGCCATCGACACCATCAGCCGCGACCTGCGCATGGCGGGCCTGCCCTCGTGCATGCTGCGCCAGGGCATCGTCGTGAATCTGCTGCAGGGTGGTCCGCCGGCCTTGAACCTCGACGAGCCGCTGGACGGATGGGAGGCGGCCGACACCGCGCCAGGCGAAGCGCGTGTGCTGGACTTCGGTGGCGCGCTCGAGGGCGTGCCGGGCGCCGGCTGGGGCACAGTGGCAGGCACCGTCATCGCGGGGTTGAACGCGCTGCCCGGGGCCGATGTACTGCGCGTCAGGCGCATGGCGGAGTTTCCGCCACAGATCACCAATATTGCGGTGGGTGGCGCGGCGACGGTCGTGACCGTGACCGAGACCACCGCGATCGAAAATGGCGACGTGTTCGTCATGTGCAATGGCAATACCGGGCAGGGCTACATCGTCCAGGCCTGCGAGGTCACGCCCAACGGGGTGATGACAGACGCGACGCTGTCAGCCGCCTGCGTGCCGGGCACGCAGATTCCGCATGACCTGGGTGCCAACTGGGGCACCGCCGGCACGCTGTCGGTACCGCGCGAGATCGTTTATTTCGTCGGCAAGCGTGGCGGTGATGCGGCCAACGTCCCGGCGCTGTTCCGCCGCGTCGACAGCCGGGGCATTGCCGGTGTCGCCGAGGAACTCGTCGAGGGCGTCGAATCCCTGCAGGTACTTTACGGCATCGACACCACTGGCAACCTGCAGGCCAACCAGTATCTCACCGCCGACGCCGTGCCCCGGTGGGACCAGGTCGTCTCGGCGCGCATCGGCGTGCTGCTGGTCAGTGCCGAGAACAACGTAGTACCCGACGAACAGAACGACATTCTGCTGCTGGGCACCACCTTCGAACCGCCTGATGACGACCGCCGGCTGCGCCAGAGCATGACCGCCACCATTACGCTGAGGAACCGCGCACCATGAAAGCGCCCTCGAGCACACTGCGAATGCGCCTGCCTCGCCGTGAACGTGGCGCTGCGCTGCTGGTCGCCCTCGTAATGCTGCTGATCATGAGCATGATCGGTGTCACGGCGATGCAGGGTTCCGCCATGCAGGAGCGCATGGCCGGTAATTCGCGTGACCGCAATCTAGCCTTCCAGGCCGCCGAGGCGGCGTTGCGCGAGGCCGAGATCTTTCTCGAGCTGCCCGGTGCGTTGCCGGATTTCATTAATGCCGGCGGGCTGTACCAGGCCAATGCGCTGAACCGACCGGTGTGGCATGGCCCGGCCCCGGCTGTCGGCAACGGCTCGTTGATTTATGCCGGTGACCTGGGCGCGCAGATCGCATTGCCCCCCGAGTATTTCATCGAAGAGTTGCGGGACATCATTCTGCCCGGCATCGAGACCGAGACGCCGCCCCCGCCGAGCAACATCAGCTATTACCGGGTGACGGCCCGCGGATTCGGTGGTTCTGCCGATGCCGTGGTGGTGCTGACTTCGATTTATCGCAGAGACTAGTTCGGCGCTTGCACGCGCCGGCGTCGACCAGAGGTATGACATGAATATTTGTACGCAGCTTGCACGACTGTTGCGCCGCTGGTTGTCGGCCGCTCAGCACTTCTCTGTCACGGTGCTGCTCGTGTTCGGTACGGCTACCGCAGCACAGGCCCAGATCTCCCAGCAGCCGCTGTTTCTTGGCGGCGGCAATGTGCCGGGCAATCTCCTGCTCGTCCCCTCGGTGGAGTGGCCCACGATCGTCAGCGTCGCGAATCTGGGCAACTATGACCCGAACAGGCGTTACGTCGGCTATTTCGACGCCGCCAAATGCTACGGATACCAGTTCAGCCTGGTGGAGACCGAGCGTCATTTCTATCCCGTGGCCACCGGTAGCTGCATCGGCGAGCTATGGAGCGGCAATTACCTGAACTGGGCTGCCACCCAGACCATCGACCCGTTTCGCCTGGCGCTGAGCGGCGGCCTGCGCGTGCGTGATACCCCCACGGAGACCTGGCTGGAAAAGGCCCGGCATACGGGCCAGGGTGGCACGGGCATTTTTCCCAACCGCCGGTTGCCGAATTCGGGCTCCAACACCGGGCTCGTTGAGCAGTCGACCCCGGCGAGCTGGACGCATTTCCAGATCCGTATTCAGGGCCTCGGCAATCGCATGCGCTTCACGCGCACGGGCGACCTCAACGGCGCTGTACTGCCTTACAACCCGGCGTTGCCGATCGACCCGGCACTTGTCTATGAAGTATCGGTGCGGGTGAAGGTATGCGATCCCGCCGCAGGGCTCGAGGCGAATTGCCGTGAGTACGCGTCTGGCTGGAAGCCCGAGGGTCTGTTGCAGCAGTACTCGGAAGATATCCGCTTCAGTGTCTTCGGATTCCTCAACGACGGCAGCATGCTGCGCGACGGCGGAGTGCTTCGTGCCCAGCAGAAATTCGTCGGCCCCACGATGATCGATCCCGATGTGGGAACGGTCCCCAACGCCAACCGCGAATGGGATCCCGTGACGGGCGTGATCTACCAGAATCCGAATCCGGCAGACGCCGCCACCACCGCGGCGGACTTCGCGACACCGATCGCAAACAGCGGCGTCATCAACTATCTGAACAAGTTCGGTCAGATGACCGAGTTCAATCACAAGAACTTCGATCCGGTCAGTGAGCTGTACTATTCCGCCATCCGCTACCTGAAGAACCAGGGCAATGTACCCGCGTACACAGCAGTGGGCTCGGCCAGCGCCGCCAACCGGCGCCGCTGGGCCGACGGCTTCCCGGTGATCACCGACTGGGAGGATCCGGTCCAGTACTCCTGCCAGAAGAACGTGATCCTCGGCATCGGCGATGCGAACACCCACCGCGACAAGAATCTGCCCGGCAGCACGGCAACTGCTGACGAGCCCGGCATGCCGCCGGAAGTGGCGGGCGACACGACCGTCAACGTCGTGACCGCGACGGCAAAAGTCGCCGAGCTAGAGGGCATCACGATCAATACGCCTTTCACCGGCCGTCAGAACTCAGCCTACATTGCCGGCCTGGCATACGATTCCCACACCACCGACATTCGCCCCGACCTGCCGGGCCGCCAGAGCGTATCGACATACTGGGTGGATGTGCGCGAGGCCCAGGTGCTCGAGCCAAGGCAGCGCAACCAGTACTGGCTGGCGGCCAAATACGGCGGCTTCAGCGTTCCGCAGAGTTTCGATCCCTATGCACACAGCACGGCACTGCCCGTCGACTGGTGGCACACCACCGGCGATGTGCTGGCGACCGGCAACCTGCGTCCCGACAACTTCTACGTCGCCAGCGAAGCTGAGCTGATGGTCGAGAGCCTGAGCACGGCGTTTGCGGCCATCGCGGCCGAGGTGCGCGGTACGGCCTCGTCGGTTGCGGCTAACTCCACCCGCGTGGATGCGGACACCGCGATCTACCAGGCGCTGTTCGACAGCAGCAACTGGAGCGGCGATCTGCTGGCCTTCCAGATCGACACCGACGGTAACATCTCCCCCTCCGCCACCTGGAGTGCTGCCGGGCGCCTCGATGCGCTGACGACTGCCCAGATCGGTACGCGCAGGATATTCTCCGTCACGCCCCCGTCGGCGGGCGGCGGCGGCTCGCTGCGCTCCACCAACGGCATAGATTTCCGCTGGGCCAGCCTCGCCGCCACCCAGCAGGACGCACTGCGCCAGACGCTGGGCGGTGGCCCGCTGGTTACCGCGACGGTCGGCGAGCAGCGGGTCGACTACCTGCGCGGATCGCGCGAACTCGAGCGCAGCGACCTGAACCCTGGCGCGCCATTTCGCGAGCGCGGCAGTCGGTTGGGAGACATCGTCAACTCCGATCCCCAGTTCATCCACAAACAGGACTTCGGCTACGGTGTCCTGCAGGCCGCGCCGGCTTTCTCGTCGACCGACGCCGGCGCCGACTACATCACCTTCCGGCAGAGCGCTGCCTACCAGAGTCGCGAGCCTCTGGTGGTCGTGGGTGCCAACGACGGCATGCTGCATGGCTTTGACGCCAGTCTCGACAGCTCAGGCGGCCGTGAGCTGTTCGCCTACGTCCCGCACGGCGCGCTCGAAAATCTCTATGAGCTGACCCTGCCCAACTACGCGCACCGCTACTACACCGACGGTTCGCCGCGGATTGCGGACGCGTGGCTGGGCGCCGGTACGGGCTGGCGGACGATCGTCGCCGGCACCACGGGCGGCGGCGGACGCACGGTGTTCGCGCTGGACATCACAACACCCTCGGCGATGTCCAGCGACAACGTTCTGTGGGAGTTCACCCACCCGGACATGGGTCTGACCATCGGTCAGCCGGCGATCGTCGCGCTGCCTAACGGCGAGTTCGGCGTCGTGGTCACCAGCGGCTACGAGTCGAGCGCCTCGGACGGAGTCATCTGGTTCCTGGATGTCGCCGACGGCAGCATCATCCACCGCATCGATATCCCCGGCAGCGGTGAACTCGGCTCGCCGCTGGTGGTCGATCTCGACCGCGATCGCGTCGCCGACAGACTTTACGTGGGTGACAGCGAGGGCAATCTGTGGCGCTTCGATCTGGTGGGCAACAATACCTCCGACTGGCGCCCGCCCCCGGCTTTGCGTTCGGGCACCGATCCGCTGCCAATGTTCATTGCGCTTGACGAAGAGGGCGATGAACAGCCGATTACCGGGCAGCTCACCTCGACGTTCAACCTGAACGGCGAACACATGGTGTTCTTCGGCACCGGCAGCTTCATCCGCATCGACGACAATGTTGTGGATTCGGATCCCGCCGACCGGGAAATCCAGAGCTTCTATGGTCTCGTCGACCGCGGGCTGCCGATCACCGGCCGCGGCCAGCTGCAGGAGCAGCAGATCATCACCGAGCAGACCGTGAACGGCAACCGCGTCCGCGGCGTCAGTGACAACGAAGTCTCACTGGCACAGCGGGGCTGGTACCTGGACCTGCTGTGGGCCGCGAGCGAAGGTGGCCCCGGACCGCGCGGCGAACGCGTGGTCTCCCGCCCGCTCATCCGTGGCGACCGGGTCATCTTCTCGACACTGATCCCCTCCGATGATCCCTGCGACTTCGGCGGTGACAGCTACATCATGGAGCTCAACGCGTTTTCCGGCGCGCGATTGCTCTATCCGGTGTTCGACCTGGACGGCGACGGACTCTTTGACGAGGACGATTTCATTGAAGTGACCATCGATGGTGTCGTGGTGCGCATCCCGGCCTCCGGTATCGCCCCGGGCGTGGGTATCATCCGCACCCCGGCGGTGATCTCCGGCATCGGCGACGGTGGCGACGAAATCAAGTGCGTCGCCGGATCGTCGGGCGAACTGGTGTGTATCTCCGAGGCAGCGGCCTTCGGTCCCGGGCGCCAGTCCTGGCAGCAGTTGAGGTAGTCGACCATGCGAAATCCACGACGAATGCCGCTCCACACGCGCCGCGCGACGCGCGGCTTCACGCTGATCGAGGTCATGATCGTGGTGGTCATCGTGGCCATCCTCGCGACGATCGCCTTTCCGGCCTTCACCGAGCAGGTCAGGAAGTCCCGACGCGCGGACTGCGGAGGTACGCTGCTGCAGAACGCCAATGCGATGGAGCGCCACTTCACGCTGAACAACAGCTACGTGGGCGCTCCGGCGCTGATCCAGTGCCCGGCTGACGGCGGAGACCAGACCTACGCAGTCACCGCGCCGACGTTGAATGCCACCGCCTTCACATTGCGCGCCGATCCCGCCGGTGCACAGGTGGGAGATCGCTGCGGTGCGCTCACGGTGACCCACACCGGCATCAAGGGCGTGGTGGGCGCAGCAGGCGGTCTGACCTGGGAAGACTGCTGGTAGGTCAGCGCATCACGCGCCGCGCCCGGCGCGCAGCGAGTTGTCCGTCTGTCTGATCGGTCGCCCCGCCTCCTGGGGCCAGCCGGCGGCGCGCGAGGCTTCGAGCATCACTGCGAGTTGCTCGGATGCGGTCTGCGGCATCGGCACCACGCGACGCTGCGACAGGTTCACATGCAGGCTCATCCACTCGCAGGTCGCGGCCAGATAGCCCTGCTGTGCGTGGTACATACGATAAAACTGATGGATGCGTTTCGCGTCGTACCCCAGAATCTGCACCGTAAACAGCATCTCGTCGCCCAGCTTCATTTCACGCTGGTAGGTGGTGTGGGATTCCGCGGCGAAAGTCGAGCAGCCCGTGCGGCTGCGATAGTCGTCATCGAATCCCAGTTTCGCCCACACCGCATCGATCGCCAGGTCGAAGGACAGCACGAAGTAGGCGACGTTCATGTGGCCGTTGTAGTCGATCCACTCGGGGCGAACCACCTCCCGATGGATCACCGGCAGGCCATCCAGCATGGCGGCCGCCGTCATGGGCCTGACTCGTCTGCAAACAGGGCCACTTCAAGGACCCCGTTCGAGCGCGCCACGCCGCGGGCCATCCCGGCCGTATTGAACGGCATGCTGATGTTGCCTTCGCGATCCAGTGCGATCACTCCACCGTCACCGCCCATGGCAGGGATACGTTCCAGCACGACGTGGCGTGCGGCAGCGTCAATGGACTCATCGAGGTAAGCCACGCGCGCGCAGATGTCATACGCCGCGACGGCGCGGATGTAGTACTCGCCCCAGCCGGTGGCTGACACCGCGCAACGCTGATCGGCCCAGGTGCCGGCGCCGATGATCGGTGAGTCGCCGATGCGGCCCCAGCGCTTGTTGGTCATGCCGCCGGTGGAGGTCGCGGCGGCAAGAACGCCCGTGATGTCCACGGCAACTGCACCGACGGTGCCATGGCCGGGGCTGGGCGCAGCAGAAGTCCCAGCGTCTTCGCGCACGCGTTCCAGTGCACGTCGGCGGCGTTCGGTGTGGAACCACTCCTTGGGCATGAAGCTCAGGCCGGCCTCGCGGGCGAAAGCCTCTGCGCCAGTGCCCGAGAGCATGACATGGGGCGATCGCTCCATGACCGCGCGCGCCGCCAGTACCGGATTTCGGATGCCCTGCACACCGGCCACCGCACCGGCGGCACCCGTGCTGCCGAGCATGATCGATGCATCGAGTTCGTTCCGCGCATCGGCCGTGAACACCGCACCGCGGCCCGCGTTGAAGTGGGGTGAGTCCTCGAGCTGGCGCACGGCCTGCGTAACTGCATCCAGACTGCTGCCGCCCTCGGCCAGGATACGACCGGCAGCCTCGAGCGCACCGGCAAGGTCGGCACGCATACCCGCTTCGTCCTCAGCCTCGTAGGTGCCGGGCGTGACTGCCCCTGCACCGCCGTGGATCACCACGACCCAGTCGGACGCCGGTGCCTGGTCCTGCGCATCCTCGGCTGCATGCAGCGCGGCCGTCGCTACACACCACAGCAGCAGCGAGAGGCCAGCGGTCCGGGATAATCTCCTCGACAGGCTCATGCCGCGTATTGTGCCATGCCTGCAGGTGCTTGCTGGCGATGGTCGTGCGTCAGGCGTCTCACGCCTGCGTGTGCTGATGCACGAATTCCTCCACAATAGCGGTCCCCATCCTGCCTGCACGCCTGCGGTGACCCTTGACAGAACTGGCCTCTGACCGCCCTGCATCGCGATCGCTGCGACCATTGCGCACGCTGCTGCCGTATCTGCGGCCCTACCGCTGGACGCTTGGATTCGCGCTGGCGGCGCTGCTGATCGCCTCAGCGGCGATGCTCTCGCTGCCGGTGGCACTGCGCTACCTGATCGACCAGGGTCTGGCGGCCAGCAGCGCAGAGACCATCAACCAGTACTTTGTCGTGTTCCTGCTCGCCGCAGTGGCGCTGGGCGGATTCTCGGCGCTGCGCTTCTACCTTGTCAGCTGGCTGGGAGAGCGCGTCGTTGCCGATATACGCGATGCGGTCTACCAGCGCGTGATCCGCATGGACCCGGGCTTTTTCGAAGTCACGCGCACCGGCGAGGTGCTCTCGCGCCTGACGACAGATACGACGCTGGTCCAGTCGATCGCAGGCGTCACGCTGTCGATTGCACTGCGCTCCAGCCTGAACCTCGCAGGCGGCCTGGTGCTGCTGACTCTGACCAGCCCACGTCTTGCCGGCATCATCGTGCTGACCGTGCCGCTGGTCATAGCACCCCTGATCATCATCGGTCGGCGCGTGCGCAAGCTCTCACGCGCGTCGCAGGATCGTATCGCCGATTCCAGCGGCCTGGCCGGCGAGACACTCAACGCCATCCAGACGGTGCAGGCCTTCACACTGGAGGCTCTGCAGGGCAAGCGCTTCCACGATGCAGTCGAGCTGAGCTTCGATACTGCCGTCACGCGCGCGCGCCTGCGCGCAGCGTTGACCGCCGCGGGCATCATCATGGTGTTCGGCGCGATCACACTGGTGCTGTGGCTGGGCGCACACGCGGTGGTCGCCGGCCAGATGAGCGGCGGACTGCTGGGCCAGTTTCTGCTCTACGCGATGATCGTGGCGCTCTCGGCGGCGGGCCTGAGCGAAGTCTGGGGTGAGGTGCAGCGCGCGGCAGGCGCCATGGAACGCCTGCAGGAGCTGCTGGAGGCGGAGCCTGCGATCGCGGCGCCTGCGCATCCGCAGCCCCTGCCCTCGCCAAGCAGCGGCGCAATCCGCTACGAGAGCGTGTCGTTCAACTATGCGTCGCGACCGGAGACGCCGGCGCTGGTGAATTTCACACTCGCGATCGAACCGGGCGAGACCATCGCGTTCGTGGGCCCCTCGGGGGCTGGCAAGACCACGGCGTTTCAGCTGCTGCTGCGCTTCTACCAGCCGGGCTCCGGTCGGATCCTGGTCGACGGCGTGGATATCGCGCAGACCGATCCGCGCGATCTGCGCAGTCGCATTGCCCTGGTGCCGCAGGATACTGTGCTGTTCGGCACCAGCGCGCGGGAGAACATCCGCTTCGGACGCCCCGATGCCAGCGACGCGGAAGTCGAGACCGCAGCGCGCGCGGCGGCGGCGCATGAGTTCATCAGTGTGCTGCCCGAGGGCTACGACACCTTTCTGGGCGAACGCGGCACGCGGCTCTCCGGAGGCCAGCGCCAGCGCATCGCCATCGCACGCGCCATTCTCAAGGATCCGCCGATCCTGATGCTCGACGAGGCCACGAGTTCGCTGGATGCGGAAAGTGAGCGGCTGGTGCAGCAGGCGCTCGCGCGGCTGATGAGCGAGCGCACCACGCTGGTGATCGCGCATCGGCTGGCCACGGTGCTCAAGGCCAGTCGCATCGTGGTGATGGAGGACGGACAGATTCGCGCGATCGGCACTCACGCAGAACTGCTCGACAGCAGTCCTGTATATGCACATCTGGCCAATCTGCAGTTCCAGGACCGTCAGCCCGTTGAACCCACCAGCATGCGCGTCGCCAGCGCGAACTGACAGGCGAGGCCGATCCGACGCTTTCAGCAGGCTGTCTGCGCCGCCCCATTCTCCGCTTCACATATGGGCACGGCCATGGCGTCGGGCTGGCGCGCATACTCACGCTGGCGCTGGCGTTCGTAGTCGCGCGCAGCAACCGCGACACTGCCGCCTTGCCCGGTGCGCAGCCAGCGCCCGATGCGCCCCGCATCACCGAGCGGCGTGCGCGTGCCCAGCGAATCCAGCAGAACCATGGCGATCGGTCGGCCGTCGATGTTGGCGACCATCGCGAGGCAGCGACCGGCAACCCGCAGGTAGCCGGTCTTGCTCAGCGCCACATCCCAGCTCTCACGATGCACCAGCAGGTTGGTATTGCCGTATTGGAGCGTGTAGCGCGGATTGCGGAACTGCGCGGTGAATCCGGTGGTGCGGGTGTAGTCGCGGATGATCTCGTACTCCATGGCTGCCGCCACGAGGCGCAGCAGATCCGCAGCAGTCGAGCGGTTCTGCTCGGACAGGCCGCTGGCATCCACGAATCGACTGGCGTTCATGCCGAGCTCGGCCGCCTTGTCGTTCATCGCGGCAACGAAAGCCGCTCGGCCACCCGGATGATGCCGCGACAGTACATAGGCTGCCTGATTCTCCGAGGCCATCAGCGTGATGCGCAGCAGGTCTCCACGCCTCAGCTCCGAGCCCAACCGGATGCGCGAATAGGCATTGACCGGCGCGCGCTCGGCGCGCGGCACGATGGTCAGCCACTCCTCCAGAGGCACGCCTGAGTCGAGCACGACCACCGCGCTCATCAGTTTGGTGACTGAGGCGATCGGCACCGGGCGGTCGGCATGCTTCGTATACAGCAGCTCGCCGCTTGCCAGATCGGCCACCGCGGCCTGCGCCGATGCCAGCTCCAGAGCGGCGGGATCCGGACGCGCCTGCCCCGACGCAGACGCTGTCGCGAACGCTGCAGCCAGCGCGATGAACAACAGCGTGAAGATCTTCATGGCCGCGAGTATACGCAAAGCTCAGCCGCGCGCCTCCGGCGGCTCCTCGGTCAGTTCGCGGTGAACCCCCACGGCCGTGGCGCGTGGTCGCACCGGCAGGCCACGGGCTTCGAGGTGTGCGCGCGTGAATGCCGCGCCGAACAGCAGGATCAGCGAGGAATAGTTCACCCAGAGCAGCAGCAGCACCAGCGAGCCTGCGGCCCCGTAGGTCGACGCGGTCGCGGTGCTGGCCAGATACATGGCGATCAGCGAGCGCCCCAGCGTGAACAGCCCCGCCGTGAGCAGTGCGCCCAGCAATACATCCTTCCAGGTCAGGATGACGTCCGGCAGGATGCGGAACATCGCAGCGAACAGCATCGTGATCACACCCAGCGACAGCACGATCTCCAGGCCGATCAGCACGAAACCCGGCATCGGCAGCCACTGCTCGGCAAACACCATCACCGAGCGCAGCGCCACACTCAACAGCAGCGAGACCAGCAGGATGAATCCGATCGCCAGCACGATGGTCAGCGATAGCACCCGCGAACGGATGAACAGCAGAATGCTGTTTCGAGTGGGCCGTGCGGCCACATCCCATATCCGGTTCAGAGACTGCTGCATCTGCGCGAAGACCGTCGATGCACCCACCAGTATCGCCGTGATGCCAACGATAGTAGGCAACAGCCCGCTCTGCTCGATCTGCGAATTGACTACGGCCGTCTCGACGACCTCGGCGGCTTCAGGGCCGATCGCGTCCTGGAGCTGGGCCATGATCTGGCCCTCCGCGGCTTCCTCGCCCAGTACCAGGCCCACCACGGTCACGGCGATGATCATCACCGGGGCGATGGAAAACACAGTGAAGAACGCGAGCGCCGCCGCATAGATGAAGGCCTGGCTTTCCAGCCAGTTGCGGCCTGCGCTGGCGAAGATCCCTGCCCAGTAGCTCAGGATCGTGCGGGGCCCGCCTGACGACACGTCACTCATGTGTCCAGAGCATACCCCATCGCATCGGGCAGGGCCCGGGCTAGAGCATCGTAGACAACAGCGTGGCGATGCCGAGGAAGGCCATGAACCCGGTGACATCCGTCACCGTCGTCAGGATGATCGAGGAAGACTGAGCCGGATCCTGGCCAAGACGCGTCAGCGCAAGTGGCACGAGCGCACCGGCAAACCCTGCAGCAATCATCGCCAGAATCATCGCCAGTACGATCACCAGCACCAGCCCGAGCGAGCCGCTCCACAGGTACACGCCGAATCCGCAGGTCACCGCCACGGCCACCCCGTTGATCAGTCCGACCTGGACTTCCTTGAGAGTGACCGAAAACGAATGGCGTAATGTGATTTCGCGCAGGGCCAGGCCGCGCATGGTGACGGCTAGTGCCTGTGCGCCGGCATTCCCGGCCTGCCCTGCAACGACCGGCAGCAGAACCGCAAGCGCCGTGAAGCTTGCGATAGTCGATTCGAAAAGACCGACTACGGAGGCTGCAAGGAAGGCGGTGAGCAGATTGATCTGCAACCACGGAAGCCGTTTCGCCACTGCGAACATGGGTGTCGACAGCGCGCGCTCATCGGCACTGGCGCCGACCATGGTCTGGATGTCCACGCTGGCGTCGGCCTGGATCGCCTGGATCAGGCTGGCGTGATAGATGACGCCGAGCAACCTGCCTTCGGTGTCGACAACCGGAAGGTCGGCGAGCTTGTACTTCTCGAGAATCTCGACGACTTCTTCACGCGGCGTGACCTGACTCACGCGCGCCTCGACGCCATGCGCGAGTTCACGCAGGTACGTGCCATGCGGTGCTACGGCGATTTCCTGAATGCCGACGCGCCCGACGAGCTTGTTGTCGGCGTCGACGAGAAACAGGCTGCGTGTCGCCGGCGCACGCGAGTGTCGCAGTCGCCCGACCGCCTCCTCTACGCTCAGGTCACCTCGAAAGTAGGTGATGCGTGCGTCCATCAGCCAGCCGGCACTGTCGAGCGGAAAACTCATGACGCGTATGATTTCAGCACTGACGCTCGGCTGCAGGCGTGCAAGCATCTCGGTGCGGTCCGGTTCGTCGAGCTGCCCCAGCAGGCGTGCAGCATCGTTGGGCATCAACTCCTCCAGCAGACTGCTGCGCATTGCCGGCGAGAGATGACCGACAATAGCACCAGCCACGTCCGGGGCCAGCTTGCTGAAGACCGGCACCACCGCAGAGGACGGATGTCCGGCCAGCGCGTTGGCGGCCTCCTCGGCTGACAGCATCTCGAGACGCTGGGCGGCACTGCCGGGATAGTCGAGCAGGTAGCGTCGCTCCAGCGCTTTCGTTACCCCGGACAGGTCGACGCTCATGAACGCGGCCCTGCGGTGGGCGGATGCTCTGCGGAAGTGTCAGTCTGGAAGATCACACGCACCAGGCCCGCGATCGTCAGCAGCAGAGCGAACACGAGCTGCCCGACGATATTACCCGGATCGACCGACGCGGCGGCGCGTTCATTGCGCACACCGCGACGCAGCGTTGCGCGCGAGATCCCGCCGAGCACATTCTTGCGGCGACCCACCACGGGAAGGAACAGGTAGTCATCCCAGCCGGCGTGAAACGCCACGCTGGCAAGGCCGGCGCGATTGGAGACAGGCTTGACCGCATCGATACGCAACTGCCCCAGCGCGGCGGCGTGGTCGCTTTGCAGAAGCTCCGCAAGACTCACGGCGCCCATGAACTGACCGTTCGTCGTGGACTCCAGGAATACGTGACTGGCGTTGCGGGTCTGACGCAGGTAATTGAGCGCATCCTCTACACGATGTTCGGGCGAGAGCACCGGCACATCCGGGTCGATCCATGCGCCGACCACGTTCAGCGGATACTTCAGCGAGCGCACCAGACGCCTGGAAACATTCGACGGCAGCTCTGCCAGAACCTGCTCACGCCACTGCGCTCGCACCAGTCGCAGCAGTCCCGCCGAGTCCTGGTAGGACAGGCTGCGCAGCACCGACGCGCTGCGCGCAGGGCTCATGCGCTCCAGGCACCGGGCGCTGATGGCCGGAATCATCTGGTTGATCACAGGTGCGGACAATCGGGCGGGAACGGAGTCCAGAAACGCCGCCGCTTCGTCGATGCCGATATCCTGCAGCACCTTCGCCGCCGCGGCAGGCGCCTGTTCAAGGTAGGCCAGTGTCAGTGCGTCACTCATTCTCGTGGTCCGACACGATCTGGATCACCTGCTCCTGGAAAAGCTTGGCCGGCAGGACCAACCTCCCGGTCTCGGTGATCAGCACCACACTGGTGGCGGTAATCTCCAGCACCTGGCCCTGCTGCTCTCCGACCCGCAGCGTGATGCCTGGTTCGATGAGTTGATGAACCTGTTGCGCCGCGATCAGGTTGCCAACGAACTCGCGCGCGCCGAAGCCGAATGCGAACACGATCCCCAGCAGCGCACCGCCGATGCTGATGGCCAGCAGCGTGGTCAGGAACGTGACGTTGATGCCGATCTGGTCGAGACCGATCACGACCGCACTGAGGAACACCGCACCCTGCGCGATCAGCCCGAAAAGCTCGCTGTGCTGCGATCCGGCCGAGGAAGCAGTGGTTGCGACAACGTCACGGATCAGGGTGCTGACGAGATAACCGACCAGCGCGATCAACCCCCCGGCCATGAGCGTCGGCAGGAAGGCGACGATGCGATCGAGCCAGACGCTGAACGCATCGAGCCGGGCGAGCCTGGCAGCCATCGCCGCGAAAATCAGAATCACCACCCAGAACACCAGGTTGCCAATCAGGGACATCACCGGCGCGGACAGGCGCATGCGGCGTGTGCCGGCAGGCTGATGGATATGCTCGAGCAGCCTGTTCAGGCCACCGCCGAGTCTGACGAACAGTGCGCGCAGCAGGCGCGCGACGATCCAGCCCACCACGAGCAGCACCAGGGCGCCCAGCAGATAGGGCAGGTACTGGGCGAATGCACGCAGCGCCTCGCCGAGTGTGGCGCGGAATGTCTCGAACCAGGTCAGGACGCCGTCCACTTAAGTGCATGCTCCGTCAATCGGTCCGCGGCTGTTCATGGCAGTGTAGCGTGACGGCTGCACCCCTGATAGCGTGCGC
>CAYLNP010000043.1:0-15687 GCA_964384925.1 uncultured Woeseiaceae bacterium
TACCTGGTGCGTTCGCAGATTGGGTTCCTCGCCTGAACTCGGCTCATCGACGCCTTGAAGAGCAGCTTGCCGCGATTTCAACCAAGACAGCGTCCGGGAGGTCGGCCAGGATCGAATCTTCCGGCGGATTCCCGCCGCTGAGCTTTAACGAGAGCGCGGACGGACATTTCGGAATCCGCAACGCCGTTTTTTTCGATCAGGAATTTCAGGACTGGATGGAAAATTCGTGTGCCGCATCAATCGTGGGACAAGTCACTGAGTCCAGCTTAGTCAGATTCTGGTGGGATCAGAGCTTCTGCAAGCGCTCCGATTCAACACCAAGGGGCGCCACCCCCTGGCACACAGATTCCGGCTCATTCTCTTTCACCGGTCAGACACTACCGTCACTGTGGATTGCCGGTACAGAGGTGACGAAAGGCAATTCACCGATCCTCACTGTAGCCGGGAGCCATAAAGACCAGCGATGGTTCCGGCCCGTGTTTGGCAAAGAGGATGTAAAGGTTTTGCCGGCGAACTACGCGGAGCTGGACGAACTCCTGGAGGTTGTTGCACGGCCTGACACTGTCATCCGCTGTTGGCCGATGCAGGCTGGAGACTGCCTGCTGATTCACCCACACACTTATCACGCATCGGCGGAGCCGGTTCGAGGCAGCGGGGAGCGTATCGGCTTTACTTCGAGGTGGCTGGGAGACGATGTAGTCTGGCATCCGCGGCCGATGACCTTCTCCTATCCTGATGATCGCCGCTTCACGAACATTCGGCCGGGTGAGCCGCCGCCGGATGATGGTTTTCCAATCGTCTGGACGGCCGATAAGAAAACAATGCAGAAGCGGAAAAAAGCCCATTGATTTGGGTGGAAAACAAAAGAGAGGCCACGCCGGTGTTCTTCGGCATGGCCCCTTGTCAAGCATAACCCCAGGCAGTGGAGCGTCAGAAATTGGTGGTTGCAGTGATGCCGAATGTACGCAATTGGCCTAAAACTGGTGTATACGCAGCCCCGAAGGCATCGCTTGGTATAAAAAGTGAGCTTGTCACGTAATCCTCGTTCGTCAGATTGCGTACCCAGAGCCTGAGGTCAAGCCGCTCGGTGTTAAAGCCGGTGCTCAGGGTGACGATCGTGCGGCTGGGGATAAATGCAGTGTTGGTTTCGTCGGCGTACTGCTTGCTTTGATAACTGACATCCCCGCGCAGATAGAAGGCTGCGTCACTGGCGATGGGCAGTGGTGCAGGAGTTTCATACTGGAACCCGCCGAAAGCCTTGGTAGAGGGTGCCCGCGGCAGCTGGTTTCCGCTAATGAAGTCATCACAGACAATGCCATCGCACAAGGCCGCAGTGCGAAAGCCGAAAACGCCGTCGTCGAACTTCGAATCTACATAGGACCCGCCGAGATTGAGTCTCAGAGTTTCATTGACGTCATAGACGAAAGACCACTCGGCACCCTGTATTGTCGCGCTGCCCAGATTCAATGTGATGGCGGGTGGTCGCTCGGGATTGACCGCTGCTCCGGGCGGCGGAGTGGACGGCGAGCTGATCTGCATGTTGTCCCAGTCGATGTAGAACGCCGCAAGTTCCACGTACAATCGCTCATGCAATCGCGCCTTGGTGCCGACCTCGAACGTTCGGTTCTTGTCACGGTCGAAGGTGCGTTCGGCCTCGATTAGACCGCCGACCGCCAGATAGGCGGCGGGGTCAATGTTGACTCCTCCCGCCTTGGTACCAGTGGCGTATGAAGCGTATACGAGCGTGTCCTCGTACAGCCGGTAGTCGAGGATGATGCGCGGATTGAAAAAGTTTTCTCTCGTCCCCCTGGTCGCGCCGCTCAAGTTGTTGATCTGGCGCTTGTCCTCCCACGTCACCCGGCCTTCCATTGTGAGGCGAGCTTTCTGGTCCAGGAGCGACAGAGATGCCGATCCGAACATCGCTTCGGTGTCTATTTCTGTCCTGGCGTCGGTCAGACGGATGGGAAATTGCTCGACCGTGAGCTGATTGGTCTGCAAGGTGGATTGCGGGGGACCCCGCCCGATCGCATCCTCGTCGTTCGTGCGGCTGGTGAAGCCACCGAGCGATAGCTCCAGCACGTCGGATACTGCATAGGATGCGCGTAGTTCATGCTGCGAATAGCTGAAATCGCCGAACGGCGTCAGGTTGAAGGTCAATGTCGACCCTGGCGTCAACAAGTTCCCATCGAACAATGCCTGAATCTGCAACGCGTCCGATTTTATTTTGCCGAAGCTGTATTTAATGCTGAATGAGTCGGATGGTTCCCACATGACGTTGGAAGCATAGAAATCCGTCTCTGACACCGTGCCAAACTGTCGCGGATCCTGCGCGAGGCGATCGCGGCTGGCCGTAGGCAATTCTCCGCAGAAAAGGCCGAATCCGGGCTCCCCGAAGATAGTGAGCGGCGTCCCGCAATTCGGGGTTACGGTGCTGACCTGCGCTGGCGACCGGGTCAATGCAGTAGCCGAGATATTGTAGCGGGCGGATGCCTCATTCTTGTTGTCAAAGCGACGATATGACGCGTCGATGGTCAACGCATCGGTAGGCGTAAAAACCAGCTTAGTACCGACATTCCAGCGTTCCCAACCGCCAATGTTGCCGGACGTGTTGAAACCGGAAATATTAGCGTCGGCCAATGGGTGATTATTCCGTCGAGAGCCGTCGAAGCTGGTGAAAGAGCCTTCCACACCAAAAGCAAGCATGTCAGCGACGATCGGGCCGCCGATATAGCCCTGCGCTTCGTAGAAATCGTCGCTCGCCACAGTCCCGAGTGCCTGAGCCTCGAAACGTGATCCAGGCGTGCGCGTGATGTAGTTGATCGAACCCATGAACGAGTTCTGACCGTAAAGGGCGCCCTGCGGTCCCTTCACCACTTCGAGACGGTCAAGGTTGAATACGCCGATGTCGATCGCGTACGCCCGCGGAATATACACGCCGTCCAGAAACACCGACACATTCTGTTCGAGCACGGTGATGTTCTGCTGCGTGGCGCCGCGGATGACCGGCGTTCCGAAACCGCCACCGGTAAAGGATTCAAAGGAAAGGCCGGGGGTCAACAGCGCCACGTCGGACAAATCACGGATCTGCCGCTCCTGTAGCTCTTGATTGGAAAAAGCGGAAATGGCCACGGGTACATCGGAAAGCGCTTCCGATTTTTTGCGCGCCGTCACGACGATGACATCCAACTCTCTTTGCTGACTGCTACTGGTCTGGGCATTCGAGCCTTCGGTCTGTGCATAGACCGCGGCCGGCGCGCCAAGGCTTGCGCCGGTGCATAGAAGAAGGAATAGCTTCAAGTGGTTCAATTGGTTTCCCCCCTGATTTCATTATTGAAGCGTGAAATTGCAGTCCACGCAGACCGGCACTTCGCTTGGATAGTAACGCGGTAGATCATGCCAAGAAATTCTGATTAAGATGTTTCCCATGATCATTAGTCATGAAATTGGAGCGACCTCGCCCGGATCACCAAACGCTCAACGGCATTCGATCTTGTCATGGGAACATCCTGCGCTGTTTGCTAGGGTGCAACGACCACGCGATTGCTTCTCGATCGAGAGCGATCCTGTTCACAGTCGGGAAGTTGTTGAATTAAGGGTCGGATTCTGATGCGGAAATCACCGTTGGCGTCGATAGTTGTTGCGTCGGTACTCGGCTTGCTATCGCCAGCAGCTGCCTCCGCCCAGGAACAGGCCGTCACGATCGACGATGGGAGGCGGATGGTCGAAGCAGCCGATCGGGCCGACTATTTTTTCTGGAAGCGATTGTTGTTTCGCCTGGAAAATCAGACGGAATTCGGGTTGCCTGCCGAGTGGTATACGCCGAATCGGCTGATTGAGGGCGGGGTCGGAGCGACGTTGCCGCACGCAGGCGCGGATAACGGCACCCTGTCCGACTCGGGCTGGAAAGCTATTGCGGACTGGGCATTCGCGCGCGGGACCGACAGCCTGATCGTGATGAAGGACGGCGTTATCGTGCAGGAACGCTGGGGCGACGACACCAACCCTGGAATGTTGATGCCCGTCCGCAGCATGGCAAAGACGCTGCCTGGCCTGTTAATCGGCGCAGCGATCGCCGAAGGACATATCCATTCAGTCGATGAGCCGCTGTCCACCTACCTTGACGAATGGAAGCACGATTCGCGCGGCGCCATCACCATTCGGCAGATCCTCACCCAGACCAGCGGGCTGGCAACGATCCCGCTGGAATACACGCCGGATAATTGGCAGATCCGGTTGGCCGAGGGATCTGACGTGAATGCCACGGCGCTGGACTGGCCGCTCGAGGGACCGCCGGATCGCCGCTGGACGGTAAACCAGGTTGACAGCCAGATCCTGGCGCTGGTGCTCGAACGGGCAACCGGGCAGGACTATATCGATTATCTCTCGCGCGAACTTTGGCGGCCCATCGGCGCCGATACATCAACGATGAATGTCGACGCTAAAGGTAAAGCCCGCGCTTTTTGCTGCATGCGATCCCGGCTGCACGACTGGTTGCGGGTGGGCGAGTTGATCCGCCTCAATGGACGCGTCGGTGATCAACAGGTGATTCCCGCCGACTGGCTGGCGCAGATGCGAACAGCAGCTCCGGTAAACCCCTATGTGGGTTACCACCTTTGGATCGGCTGGAAACCGGGGACGCCGGAGGTGAAGGGCGAACCCTTCCTGCAGGTGCCGCACAACGCACCCTATAGGACTGATGACGTCGTATATCTGCTGGGGGGCAGCATGATGACAGTCTGGGTGGTGCCGTCGCGCGGCCTGACCATTCTTCGCAGCGGGAAAAATCCGGACGATTGGGATCACAGTCATATCGTCAATGCGATCATCGATGACCTGGAGCGGCATGAAACCCGCTGACCCTGTGCCGCGCGTCAGCAAAGGATATATCGCGACTTCGCAGGGCGATCTTCATTTTCGTCAGTGCGGTAACGGCAAGCCACTGATCCTGCTCCACCTGCTGGCACAGGCAGGTACGATGTACGAGCCCGTACTACCCTTGTTCGCCCGCCAGGGCTTCAAGGCGATCGCGGTAGATCTGATGGGATACGGGCGCTCGGACAAGCGGACTGGCCACTGGATGGTTGAGGACTTCGCCGATAATGTTCTCGATGCGCTGGACCAGATCGGTGTGGTGCCCAAATATCTCGTCGGCGGTCACTTCACGGCAATGATCGCTGTGGAGATGGCGTTACGTCGACCCGACTGCGTCAGGGCGATGGTCCTCGACGGCGTGCCTGCCTGGGATGCAGACCTGCGGAGTCGGCTGCAGGCGACGAACAGTGCGGCCGAGGTGACTTGGGACGCAGACGGCGATAGTGCGCGCCAACAGTGGATAACAATGCTGCAACATGTACAGCGGCTAGATCCCCGTGCCGACGTCGTGACCGCGAACGAACCGGCGCTGCTCGACATCTTCATCGGATCGCTCGCGATGACTGCAAGGCCCGGCACTGCAGAGGCGTTTTTCGCGTATCCACTGATCGATCGGCTTGCCCGGATAGCGGCGCCGGTGCTGGTCCTGGGATCACCCACCGACACGTTGCGGCCATGGCACGATGCGGCGGTCGCACAGCTCCCTGATGTTCGCACTCATATTTTTGACGATGTCCACCCGCTCTACCGTATCTCACCGGACACCGATCGTCGCGGCTATGCCGAGGCACTGTGTCGATTTTTCTCAACCGTTGGAGACCAGAAATGAAATCCGTCGACCGCAACGATCGCTGGCCGGCCCTCACCGTTCCATTTCGTTCCGACATGACCCGGCGTGACTTTTTTATCGGCGCCGCCGCCTGTGGGCTGATCGCCTCGAATCCTGCACTCGCTAAGGTCCCCGATCCGACAAAGGGATTCGTACTTGGGCCGGGACCGACCGGGCGATGCGACGACTACAAAATCGGCGTGCCGGTTCCGATGTTGAATCGGGACGGCAAATCACTGCGAATGTGGTACTACTGCCGCAGCAGCGATTTTTCAAAAGAGTTCGCGCCAACCCTGAGCAGCGGGCGCGTGGCTTTAGCCGAATCAGAAGACGGTCGCCGCTGGAGCCGGTTCAATGGCCCACTGTCAGGCGAGTCGGTGTTCGAACCCAGCGCCGATCCGCACGATTTTGACTCCGGTCATCTGGGCATCACAGACATCACCTTTGCCCATGGCAAATACTGGATGTGGTATTTCGGCGGGAATGCTGTTACTGCCGACACCCGGTTCGGGCAGATCCCAGGTCTGGCGATGCTGCCGGGGCTCGCCCACAGCCCGAACGGCGTCGACTGGACAAGGGTACGAGGCACTGCGCGCGGCGGCGGGCTGCTGGACCTCCAGCCGGGTGATATTTTCGCATCCTGGGTCAACGGGGTCTGGGATGGCGACCGCATGTTGATGTGGTACACGGGCCTGAACGGCCAGATGGACCGATTCACGACCTACCTCGCGGCGTCTACAGACGGGATCAACTGGGATCCGATGGGTACAGTCAGCATCGCAGGCCCACCCCGTGATTTCGACGCGATGGGCATGATGACGCGCCATGTCATGCACAATCCGTTCGCGCCCGGACCGCGCTGGTTCATGCTGTATACCGCCCTTGACGGCCGCAGGGATCGCAACCTTCAACGATCCGTGGTCGCGGCCACCTCAGATGATGGACTTGTCTGGACACGGGTCTACGACGAGCCGATATTCGTTCATGCCGGCCCGGGGCATTGGGACAGTGAGGGCGTGGCTGCTCCCCGGCTGGTCATCCGGGGGGATGAAATGCTGCTCTATTACACCGGACTTCCGGCGCAGGACGCGCCGGATACATTGCCCAAGGGAATCGGGCTGGCCGTTGCGACAGGCCGGGATTTACGAGGGTTCCGGCGTTATTTGGCCTGAATGGCGAGCCGGACCGCTATTCGCCAGTAGACACGATCGCCGACCATTGCTTCAAATCGCCATTGGCCGCTTCCTGCCGAAAGGTATGGATGAGATCTTTAACCGCCGGCGTGAGCAGCAGTTCCTCTGAGCGGTAGATGAACTTCGCCTGGGCTTCGGCCGCTGGCGCCTTGGACTTCAATTCCACCAGACTCCTGGCCATCGGGTTGGTGGTGATCGCCTGCGGCAGGACGGTGAGCAGGTCCTGCCTGTCCATGCACCGCAACAGAAATGCGATGGAATTGGTGCGGATGACGATGCGCGGGACGCTATATCCAGCATTCTTGAAATATGCGTTGAATGCCGTGATGAAAGCGGTCGAGTCGATGATCGCCCATCTTTCCTTCGCCAATTCGCCGATGGTCACCGCCGCGAGCGCCGTCAGGGGGTGAGTGTTGCTAGAGAAGACGAGCGACGAGCTCTCGAATAGCGTTTCGGCCTTCAACTGTTCGGGAAGGTCGAAATCTTTGCCCAGCAAGCCAACGGCGAAGTCAAGTTCGCCGAGCATCAGCAAATCGATCAGCGTTGCCGTCGAGGCACTGACGATCTGAAAATCGACATTGGGACGGGTGGCGGCAAACTTCGCGACCACATCCGAGGCGAAGTACAGAGCGAAATTGGGAGTCATCCCCAGCTTGATCACGCCGGCCTTGGCGAGGCGGATGGCTCGAAGGTCGTCGACAGCTCGGTCGTTCTCGTTGACGATCAGCTTTGCTCTCGCCAGGAGCATTTCACCAAATGGGGTGGGAACGACGCCACGCGGGTTCCGCTTGATTAAAGGAAGGCCGAGGGCGTTTTCCAGATTGCGCAGGCTTCGGCTCAAGCCCGATTGCGTGATGTTCGTTGCCTCGGCCGCTGCGCTGATCGTGCCGCACTCCACTACGGCTAGAAAGTGCCTCAGCTGCTGGATTTCCATCGCGTTATCCGTGTCGATAGCCGGTGGTCGGTGGCGCCTGTCCGGCAGGGTAACACCCGCGTGGCATGATGGAAAGTCATAATAAAGGCCGATAGAAGAAGCGATGCGCATCGCGATATCCCGTTGAGACACCAGGATCATGAGGGTCGTGGCGAGCGAAAGGCTTGCAAGTCGAGGTCGAGGCGCTTGGCGATGCGGAACAGTTTTTCCTCGCATCCCGATGCCGCGACCAGCTGGATGCCGAGCGGCAAACCATCGTCCGTCCAGCCCATCGGTAAGCTCAGTGCCGGTAGCCTTGCGATATTGGCAAGACAGGCGAAATCGGCCTGTGAAACGGGTTCCGGCGCACTGAGCGGTACGGGGGGCATCGGCACCGTCGGCATCACGATGAATCCATGCCGAGCGACGATGTCGGCGAGCTGCCGCTGGGTCTCGGCAAGCACTGCCTGGTCGACGTGCCAGTCCGACGGCGAGCGGTTCGCCCCGAACTCGACAAGTCGTGCCACGCGAGGAGATGTCGACACACCAGCAAGGCCCGGGCCGAGCGCGCGAACGAGCTGCACGAAGCAGGCCAGGCGGATGCGGTCATTGGGATGATTCAGCCGGACCGCGACGGGCCGCCGGGGCAGGGAGTCAAGAGCATGGTCAAATGCGGCCTCGACCGCTGGGTGTAGCGAAAAGCCATGTGCGCTGAGCGTGGCTCCTGCATCCCCGCAATCTTCTTCCCCGAAGATTGAGATCACGCGGCCGACCCGGCTGAGCAGGGAAACATCCGGTGCGATAACCGAGGCGGCATCGAGCGAAGGGTCGACGGGTTGAATGCCGTCCGCGCTGATACGCTCGGGTGCCGGCTTGAATGCATAAACACCGCAATGTGATGCGGGTATTCGCGCCGAACCCATGCTGTCGGTTCCCAGTGCCACCTCGCACAGGCCGGCCGCAACGGCAGCAGCACCGCCGCAGGACGACCCCCCGGCCGACCAGCCCGCGCGGTGGGGATTCTGGACGGCGCCGAACCAGGGATTGTCGCCCTTCGCTCCCAGCCCCGCCTCATCCATGTTGCAGGTGCCGATGATGGCGGCGCCCCCCTCGCGCAGACGGGCAACGATCCCGGCGTCGCGCGGCGCCGTCCTGTCGCGCCAAGCGTGCAACCCCGCATGCCAAGGAAGCCCCCGCACCATGATGTTGGCCTTCACCCCCACGGCCACGTCGCTCAGCCCACCGTCCCCCGGAGCGGAATCCGGGTCGAAAGCCGTGAACGCGTTCAACCGCTCATTGCGCGCGACGAGGCCAGACTCCTCGAACCAGATCGACACGAGGTCGCCGTCAGTAACAGATAGACACGGATTTCTTTTCAAAAAAGCTTTCGAAGCCGTCGCGCCCGAATTCTCGCCCGATCCCCGATTCCTTGACGCCACCGAACGGATACATGGCATCGACCGTCGCGTGATCGTTGATGCTGACAACTCCGACCTGGAGTGCCGGGATCAGGCTGTGCGCGGTCTTCAGGTCGCTGGTCCATATGGACGCCGCCAGCCCATAGCGGACGTTGTTTGCCATCTTCACCAGGCCGTCCATGTCGTCCCGATCGAACGTGGTGACGCCCATGACCGGGCCGAATATTTCTTCCTGACAGAAGGGCAGATCGTGATCAGCGACATCGATCAAGGTGGGTTGAAAGCCGAAGCCAGGTCCCTCAGTCGGTGCTCCGCCGTAAATTACCTTGGCACCACCGGCTGATACGTCGGTTACGATTCGGTGCACGCGCTGCTGATCCAGGGCCGAAATCAGTGGACCCATTGTGACACCCTCCTGATAACTGGGGCCGACGCGCATCGCTTGCGCCATCGCGCTCAGCGTGCCGACGAATCGGTCGCGTACCCGGCATTCCACAAGCAGGCGCGAAGGACACATGCAGAATTGACCATTGAGGAAGTAACCGGCCATGTGAGCCACAGCAGCCGCGGTGTCGATATCGGCATCATCCATGACGATGAAGGCCGACTTACCGCCAAGCTCCAACGTCAGTCGCTTGAAACTGCGCCCGCCAGCTTGGGAAATGATCCTCCCCACGTCCGTCGATCCGGTAAAGCTGATCTTCCTGACAAGAGGGTGCTCTACAAGCGCCGCACCCGCCACGTCGCCCATGCCATTGACCACGTTGAAGGCGCCCGCCGGCAGGCCTGCCTCCGTCAGAAGCTCGGCGATCGCCAGGGCGCTAACCGGCGTCTGTTCGGCCGGCTTGACGACGACCGTACAACCCGCGGCAAGTGCAGGGATGGCCTTGGTGAGCGAAAAGGCTGCCGGTGCATTCCACGGCAGGATGCACCCGACGACGCCGATCGGCTCGAAGATCGTGGAAAGCGTGGCGATGCGTCCGGGAACGCTTGGCAATCGGGTTGGCGCAAAAGCCTGCCCCGCAACCTTGGTTGGCCAACCCGAGAAATACTCAACCGTCGACAGCAAGAGTCCTGCCCCTTGCGTCCGCAGCATCGACAGCACCACTCCATTGTCGATGGAGTCGAGCGCAGCCAGCAAATCGGTGTTCTTTTCGAGCAGATCAAGAAAACGGCGCAGGACCCTCTCGCGATCGGCCGGTGGACGGCGGCCCCAGTCCTTCTCGAAACACCTGTGCGCCGCTTGGACTGCCCGATCTATATCGGCCGCACCACCCGCGTGGACTGTCGCCCAGACGTCGCCATTGGACGGATCGATCGAGTCGAGCGTGGCTTCGAGCAGCGCATCTGTTTGCGCGCCGTTGATGTAAAGGCGGCCATGAGAACGCGCGAAGGCGCGGGCTTCCTGCACGAGTTCATGATTGGCTCGCATGAATTACTCACAGCTGTTCAAGAGCGAATGACAAGAATGATTATGAACACGCCGAGAGTGTCACTAAAAGCGCCAGATCGCCCCTCCCCCATTCCTGAAGGTCATGGCTTGGTCTGAGGCAGTAAGCTTTTACGAACCTCACGCCATGAGTAACTGGAATGCCAATATGAAGAGACAGAATTCTTAGGACTGGAAATCCTGCTACAGTCCGACGAGCCAGTTTCAACCGGGCCATGTGGAGCGAACGCGTTGACAGCACACAGGATGTCGATGAGCGCCAAGGGCGCTGCCCTGCCGAACGGCTTGCCGGCCGAGGCCGTCCCGACCCCTGCAGGCAAATTCGATCTGCCATTCATGCTCCGGTTCGGATGGGGCATGGGCACCCTCGGTCCGGCTCTGGTCATGTCCGCGTTCAACATCCTGATGCTGCGTTTCATGACCGATAGTCTGGGCATCGGGGTTGCAATTGCGGGGCTGCTGATTGCGGGGTCCAAGCTGTACGATGCCGTCACCGACCCGCTGGTAGGAATGTTGTCGGACCGGATCAATGCAAGAGCCAGCCGCCGTCGTCCGTGGCTGCTGTTCGGCGGCATCGGCCTGACCGCATCGTTTCTATTGATGTTCATTGTGCCGACCATCGGCAATACCGGGACGTTGATCGCCTATATGACGGTCGTCCTGTTGCTCTACGCGACCGCCTATTCCGCGTTCAGCATCCCGTATCTGGCCATGCCGGTGGAAATGACATCGGGTCACGCCGATCGATACAGCCTGATGATGTGGCGCGTGGTGGCTGTCGGAATTGCCAGTCTGGCTGCCAGCGGACTTGGGCTGGCGATAATCGATGGCTTTGGCGGCGGCCGCGGTGGCCATGCGGCGATGGCGCTGATCCTTGCCCCTGCAGTCCTGCTATCGATCCTGGCAGCATGGTTCTTCACCAGACATGCGAAATTCACGCGGCGCAGGGTTGGCGAGAAACTCCCGCCAGTCAGAGAGCAGGCGCGCCAGATCGTCACCAACCAGCCGTTCGTGATTCTACTAGGCGTGAAATTTCTGACGCTCTCGATCCTGGGTATGCAGGCGGCACAGCCATTTTTCTTCAATCAGATCCTGAATCTGTCTGATGCCGCGCTAGGTTCCTATTTTGTAGTTCAGGGTCTTGTCCTGTTATCCAGCCAATGGCTATGGGTTCGTATCGGCGCGCGATTTGGCAAGAGGCTGAGCCTCATTGGCGCTCTCATCCTGATGACAATAATGAGCTTGACCTGGCTCGCAGCCGGCGCGAATGATCCCTCATGGCAAATTTATGCACGCGCCGTGTTCATGGGGCTGGGCCAAGGTGGGGTCCTGTTGATGGGACAGGCCATGCTGCCCGACACGATCGAGTACGACAATTTACGGACAGGACTTCATCGCGAGGGCCTGTTTTCCTCTTTCTACACAACGGTAGAAAAGGTTGCACAGGCCGCGGGGGTGGCAAGCATCGGCGCCTTCCTGGGACTGATGGGCTATGTCGAGGGTATGGTCAGCGATCAGCCCGACAGTGCCTTATGGGCGATCCGCATGTCAGTGGCAGCCTTTCCCGCCCTGATGTGCGGGTGCGCGACCGTCCTGCTGATCTTCTATGATCTGACGGAAGAACGGCTGAATGCGATACGCGCGGCCGCCTGAATGAAACGCTGACGCGCGCATCAGGCGTCCAGGCTGCCGGCACGCGCGTCGGCGCCTCGATAGACCTGCAAACATGAATCTATTTGACCGAAGGGAAACTAGCATGAATATATCCAGGCGAACTGTGCTTGCTGGTGCAGGGGCGAGCGTTGTGCTGGCAAATCCGGCAGCGCACGCTTTGGACCTGCAATCCACGGATGCCGCGCAGGATCCAAAGAATATTGGCAGGCTGTACGACGTGGTGCGCGAAAACGGCCAGAATTCGCACGTCAATTGGGCGTCCAGCGGATTGATCTTTTTCAAGCCAGACACCGGCATCCTGGTACCGCTAATGCGTTTCTACACAAGCCAGTGGGCAGTGAACCGCAAGGGAGCCGATGGCCGCAGTCAACATCTGATGGAGGAGCTGCTGTATTTTTCGGACCTCCAGTCCGGGGAAATCGTCGACCGTTGGACAAACGTCCAGACCGGCGAAACCCACGACGTGAAGCATCAGAAGATTCGTGGCATGCCGATGGTGATTACGGATGTGGGCGCAATCGAGCAGCCGATATGGGCGCAGTCCTTCGACGGCGCGATAGGTCCGGTTCGTATCCAAGGTGGTCAGTTGTGGATGGATGAGAATTGGTCGGCCAGGACGCGCGCTCAGCCGTCAGCGAGCGAACCAAAGACCATACACACCCTGTCCACCTTCATCGCCTCGGCGTCCGCTGCGGAAGCGCGGTTGCGGGGAGAGACCGATTTCCTGGACGTCACCTACTCGAACAACACCGACACGCCCCTTGAAGCGTGGATGGGATATGCCGAGGACACGCCCGGGCGCCTGATCTGGACCGTGCAGGGCCACAAAATGCACGACGCGAGTCGGGTGCCAGCAAAGCTGGCACAGCGCATCGATGCCGACCACCGCGGCTGGCTCGACGGACCACAGCTCTGATCCGGTTACACGCATCTGAGGTGGGGCTTTTGCCTCAGGAAGACCGACTGCGCAATTCCTGAGCTCAGTAGCTCGGGTAAGCGGTGTTGTAATCTATTTGCGATCGCGCCTGGCGTTCAGGAAATCGGCTATCCGCCTCGTCGCCTCGTCGGAGACGAAGCTGTCACGGAAGCGCGCTTGTGTCGCGTGATCATCTTCCGATTGGCCGCTTTCGATTCGCATTAGCATCTCCTTGGCCGCCGCCACAGTTTCTGCCGATATCCTGATCAAGCTCTGTCCAAGATCGAAGCCTTTGTGGGCGAGGGACGGCGCAGCGCACACGGTATCGATCAAGCCGATCTGCAACGCCCGTGCTGCGTCCACCAATTCTCCGGTGAAGAGCAGCTTCTTCGCATGGGGAACACCGACCGTGCGCGCCAGCCGTCGGGTATCGCCCAGTCCATAGACCAGTCCCAGCTTCCCAGGCGTTACGCCGAAGGTCGATCTTTCCGAGGCGATGCGAAAATCACAGGCGACGGCGAGCGAACACCCACCACCGATACATGGCCCGTCAATCAGCGCAATAGTGGGGATTGGCAGGGACTCAAGCCGGTTGCAGCATGCCTGCATAGAATGCTGAAGTTCGCGGCGGAGGTCTGCACTTTCCATCAGCTGAGGAAACTCAGCGATATCCGCGCCGGGACAAAACATGCCCTCGACGCTGGAGCGCAGCACCAGCACTCGCATGGCACGTGAGCCGGCGAGTGCCTCCAGCGCTTCAGTCAGTTCGCCCCACATCTCCACCGATATGGCATTGCGGTGCGATTTCCGGTCGAGCACCAGCTCGCCGAATCCATCGTCGGACACGCTATAGCTGATCATCTGCCTGGACCGTCGCACGAAAATGCGCAGCTATCGCGTCGCGTCGGGCAACCCAGACATCTGGCAAGGTGGCAACATGGCCCAAGAAACGATCCAGCATTGCCGCGCGTCCCGGTCTGCCGATGATGCGCAGATGCATGCCCACCGACATCATGACCGGCCCCTCAGCAGTACCATTCAGGAAGTCGATGCTGTCGATCAGGTAGTCGAGCCACTGGCGGGGTGTGTAAGCTGCATTCGACCACATCTTCATGTCATTGGTATCGAGCTGGTAGGGCAGCACGACGATCGGCAATCCACCTTCGTCCATAAAGGGCCATTCAGCCGAGAAATCGTCCATGTGATACGCATAGCCGGCTTCCGCGAGCAGGCGGCGCGTATTGTCCGTTGTCAGATAACGGCTCAGCCAGCCGCACGGCCTCTGGCCGGTGGCCTGCTCTATCGTCTGAGTTGAATGGGCGATAAAAGCCCGTTCTTCTGCTTCGTTCATGCGGAACTGGAACTGCCAGCGATAGCCGTGACTTGCCGCCTCATCGCCGCGCGCCGAGATCGCCTTGCCCAGCCAGGGCGCGGCTTCCAGAGCCTGGCCACATACTGTCCAGGTGGCCGGTACGCCATGCTTGTCGAGCAGTCCGAGCACGCGCTTCGCGCCCACCTGGATGCCGAACCGATAGTTGCTTTCGTTGGGATAGGAGCGGATCGCATCCTTCACCACCATGCCCAGCTCGTCTACGGGTTCCATGCCTTTGTCGCCACGGGCAACCGATTTCTCCGCACCTTCCTCGACGTTGACCACCAGTGAAAGAGCAATGCGCTTTTCGCCCGGCCAGCTGTTCATGGCGTCAGTAGCTGCGTGGCATGCCGAGAACATGCTCGGAAAGATAGGTCAGTATGAGATTGGAAGAGATCGGCGCGACCTGATAGAGCCGCGTCTCACGAAACTTTCGCTCCACGTCATACTCTTCGGCAAAGGCGAAGCCACCGAATGTCTGTACGCAGGCTTCGGCTGCCGCCCAGCTTGCTTCCGACGCCAGCAGCTTGCCGATATTGGCCTCCTCACCGCATTTTTCGCCTCGATCGAACATGGCCGCGGCGCGCTCTACCACCAGCTGCGCCGCCTTGAGTTGCGCGTACGCCCTGGCAATCGGAAACTGAACACCCTGATTCTGTCCGATCGGGCGCCCGAAGACCTTGCGTTCGGTGGCGTAGGCAGACGCCTTGCGAATGAACCATTCGGCATCGCCCAGGCATTCCGATGCGATCAGGATGCGCTCGGCATTCATGCCGTCAAGGATGTGGCGGAAGCCCTGGCCCTCGATGCCGATCAGATTTTCTGCCGGCACCCGGACATTGTCGAAAAACACCTCCGTGGTTGCGTGGTTCATCATCGTCCTGATGGGACGGATGGTCAGCCCGGGGCACTCGCGCATGTCAAGCATGAATACGCTCAACCCCTCGCCCTTCTTGCGAATTTCGTTCGCAGGCGTCGTGCGCCCCAGAACAAGCATGTAGTCGCTGTGCTCGGCCCTGCTGGTCCAGATCTTCTGCCCGTTGAGCACGA
>CAYLNP010000044.1:0-12972 GCA_964384925.1 uncultured Woeseiaceae bacterium
GCGGGGTGCGTTGCGAAGGCGCCGAAGTCTAGCAGATCACGCAGGCTCAGGCGTCCGGTGACTGCAGGTGCTCGACCAGCAGCTGCGCCTCGCGCCGGCCGGCGTAGTCATTGACCTGCAGGCGATACACAAGCTCGACGTCGGTGCCGGGTTCGGGCCATGGCTGCGGCAGCGCAAAGGCAATGGCGCCGACACGCGCCCGCTCGCAGCCCGAGGTCAGCTGCATGCGCAGATGTCCGCTACCCACTTCACGTGCGGCAAGCACACGAAAGCGGCCGTGGAAGCTCGGCTCCTCGAAGGCCTGACCCCAGGGTCCGGCTGCACGCAGCATCTCGGCGGTGGAGACATCGAGCAGCTGGGCATCGAGTTCGCCGTCGGTGACGATGCGTCCGGCCAGCAGCGAGGCATCCAGATGTGTCGCCGCATGCAACGCAAACGCAGCGGCAAACGCTTCGAGCCGATCCGGTTGCAGACTCAATCCCGCAGCCATCGCATGACCGCCGAAGCGCTCGATCAACCCGGGGTGCATCACGGAGACCCGATCGAGCGCATCGCGGACGTTCAGGCCGGGCACGGACCGTGCCGACCCCTTGAGCAGGCCCTGCTCACCCGGCGCAAAGGCGATGACCGGGCGGTGATAGCGCTCCTTGATTCGCGAGGCGATGAGCCCGACGACACCCTGGTGCCAGTCGGGCTCGAAGAGTGTCAGTGCTGCGGGCAGGGCACCCTGCAGCTTTGCAGCCAGACCATCGACCTGCGCCTGCGCCTCGTCGCGCATGCGCGCCTCGAGTTCACGACGTGCCAGGTTCAGCGCCTCGAGTTCGAAGGCTAAGCGCGTCGCCGTGGCCTGGTCGTCGGCCAGCAGGCAGGCGATGCCGATGCTCATATCGGTCAGGCGTCCGGCCGCGTTCAGGCGTGGACCCGCGGCGAAGGCCAGGTCCATCGAGATCGCCTGGGCGGGATCGCGACGACCGGCGCGCAGCAGCGCCGTGATGCCCGGTGCGCATCGACCCGCGCGGATGCGGCGCAGACCCTGCTCCACCAGGATGCGGTTGTTGTGATCCAGAGGCACGACGTCGGCCACCGTACCCAGCGCGACCAGATCCAGATACTCCGGCAGGCGCGCGGCACAGCTGGCGGGCGCGTCGCCCGCATCGATGAGGGCGCGCGTCAGCGCCGCCAGCAGATAGAAGGCCACGCCGACACCCGCGAGATGCTTGTGCGGAAACGGCTCATCGGGAAGGTTCGGATTGACCAGCGCGCAGGCATCAGGAAGCTCACCGCCCGGCAGGTGATGGTCGGTGACGATGACGTCGATGCCCAGACGGTTTGCCTGCGCCACACCGGCCACGCTGGAGATGCCATTGTCGACCGTGATCAGCAGTTCGGGCGCGCGCTCGGCGGCCAGGTCAACCACTTCCGGACTCAGCCCGTAGCCGAACTCGAAGCGGTTGGGGACGAGGAAGCTTACGTGGCGGTATCCCAGCGCTGACAGACCCCGCATCAACAGCGCGGAACTGGTGGCACCATCGGCATCGAAGTCGCCGACGATGACGATGCGCTGATCGTGGCGGTGCGCCCGGAGCAGGCGCTCGACCGCTGCGGTCAGCCCGGCAAACCGGCTGACCGGCACCAGACCGGCCAGCGCGGTGTCGAGTTCCCGCGCGCTGCGCACGCCGCGCGCTGCATACACTCTGCGCAGCAGCGCGGGCAGGCTGTCCGGCAGCCCGGCCACATCGGACGCTGTGCGCACCTCGAGCGGACGCCGTGAACTCATGGATGCCACCTCGCCCAGAGTCGCAGCCGGCCGCGGCGATCGAGTCGTCCACCACGCCCCGATGTGTCGCGCCAGCTCAGCGTGCCAAGCCGCCCGCGCGCCAGCGCCAGCCAGGCCGGCGCGACCCAGTCGCGTTCGAGTGCTGACAGATCCTCGGGTGCGCAGCCCTCGGCAGGCAGGTACAGCCAGATGTCCCGCGCATCGGTGCCGGCCAGCTGCGAAAGCACTGCGGCGATGTTCGCGGGCGCGGCTTCGGCGGGCGCTCCGGCCAGTCGCATGAGACCACGTGCATACGGTTCATCGGCGAGCAGCCGGGCACTGCATTCGGTCGGGGCTGGCAGCACGCCGGCCCCCGAGAACCAAAGGCTGTCGACTCGCGCCTGGCCCTGCGCTTCCCGCTGCCGGTTCGCCGGATGTTCATGCAGCAGCATCTGTGTCTCCGTGAGCAGGCGTGCGAGCTGACGTCGGTCACTCGCTGCCGCCAGGGCCGTGTCCAGGCGCATACCCTGCCAGCACCTGGCCCCGGCGAGGCCGCCGGCCAGCGAGACGACATGAGCGCCTGCAAGATACCAGCGACCGCTCTCTCCCACGACAAGCCTCAGCCCCTCCTGTGTCCACAGCTCATCGATTGCAGACACCAGTGCCGCCGCATCGGCGTGCGGCAGGGGCGGCTGCACCGGGCCTCCGAGACTGACATGATCACTGTGCACCTGAAGGGTCACGCCTTCGGCCATTGCCACGGGCCCGTGGCGGGCAAGCGAGGCCACGGTGCCGTCGCCGCCACCCTCCCCCAGCGCCGAGACCGGTCCGAACGCAAGTCCGGAAAGCGCTGCATGCACGCCACTGGCGGCGTGGATGGCGGCCGCGTGTCCAGGCGGACAGGCAGGCAGCGCGCGTGCGCGCTGTCGCAATGCGCGCAGGCGTGGCGCGGCCCGCAAGGCCTCGTCGGGCATTGCGTCCAGCCCGGCTATAATCAGACCAAGACCGGCCACGCCGAGGCACCTCTGCAGCCATGAAGCTTCACCAGGACAGGACCCGCGCGAACATCGTCCACGCGTGGGGTCACGGCCAAATCCGGGTGGGCGAACAGGTCATCCGCAGCAGCGTCATCCTTGCCGCAGAGCACATCATTCATCCCTGGAATGCCCGGCAAGGCGCGACACTCACGATCGCAGACATGGCCCCGGCGCTGGCACTGACACCTGCAATCATCCTGCTGGGCACCGGCGCGCGCATCGAGTTTCCCAGTGCCGCATTCACGGCGGACATTCTAGCGCGCCGCATCGGCCTGGAGGTCATGGATACCCCCGCCGCGTGTCGCACCTACAACATTCTCGTACATGAAGGCCGCAACGTCGTCGCTGCGCTGATCATCGACAACCGGGAAGCCACCGAAAACTAGAACGCATCAACGTCCGGGGAGCAACGGCAGCGGATCCACCGGCTCACCGTTGATGCGGATCTCGAAATGCAGCAGCGCCCGGCGACCCGGCCCTTCACCCATGGCCGCGATGCGCTGTCCCCTGTCGACCCTGTCGCCCTCGGCGACCAGGGCGTTGCGGGTATGCCCGTAGGCACTCAGGTAGGTGTCGTTGTGCTTGACGATGATGACCTCCCCGTACCCGACCAGGCCACCCCCCGTGTAGACCACGCGCCCCGGCGCTGCGGCAAGCACCGGCTGGCCTACGCTGCCGCTGACCCCGACGCCCCGCCCCAGTGCACCATCGGCGCCGAATCCGTAGGCCAGCTGGCCCTGAGCGGGCCAGGCCCAGCGCGGCGCCGGTTCGGCTGCGCGCGCCACCGGCCGGGCGGGTGTTGGCGCGCGCGGTGAGGCACCGGGCGCGGCACGCGTGTCGCTGCGGCCACCCTGGGCCGGCGAGGCGGCCGCCTGACGCGCACCGCCGGGAGGCGACAGCCGCAGGCGTTGGCCCGGGTAGATCAACTCACCGCCGTCAAGGCCGTTCCAGCGTGCAAGCTCACGCCAGTCCAGGCCGTGCCGAAACGCTATCTGGTAGAGGGTGTCACCGCGCTGAACGGTGTAGACACCGGATTGCGAACCCGCCCGCGTCGCCGGCTCCCAGCGGGTGGCCTGGCCGCCGCAGGCCGCCAGCAGGCACGCCGCCAGACAGCAGGCTGCCACCAGGCGCATGGAAGCTGCGTTCATGCCTGCAACCAGAGGTACCCCGCGACCAGCAACGCAACGCACAGCCAGCCGAGGGTATCGACGTGGCGACGAATGGCGCGCTCCATCGGCGCCCCACCCCAGATGATCAGCCCCGACACGAGAAAAAACCGTGCCCCTCTGCCCAGCAGTGACGCCAGCACGAATCCGGGCAGAAACATCAGCATCGCCCCGGCCGCAATCGTGAACACCTTGTAGGGAATCGGCGAGAAGCCGGCCGCAAGCACCGCCCAGAAGCCCCAGCGATCGAACCAGTCGCGTGCCAGCAGATAGGCCTCGTCGTAGCCCATGCGCATCATCCACGGCTCGAGCGCCTCGATGGCCAACCAGCCGATGAGATAGCCCGCAACCCCGCCGGCCACCGACGCCACCGTGGTGATCGCCGCAAACAGCCAGCCCCGGTCGGGGCGCGCCAGCGTCATGGGTGCAAGCATGACGTCCGGCGGGATCGGAAAAAAGGATGATTCGGCGAACGACAGGCCGGCGAGGTAGCGCGGCGCATGGCGGTGAGCCGCCCAACGCATGGCGCGCTCGTAGAGCAAAGAAAACACTTTCACGGTGTGACACCTTCCAGCATCGGCACGAAGCTGACATCGGCCAGCCGTTCCTCGCGAAACCGCCCCTCGCGACGGGTCACGCGCACCAGGCGCTGCACCCCGCCGCGCCCCACCGGAATGATCAGTCGGCCACCCTCGGCAAGCTGCTCCAGCAGTGCCTCCGGGACGCGGTCAGGTGCTGCCGCCACCAGGATGCCGTCATACGGCGCAAGCTGCTCCCAGCCTTGCAGACCGTCGCCATGGCGTACCGATACGTGGTGACATTTGAGTTCGCGCAGTCGCAGGCGCGCGCGTCGCGCCAGTGCGCCGATACGCTCGATACTCACGATCTTGCGCACGAACGGCGCGAGCACCGCGCTCTGGTAACCGCATCCGGTACCGATTTCGAGCACGCGCTCCAGTGGCAGTCCACGTCCCTCGATCATCGCCTGGGTCATTGCAGCCACAACATAGGGCTGGGAGATCGTCTGACCGAAACCGATCGGCAGCGCCGTGTCTTCGTAGGCCCGGCTGGCAAGCGCCTCGTCGACGAACAGATGCCGAGGCACGCTGCGAATACGCTCGAGCACTTCAGGGTCACCAATGCCGTGGGCCCGCAGTCGCTCGATCAGGCGGTCGCGGGTCCGCGCCGACGTCATGCCGATGCCGGCAGGGCCGCCGCCAGCCGCCATCACAGGCCGCGGGCCTCCAGCCACCCCTCCAGCTCGCGCACCTGGGCATGATGGGTCAGGTCGATCTTCAGGGGTGTCACCGAGACATAGCCGTTGGCCACCGCATGAAAATCGGTCCCCGGCCCGGCATCCTGACCCTCACCGGCAGGCCCGACCCAGTAGACGGGGCGGCCGCGCGGATCGTTCATGCGGATCACCGGCTCGGAGCGGTGACGAAAGCCCAGGCGCGTGGCCTTCCAGCCACGGATCTCGTCGAGCGGCAGGTCCGGCACGTTGACGCTCAGGATGGTGTCACGGGGCAGCGGATCGTCGGTCAGGCGCATGATCAGCTGGCGGGTGAGTTCGGCGGCTGTTTCGAACTGGCTGGGCTGGTGACCGACCAGCGACACGGCAATCGCCGGCAGCCCGAGGAAGCGCCCCTCCATGGCTGCGGCGACCGTGCCCGAGTAGAGCGTATCGTCGCCGAGATTCGCGCCGTTGTTGATGCCGGACACGACCATGTCGGGTTCGAAATCCAGCAGTCCGGTGATGCCGATATGCACGCAGTCCGTTGGCGTACCGTTGACGTAGTAGAGGCGGTCATCGACCTGTTCGACCCGCACGGGCACCTCCAGGGTCAGCGAGTTGCTGGCCCCGCTGCGGTTGCGGTCGGGCGCGATGACCACGACCTCGCCGATTTCGCTCATGGCGGCCGCCAGGCAACGGATGCCATAGGCCTGGTAACCATCATCGTTGCTGACCAGAATCTTCACGCAAGTATCCGAATAAGCGGCGTGTGGGACGGGCGCCGCGGCCGGGAAGCGCGTCAATATACTGGAATCGACATGTCGATGTCGCGCGTGGATCACGCTTCGGGGATGACCAGGCTGCGGTCGCGCCGACTTGGGCCACGCCGTCGCCAGCGCGTATGCTCGAAACCGCGCAGAGTCACAGCCCGCCAGATTCAGCCGTTTGATCGCGCAGGGAGGCCACCGGCCATGGCAGACAGCCCCGAGGACGAATCCCTTTTCCGCAAGGCCATGGCCGATGTCAGGCCACTTCCGGAGGATGATCGGCACGACTTTCGCCGACGCCCTCGTGCCCATCGCCGGCGTGCGGAGCACGCAGACCGCCTGCTGGGCGAAAGCCTCACGATGTCGCCTTTCGAGCACCTGCTGGAGACCGGTGAGGAACTCAATTACTGCAGCGACCAGCTTTCGCGCCAGGCCTATCGACGCCTGCGCCGAGGGGAGTATGCGGTGCAGGACGAAATCGACCTGCACGGCATGTCGGTGACGCGCGCCCGCGAGGTGCTCATCGAGTTCATCGGTGAATCCCTGCGCGCGCACTATCGCTGTGTGCGTATCGTCCACGGCAAGGGCATGCGCTCGGGTCCGCGCGGGCCGGTGCTCAAGCAGGAGGTCAATCGCTGGCTGCGACAGTGGGACAGCGTCCTTGGCTTTGCCTCCACCCCGCCGCGTGATGGCGGCACCGGCGCGGTCTACGTGCTGCTGCGCAGAGGCTGAGATGAAAAAAGGCCGGGCATCGCTGCCCGGCCTCCAACTGCCTGCGTCCGCGGGGTTCTGCTGACCCGCTGGATTATCGCTGTCTAGAAGCGGAAGTTTGCCGTGATACCGATCTGGCGCAGGCGCGGCAGGGTATTGGCGAAACCACGCGGCGTCTGGAACCCGCCCCATGCGTTCGACCGGAAGAACGGTCCGCAGTTGGCAGCAGGGTTCAGACCCGGCGGGCACGGAATCTCCGCGCCTTCCACCCAGTGACTGGTATCGATGTAGCGCAGAATATCGACGATGGTCTTGTCGTTCGTCAGATTCTTGCCCCAGAGTGTGACGTCCCACCGCTCACCACGGATGCCGGTCTGTGCGCCCAGGAGCCAGCGGTCACCGGTACTGGCGAAGTTGTGCACCTGCGAGTAGCGGCTCGACTCCAGCGTGACATTGCCGCCGACGAACCACTCCAGTCCGTTGGCCATCGGCACATTGTACTGCGAGCGCAGCGACGCCTGGTGCTTCGGTGATCGGGGCGTCTGATTACCCGCAACGCTGCCACGCTGTTCGATGCAGGTTGCATATGCCGCAACCGCCGCAGGGTCACCTGCCTGGGCTGCCGGCAACGCACACCCGAGCAGGATTGCCTGATCCTCACTGATGTAGCGCTTGATCTCCGAGTCGACGAACGAGTAGCTGAAGTCCATCGTCCAATTGTCCGTCAGAAGCATCGTGAACTCGGTCTCGACACCCATGACCCGGGTCTTGCCCACGTTCTGGATGAACGAGTTCAACGAACCGTCCGCACGCTCACCGGTGAAGGTCAGCTGCTGGTCCTTCCAGTCGATGTAGAACGCCGCCACGTTCCAGCGCGCGCGGCCATCGAACAGCTGGCTCTTGAAGCCGAGTTCGAAGTTCGTCGACTGCTCTTCATCATACGTCTGCAGTTCGGGCTCGATACCGGGATCGTTGAAGCCACCCGGCTTGTTGCCCTGCGCGATGTTGCCGTAGAAGGTCAGATCCTCGCTGAAACCGTACGTCAGCGTCACGCGAGGGCTCAGACTGTAGAACTTCGCATCCTGGAAGGCTGACGGCACGCCGGCCACATCGACGAAGTCGTTGGAGAGGCGATCGATGGCGTAGCGAAGCTCCGCCGTCGCCGTCCATTGTTCGTTGAAGTCGAACTCGACGCCACCGAACGCTGCCATGTTCTCGATGATGCGGGTTTCGGTGAACGTGTTGGGCTGACGCACGACGTTGTTCGGGTCGATCTGCGAAGGAAAGTTGGTCCCGGGATTCATGCGATCGTTGTTGAAAAGGTCGAACTTGTCGTTGAAGTAGTAGATGCCGGCAAGCCAGCGAAACACCTCCTCGGTCGGCGAACTGATGCGAAGCTCCTGGGACAGCGAGCTGCGCTCCTCGTCCTGCACACGCCAGAACTGCCCGTTGAGCGGCGCAAACACGGCGAAAAGGTAGGACAGAGGATCGTAACCGCCGTAGGACACATCCAGCTCGCGGGTGATCTCCTCGTCCTGAAAGCCCGTCACGCTGGTGAGGGTATGCCCGCCGAAGACATCCCAGTTCAAGGTCAGCGCGGTGCGCAGGACATCACGCTGCAGGCCGCCGCCATCAGGCAGCACATCGGTGCGCAGGTTGACGGTATCGTTCCACAACGCCTCGCCACAGTAATAGCCGCGCGCGGCGGGAGCGTTGACGGGATCCCGCGCGAAGCAGTTGTTATCGCCGAAGCGCTGCAGGAACAGGGCGGGATGACCGTCGTCGTCCTGGGAATAGGTCATGGCAAGGGTGGCATCGAAGGTATCGCTCGGCGTCCACAACAGTTTGCCGGTGAAGCCAATCGTCTCCTGATCGCCGACGTTGCGCCCGTCGAGCTCGTTGCGGTACTCGCCGCCGTATTCGAAGTAGCGGCCGGCAGCATAGTAATAGAGCTGCCCCGGGATGATCGGGCCCATGTGCGAAGCAGAAAGCTCGTACTCGCCATGCTGTGCTGCGGTCAGGCTGACTTCGCCCTCGTACTCGTCGCCAGGTGCGCGTGTGACGTAGTTGATGGCGCCCGCGAAGGTTGCACGACCGTACAGCGCCGCCTGCGGCCCCTTTATGACTTCGACCCGCTCGAGGTTGCGCAGCTCGGTGGAGGCGATCGATCCGGGCACATAGACACCGTCGATAAAGAACGACGCGTTGGCCTGGCCGAGAATATTGGCCATGCCGCGCACGACCGGCCGGTCTTCGTCTCTGCCAAGGTAACTCTGGAACGAAAATCCTGGTGTGAACTCCGCGATATCCGTGGCATTGCGGATCTGCAGCTCGTTGAGCCGGTCACCGGAGAAAGCGGTCACCGCAATCGGCACATCCTGCAGGCTCTCCTCGCGCTTGCGCGCGGTGACTACGATCTCATCGAGCGCCTGGGCACTGCGCCCATCCTGGGCGACAGCCTGAGTGGACACTGCGCCGGCGCCCAGCGCAAAGGCCACTGCGGCCGCTACAGCCCCTCTGGATTGGCTTTTCATACTCTCCCCCTAACTATATCGATTGTGTGTACTTGAATTCATGTTCGGCCATACGGATGCGACGATGCGTGACCGATGGGGCCGCATTATGAACGCTTCCGGATTGCGAAAACAGAGACGGACCTGCGACGACGTACGAAGATGACTCATCCGGTCCGCCCCAACGAGCTGCGCAACTGATGAGTGCGCAGCACCAGGTAGATCGCCGGCACCACCACCATGTTGAGCAGGGTCGAGCTGAGCAGTCCGCCGAGGATCACCCACGCCATGGGTGCCTGGATCTCCGTACCGGGCTGTCCGAGTCCCATGGCCAGCGGGATCAGTGCAAAAGCTGCGGTGAGCGCCGTCATCATGATGGGCGCCAGTCGCTCCAGGGAGCCACGCTCGATGACCTGCTCGAGCGCAATGCCCTCGGCGTCAAGTACCTGGTACCTGCTGATGAGCAGCAGCCCGTTGCGCACCGCGATGCCCAGCAGTGTTATCAGGCCAACGAGTGCCGGTATCGTGAGCACGCCACCCATCAGCCACACGGCGAGGACACCACCGAACAGGGCCAGCGGGACGTTCACCATGACCATCAGTGCCAGTGCCCAGGAGCGCAGCGCAGCGTACAACACCAGTGCCATTGCGATCAGCACGAGCACCGTGAGCTGTCCGAGGGTCCGTGTCGCAGCGATCTCTGCTTCGAACTGACCGCCATAGTCGATCCGGTAGCCCGCTGGCAGCGTCAGCGCCCGAAGCGCCTCGCGGGCGGCACTCACAGTGCCGTGAAGATCGCCGCCGGCGACGTTGGCACTGATCACCAGCCGACGTTCTGCATTCTCGCGCATCACGGTGCCGGAGCCGGATTCGAGGCTGCTGATGACCAACTCAGACAACGCTACAAGTCCGCCGGTCGGGGCCCCCAGCGGCAGGTCCGCGAGCCGCTCGAGATTTTCGCGCGCCGCATCGGGCAGACGCACAACCAGATCGAAGCGACGCCCGCCTTCGAATACCTCCGACACACGCTCGCCAAGCCATGCCAGCTCGATCGCCTCGCCGACCTCGCCGACATTCAGACCATAGCGGGCTATCGCATCGCGGTCGGCTCGCCAGCGCAGCTGAGGCACTTGCGCAAGCGGTTCGAGCCATATGTCGACGAGCCCGGGCACGTCGCTCAGGATCACGACGGCCTCGTTGCCCAGGCGGTGCAGTTCGCCGAGCGACGGGCCGAATACCTTGATCGCCAGATTCGCCCGCACCCCCGACAGCATATGATCGATGCGATGCGAGATCGGCTGCCCGATACTGAAGCTGATGCCGGCAAACACGGCAAGGTCACGACGCAGCGCTTCGAGAAACGCAGCCTGATCCGGCAGCGGCGCCAGACGCACGTCGAGTTCGCTCATGTGAGCCGGTTGGGTGTGTTCATCCAGTTCGGCGCGCCCGGTCCGGCGAGCTACGGAGAGAATTTCCGGGTGCGCGAGCAGGCTTCGCTCCACCTCCGCAGCCAGGCGCGCAGATTCAGCCAATGCAGTTCCCGGCGGCGTCATCATCTCGATCGTAAGCGCGCCTTCGTTGAACTGTGGCAGAAACGACCTGCCTGCCTGCAGCATCAGAACCGCGCTCACGACCACCAGCGCGACCGACGCGCCGATGACCCATCGAGCGCGTGCCAGCGCGAGCAGCAGCAACGGTCGATACCACAGGCGCAGCATGCGCACCGGTGCCGGCTCACGCGGTTCGAGCACGTCAGCGCTACCCGCCAGCCACATCTGCGCCAGCACCGGTGTGAGCGTCAACGCGACAAGCAGCGACGTGGCGATGGCCACCAGATAGGCCACGCCGAGCGGCTGCAGCAGCCTGGCCTCGATGCCACTGAGGAAGAACAGCGGCAGGAACACCAGCATGATGATCAATGTCGAGTAGACCACCGGCTGACTGACCTCCACGCAGGCATCGCCGATGATCTTGCCGGGCCTCTCGGGGATGGAGCGCGCCTGGTTGTTCTTCAGGCGCCGGAAAATGCTCTCTATGAAAATGATCGCATCGTCGACCAGCGCGCCGATGGCGATCGTCATCCCGCCCAGCGTCATCGTGTTGATGCCTGCGCCAAAGGCGCTGAGCACCAGGATCGCCATCAGCAACGATAGCGGAATCGCCAGCAGGGAGATGACAGTGGTACGTACGTTCAGCAGAAAGGCGAACAGCACGACCATCACCAGCAATGCACCATCTCGCAGTGCCGTGGTGACATTGTTCACCGCCAGGGTAATGAAATCTGCCTGGCGGAACAGGTCATCGACCAGTTCCACGCCCGGCGGCAGACTTTCGGCCAGGTCCGCAAGAGTGGTCTGGACATGCTGTGTCAGCGCAAGCGTGTCGGCGGCAGGCTGTTTGGCAATCGCCAGGACGACCCCCGGGACCCCATTGACGCCACCGTCGCCGACCGGCAACGCAGGCCCCGAAACGATCTCCGCCACATGGCGAAGCCTCACGGCTACGCCGCTGCGTATCCCCACCACCGCTTCACGCAGGTCATCGAGTCGCTCGATGCGGCCGATAAAGCGCAACTGGATGTCCCGACCGGCACGCTCGATAACCCCGCCACTGGCATTGCGGTTTGCCGCGGCCACGGCATCGCGTACCGCCTGAATGCCGATACCGGTGGCGCGCATGCGCTCCGCATCGATCAGCACCTGATACTGTCTGACCTCACCGCCGAGGTTGGACACCTGCGCCACGCCAGGAATTGCAAGCAGCTGCGGTTTGAGCAACCAGTCTGCGCTCTCGCGCGCCTGCATCAGGTCGGCCGGCGGTGTCGTACGCAGGCCGACATACATGATCTCCCCCATGATCGAGGTAATCGGACCCAGCTGCGGTCGTGCCACTCCGGAGGGCATAGCACCGAGCTGCGAGAGTCGCTCCGTGACGGACTGACGCGCCCGGTAGATATCCGTACCCCACTCGAACTCCACCCACACGAGCGAGAATCCCGCCACCGACTGGGAGCGTACGCGCCGGACGCCATCAGCCCCGTTGACCACGCTCTCCACGGCAAGTGTGACCTGGCGCTCGACTTCTTCGGCGGCAAGCCCGGGCGCCTCGGCAAGGACCGTGACCGTAGGCGCTGTGAGATCAGGGAACACGTCCAGCGGTGCGTCCCGGGCTGCCCATACCCCTGCCACCACCAATAGCGCGGCCATCATCAGCACGAACATCTGCCGGCGCAGCGACCACAACACCAGGCGATCAAACATGACGCCGCCCCCTAGTGCGAATGACCATGATGATGAACATCAGCACCTCCCTCGGACACCCGACCGGCGAGAAACACTGCATAGGCACCGTCAACGACCACGCGCTCACCTTCCGCAAGGCCCAGGCTGACCGCAACGCGACCCGCAGCGCGAATGCCTGTACGCACCGCCCGACGTTCGAACACCTCGGGGCCGAGCTGAACCATGACCACGTCAACACCGTCGTCATTCAGCAGTGCAGCCTCAGGGATCGTCACCGCAGGTTCTGGCGCGCCGGCAGCCATGCTCGCGATCAGGGGCAACCCCGGCGGCAGCGTGCCGTCATTGGAGGTCTCGAAGACCAGCGGCAGGACACCGCCCTCGAGCGCCAGGCCACGGTAGACCAGCTTCGCGTTTCCGAGCCTGCGCCACTGCCGATCACCGGGCCGACGGATCATCAAGTCCTGTGGATCGGTGAGCATGACCATGTCATGTGCAAGCAGCGACACGCGGATCCACACCTCTTCGGCATCGAGCACCGTGGCCAGT
>CAYLNP010000044.1:12982-15651 GCA_964384925.1 uncultured Woeseiaceae bacterium
TGCCCGCCTCCACCATGGCGCCCGGGCCTTGCGGTGCGGCGATCACGGTGCCGCGAATGGGCGCGCGCAGTACCAGTGCAGCACCCTGAGCCGCTGCGCCCCGACCCTCACCCAGTCGGGCCTGGGCCGCGTCCAGCGCTGACCTGGCGGTGATCTCTTCGGTCTGCGCCTGCGCCAGGCGGCGCGCCGAGACGACACCGTCCGCGGCAAGCCCGGTCACACGCTCGAGATCATCACGCGCCATCCGCCAGCGTGCTTCGGCCGCGAGCTGCTCGGCCTGCAGCTGTCCGAAGTCCTCCGCGCCTGCCACCGAGGCAAGCTCGGCCAGCGGCTCACCGGCGTCGACCTGCTGGCCTGGTCGAAGCCAGGGCCGGTCAGCAGCGATGCGCAAGGTGCCGCGCGCAGGGGCCGCGACGTCGACCTGTCGGCCCGCCTTCGGCTCGACCATCCCCGCCGCGGAAAGCCGCCTTGCAATCGGCTCCTCACGCGTCGTCTCGACTGAGAAGACCATACCGCGCTGACGCTGATTCGAGAACGCGATAGCTGAATCCGCAGGCAGATCATGGTCGTCGTGACCGTGGTCATGGTCGTCGTGATCGTGATCGCCACCGTGGTCAGGATCGTCATGGTCATGGTCATGGTCATGGTCATCGTGGTCATGGTCATCGTGGTCGTGGTCGTGGTCGTGGTCGTGGTCGTGGTCGTGGTCGTGGTCGTGCGTCGACTGTGCGACGCGCGCGTGAGAAAGCACGTGGTTTCGCTCGTCAATCGAGTACGCGACCCCGTCGACAGCCACCGAGCTGGCTGTCACCACGACGGCGGTTATCAAGCAACGCAAGGTCATCATGGAACGAACTCCGCAAACGGGGGCGCAAGAAAGTGACCGGCGGCATGTCTCAGCGCAGCCGTCTCAAGCCATGCATCGGCCAGCAGCTGCTGTTGCAGTCGCCGGGCTTCGCGCGCAGTCGTCGTCGCCTCGAGAAGCGCGAGCAGATCGACTTCGCCGGCTTCGTACCCCCGCTGGGTCAGTGCGAGCAGCTCACCGGCGGGCCTGAGCACCTCGGCGGCCTGCTCATCGACCTGCGCCAGCAGGTGTGACAGGTGCAAATGGCGAACCCGCACCGCGCTCTCCAGCGTGCGGCGCTCGCCGCGCTGGTGCGCCCGCGCGCGTACCCCGCTGGCCTTGAGGGCCGCGATGCGCCCGCTTCGACGGTCCCATAGGGGCACGCTCACCGAGACGCCCACGCCGGTGTAGGCTTCGCGCTGGCCATTGATTGCGTCGCGCATTCGATAGGCGCTGATCGCAAGCTCCGGCCAGCGCGCATTGGATGCAGCAGCAAGGTCGGCCTCGATCAGCGACCGGGAGGCGGAATGCACCTGCAACTCCGGGTGCCGATCGATATCGGCCAGCAGTCGGGCCAGCGGCTCGGCGGGCGGTGGACGATCCAGCGGCTGCGTGTCACCCACGGCTTCGGGCGGGACATGCAGCAGCATCGCCAGGCGATGTTGCGCCTCGGAGTACTCGCCCTCCGCAGCCTCGACCTGCTGCGCGGCCTGGGCGGAATAAATCGTCAGTCGCAAGGCCTCGCGTCGCGAGACCTCTCCGGCAGCCGCACGCTCCGAAGCGATCGTCGCGAAGCGCTGCGCGTCTGCAGCGGCGTCTCGCCCGATGCGAAGGACTGCCGCCGCATGCTGGAGCGTATGAAACGCTGAAGCCACCGTATGCTCGAGCTCCAGCTGCTGAGCGGCACCGCCGGCCTGCTCGGCGGCCAGGCCGGCGCGTGCACGCGCGCGCTGAGGACCAATTCGACCGATGGGCAATGTCTGGCTGATCGAAAGCTCGGTCAGTTCGCGCCCGCCACTCCCGAGCTCCCGGGCGATGCGGTCGTCTGCGCGCAGGCCCAGCACCGGGTCGGGCCAGGCGCCGGCCTGCCGCAGCTCAGCCCGGCCGGCCGCAATACCCGCAGCGGCTGCGTCGCGTTCGGGCGAGACCTGCAAGGCCTCCTCGATGGTCTGCTCGAGCGTGCGGGCGGCGTAGGCGCTGGATACGCCCGCAAGCAATGTACCCAGCGCCGTGACGCCGAGCACGTAGCAATGAATCCGCATGGAATCGACTCCCGACGACCGCCAGAGCGGCCGTCTGCTGCATGAGGTGCACCGCAGCAACCGTGCGCTTCGACACGGCTGCGGCGATTCAGGCGTCGGGAATCAGCGCGGCGGCGCGCGCAACAGAGGCGTGAAATGCGCCGGCGTTCGCCAGCGCGCAGGGACATGATCCAGTGCCGCGGCGACATCGAGTCGCATCGCTTCAGGTGCCAGGATCAACAACGGCGAGACAGCAGCACCCGCGTTCTGCGCATCCGGCAGTTTGCACAGCAGCGCGTGCCAGAGGCTGATCTCCACCCCATCGCCGGCGTGATCGGCATCCGCATGACACGGCGAATGCACCGAATGCACATGGCCGCCAGCATGACCCAGGTCGTCCTCATGCAGGTGCAGGTGGGCGCCCACGAGCTGCGCACCCAGGACCGCCACTGCGATCAGAGGCAGCAGGTGCGAGGCAAGTCCGCGGCAGCGGGAGGATATTCTCATGTTGATGTCCTTATACTTCAGCCATCGATCTTGAGCAAACGAAAGGGTCACCCATGAAGACGCTGCTACTCGTCCTG
>CAYLNP010000045.1:0-15044 GCA_964384925.1 uncultured Woeseiaceae bacterium
CCTGGCGGACGAGATCACGGATCCATGGCTCCTGCCACAGGGGACGGGCTTCCAGAACCTCGGGTTCGTCGACTTCGCGAAACGAGGCATTGACGACATTGATCCGATCGCCGCGGGCCTCGTTGAAGCCCACGGCCTCTCCGACCAGCGACTGCAGATAGGCCATTTCGGCTTCGTCACGCGGCAATCGCACGCGCTCGCCGTCGTCACCGCGGCCGATGCGATCATCGACCACGACCGCGACCGAGATACGCGACAAGGTTGCGGGCGCCTGGCGGATATGGCTGACCTCACGGTCGACCTCGAAGTTGCGGGTACTGCGGGTACTGCGCGATGCCGGATCGGCGTTGCGCTGTTCATCGTTCATCATGCCGTCTGCGGGCATCACCACGGTGGCCGCACCTGGCGGCTGATTGGTCAGCGCACCGGGAACACCGCCGAGCATCGCAGTACGACTCTCCTCCTCGCTGGTCTGCTCGCTGCGCAGCACCAGGCGCTCCGGATCGTAACTCTCGCGGGTGCTCTCGATCTGCGTGAAATCGATCTCCGCGGTCACCTGCACACGCATGCCATCCCCGCCGACCAGCGGCGCAAGAATGTCCTCGATGCGCTCGCGATAGGCATCCTCGAGGCGACGGGTGTAATCAAGGTGCTGCGCCGTCAGTCCGTTCGCGGTGGCGCCTGCCAGCTGACTGAGCATCTGCCCACGCTGGTCGATGACCGTGACGCGCTCGGCTTCAAGCTCCGGCACACTCGAGGCGACCAGGTGCACGATGCCGGCCACCTGGGCGTCATCGAGCACGCGCCCAGGATGCAGATGAACGATGACGGACGCCCCCGGCTTGATACGGTCGCGCACGAATACGGACTGTCGTGGCAGCGCCAGATGCACGCGTGCCCGCTCGACGCTGTTGAGTGTCGTCACCGAGCGCGCAATCTCGCCTTCCAGCGCCCGCTGATAGCGCGCCGTCTCCATCATGCGGCTGGTGCCGATACCGTTGTCCTCGTCGAGCAGCTCGAATCCGACGCCATCGGCGCGAGGCAGGCCCTCGGTGGCCAGGTTCAACCTGGCCTCGGCAACGCGTGTCGCCGGCACCATCAAGGCACCATTGCGAGGATCCAGGCGGTGTGGAATGTTCTGACGGGTGAGCGCCGTCACCGCCTGGGCGATATCGCGTTCAGCCGCACCGGAAAGCAGCACCTGATAGCCAGGCCGAAGGCCCCACATCACCACGGTAACCGCAAGCGCAAGCACGACGGCCAGACCGAGCACCGTGCCGAACTGGCGTTGTGCCGGCAGTCGACCCAGGCCTGCAAACTGTTTACTGATCGTCCGGGGCAGATTGTCCGCCATCTCAGGGTGCTTCCTTGTCAACGTGTTTCAGGGCAGTGCAGGCCAATCAGACCTGCATGTTCATGATTTCCTGGTATGCGGCCACGAGGCGATTGCGTACCTGAGTCACCGCTTCGAACTGCAGACTGGACTTCTGCATCGCGACCATGACATCAGGCAAACCGACCTGCGCGTCGCCTGCGACGAAGCGCGTCGCAAGCTCGCCGGAGTGCTGCTGCGCCGCATTGACCTGGTCCAGTGACTGCTTCAGCAGCGTTGCAAATTCCGCGCCCTGGGCCGCACCCGCCGCCGCGGCCGGACCTTCACCGGCCCGCGCCGAAAGCGCGCGCATCTGGGCGAGTACCTGCTGTATCTGCATGTCACTCATGGCAGTGCCACTCCCATGTCACGTAGCCGCGCCATCTTGTAGCGCAATGTTCGGGGGCTTATGCCCAGACGATCCGCTGCAGGCTTGCGCCGGCCTTCCTCGGCGCGCAGTGCGGCACAGATCAGCTCGCCTTCCGAGACGCGCAGGGAGGCCTCGAGGTTCGGTGCATCACCGCCATCGCCGGGACGAGCAGTCGATTGCGCCTCCGCGGTATCGATGCACAGATCCGCAGGTTCGATGGACCCGCCCGAGTGAAGAATAAGGGCGCGCTGCATCACGTTTTCGAGCTCACGGACGTTTCCGGGCCAGTCGTGCTGTCGCAGATGTTCACGCGCAGCCGCAGTGAGTACCGGCACCTTGCGGTCGGTGCTGTGGCGCGCGAGCAGATGCTCGGCCAGCGCGACAATGTCCGCAGGACGCTCGCGCAATGCAGGCACCTGCAGGGGAAAGACGTTCAGGCGGAAATAGAGGTCTTCGCGCAGCGTGCCCTCACTGACCGCCATGCGCAGCTGGCGATTCGAGGTGGCAATAACGCGTACGTCCACGCGCCTGGCGCCGGCGGCACCCAGGCGCTCGACCTCACGCTCCTGGAGCACACGCAGCAGCTTGGCCTGCAGGGCGATCGGCATCTCGGTGATTTCATCGAGCAGCAGGGTGCCGCCACAGGCCTGCTCGAATTTTCCGGCACGCGCATCGGTAGCACCGGTGAAGGCGCCCTTCTCGTGGCCGAACAGGATCGCCTCGAGCATGGGCTCCGGGATCGCCGCACAGTTCACGGCAACGAAGGGGCCCGATCCGCGAGCCGAGGCCGCGTGGATGAAGCGGGCGTAGACTTCCTTGCCCACACCGGACTCGCCTGTGAGCATGACGGTGACGTCGGCGGCCGCGACCCGCTCGGCCAGCGCGAACATCTCGCGGCTGCGGGCATCCAGCGCGACCGGTAGATCACGGTGGGCACACGGGCTCGCCAGCTTGTCGGCTTGGGTCATGCGTTGCGAACTCCTGCAGGACGGTCTGAAGACTGTTGCAGGAGTCAAAGCAAGACCCGTGCCACAGCACGGAAGCGACTGATTAAGCAGAGTTTTGTTTCGTCGGGAGCGAGCGCCGATCAGGTGCCGTCAAGGTTCTGACGCGCCGCTCCCCCGACGCCGCTCAGCCGAGTTGTTCGGCGCCGCGGTCGATCTGGAATTTGCGCATCTTCTCCACCAGGGTCGTCCGGCGCAGTCCGAGCATCTTTGCCGCCTGCGCGACCACACCCTGGGCTTCATCCAGCGCCTGGCGGATAAGGCGCATCTCAAGGCCCTCGAGCAGACTCTTCAACTCCACCTGGGAGGATCCGTTGCCAAGCGACGGAAGCTGGAACTCTGCGCCCGGGCCGATCAGGCCCTCAACGAGTGCAGCCTCAACCTCACCGTCAGCGGCAGTGATGACCTCGTCGTCCGCTACGAGCGCCTGCAGGCGCTCCGGCAGGTCGACGAGCTCGACCGGCTGGTCAGGGGCGAGAATCGCGCAGCGCTCCACCAGATTGGCCAGTTCGCGCACATTTCCGGGCCACTGGTGCCGGGCCAGCGCACGCAGCGCATTGGTGCCGAAATGGGCGGCCGACATGCCGCGGCGCTGCAGCTGCGCATTGAGTTCGGCGATCAGCAGCGGCAGATCCTCGCGACGCTCGCGCAGCGGGGGCATGCGCACTGACACAACGTTGAGCCGATAGTAGAGATCTTCGCGGAAACGACCCTCGGCGATCATCTGCTCCAGGTCACGGTGAGTGGCGGCCACAATGCGCACATCGGCATCGATGGGACGGGTGGCGCCCAGACGCTCGAATCGGCGCTCCTGCAGCACACGCAGCAGCTTCACCTGCATTTCCAGGGGCATATCGCCGATCTCGTCGAGAAACAGCGTGCCGCCTGAGGCGAGTTCGAAGCGCCCTTTGCGACTGGTCACGGCGCCGGTAAATGCGCCCTTTTCGTGGCCGAACAGCTCGCTTTCCAGCAGATCCGCCGGGATCGCACCGCAATTGATGGCCACGAAAGGGCCACCGCGCCGCGGTGAATGAAAATGGATGTTCCGCGCGACGACTTCCTTGCCCGTGCCGGTCTCCCCGAGCACAAGCACGCTGGCCTCGCTGGGCGCGACCCGTGTGATCATGCTGCGTACGGACTGTACGCCCTGGCTGCGCCCTACCAGCGAACGGAAGAGTTCGGTCTGCGAGTGAGCCGATTCGATACCGCCGTTGCTGTGAATCACGCGCAGTTCGCGAAGCACGGCCACGAGCTGGGGATAGCGTACCGGCTGCTGCAGCAGGCCAACGACCTGCGGGTGCTCGCCGAGCCTGACATCGATCTCCGCAGCGGCATGCTGATGGATGACGACGGGCAGCTTGGGCCAGCGCGCGCAGACTTTTTCAAGCAGGCCTGCAAGCGCCTGCGACGAGCCGTTGCCGACCAGGACAGCCCCGAGGGGAAGCTGGCCTTCGTCGAAAACCTCGGCAGCAAGCTCGATTTCGGCATGCACGCTGCGCACGTCGAGAAAGTCGAACTGTGCCGCAACCGCCGCGGCAGCCTCCTGGCAATCCGAGACAATCATGATCGGCGCGTCGCGGCTGTCGCGACTGCTGAGAATGCGGAACACGCCGCTGTCGGTGATCGCTCCCGTCACTCTGTGTCGTCCCTGATTGCTAGTCCGCCCCGTACTTGCGGGGCGCAGTGTCCCTCATCTGCGACACTACCTTCAATAGGGAAAGCCCGCAACGTCGCCGGTACCAACCCGCGGGGATCACCGAAGCCCGGTGCGCTTCACCGACTGATCCGACTGTGTGCCACAGCCCGGCGGTGGCGTCGGAACACGAGCTTGTCGAGCCAGTCGCGAGATCCCGCGGAAAGCCCCTCCAGGCGCGCGCAGGCCCGCCAGCCGGCGCGCCGCTCCTCGGCGCTGGTTACGCGCCCATGCAGCGTCAGAGGCACCGGCCAGGCCGGCAAGGCGAAGATTTCGAATTCCAGCAGCGCACCCTGGCGGACGGGCCCGGCATCATCCCAGCACAGGCCACGCGCGTTGAGGCGCATCGCGTGCGGGCGAATGGGCTCAGCGGTGCGTTCGCGCATCAGTTCGGCCAGCAGCTCCAGCACCAGGTTGAGTTTGCCCTCGATACGGTGCAGCTCGGCGCGTTCCGCGGCGTCAGCCTGCGTCTGGTCCTGCTCCTCGAGCATCGCGATCGAGCGCAGTACGGTTTCGTTTCTGGCATTGAGGCGCGCCAGCACGACACCGCCGGGCAGGCTCTCCACTTGGCGCCAGCGCAGCCCCAGCTCATCGTCACAGAACACCCGCTCACCGAGTACATCGATCTCTGCAGGCGGCAGAATGCGATACAGACCGGACATCGATTCGCTCATGGTCTACGATCCCTCGGCCGCATGCAGGTATTGGGTAGCGCCGCTATGGCCCTGCAGCACCGAGGCAAGCTCGGCTGCAGTCTGGTCTCGAGCGGCTGTCAGGCGCTCCAGCACCACGGCATGACGGGCGGCAACTTCGGCGAGCGAGGGTGCCAAGCGGGCTGCCCTGCCCGGATCCGTCACCGCCAGAATGCGCAGACCCGCATCCAGCCTCTCCAGGCTGTGCTGAAGCTGATCGGCAAGCGCCGGCAGACCAGCCCACGCCTGCCCGGCGACACCCTGCTGAAGGGATGTCACCAGCGAATCGGCGAGCGCTAGCGTCTCCTCGACCGGCCCACTGCTCGTGGCATGGTGCGCAGCTGGCGCAGCGGATTCCGGCATCATCGTCATTCGCATACCTCAGGGCGTAAGCTGCGGGCGGGCGCGTCAGAATGCCGTCGCTGCCTGCCCTTGCGCGCGTGTTGTTTCCCTCCGCTGCAAGTCTTGTGCCAGCATGCGAGCCGCGGCGATGTGATCAGCGCAAGGCGGCTGCACCGACCGCGCGGCTCTGCGCCGACTCGCTTGTGATCACCTGGCCCAGCTCGCGCCAGCCGGTCTGCAGTTCACGCAGCAGACTGGCCACCTCATCGAGAATGCTCACGTCGTTGCGCAGGTTCGCTTCCAGTAGGCGTCGGGCCATGTAGTCATACAGCGCGAGCAGATTCTCTGCCAGCGCCCCGCCGCGCTCGATATCCAGGCTCACCCGAAGGCCTTCCACCAAACCGATCGCCTTGCCGATGCACTCGCCCTTGCGCGCGATCTCACCAGCATCGATCGCACCGCGAGCGGCTGCGACCCGGGCGGCGGCGCCGTCGAGCATCAACTGGACGAGCTGATGCGGTGAGGCATCGCTCACCTGGGCCTGAACGCCGATCTGCTCGTACTGTGAGATGGCGTTGTACCGGCCGTTGGTGTTCATGTTCGATCTCCGTGATGCGTCTAGACGGCGATGGCCGCCTGATAGACCCCTTATCGGCCAATGGGCGGCTGAACTTGAAGCCTCCAAGCCGGAATTGAGCTCAGGGAAAACGAATCAGGGATTTGCTTGGCGCTGCAGGTTGGCAATACCGGCCAACTGCTGGGCAAGGTAGGCGCTGGTGTTCTGCGATTGCGAGAGCAGCGAGTCGAGCGCCGTGAACTGCCTGCGCAGGCGCGTTTCGACCAGTTCCATGCGCCGATCCAGTGCTTCGCGCTGGCCAGTGATCCGCTTCAGCTCTGCCGCGAGACTTGTGGTTCGCGACTCCAGCACCCCGCCCGGACCACTGAAGCCCTCGAGTGTCGTGGCCACAGTCGAGGCGAACGCCGACACCATCGCTTCCACGGCGTCGGGATTGGATCGCAGCGCCTCGTCGAGCTTGCCAGCATCGAGCTGGGCACGGCCCTGCCGATCGGTCGACAAACCCAGGTCCAGCAAGGTTTCAAAAGGACTGTCGGGTATTGCGCTGTCGATTCGGCGACTGAAGACCCCGCCTATGCGCGACTGGATTGCACGCAGACTGGCATCGCCAATCAGGGGCCCGGAGTTGCCGCCGGCGGGGTCGGCGCGACCGGAGGCGCGCATGTTCTCCACCAGCGTATTGTAGGCTGTCACAAGCGCACTGATGCGGTCACTCGCGCCCTGGCGATCCGCATCCACCGTGACGGTCACCGTCTCCAGCGCTTCCGTCGGATTCGTCAGCACCAGCGTGATGCCGGGCAGCACATCTTCGATAGTGTTACTGGCTGAAGTCAGCACCAGGCCGTTCACGGAGAACTCGGCATCCTGTGCCGGCGCCGTCTGGGTCATTGCCGCCGAGGCCAGACGACTATCGAGGCTGCCTGAAGTGGCGAGCGTGACTTCATTGAGCGTGCCTGTCGCCGCGGAGGTGACAAGCAGACGATACTGTTGGCCGTCGCGCACGATGACCGCGCGCACGTCCATATCGCTGTCGTTGATCGCGTCGCGGACGTCACGCAGCGTCGATGCCGGCTCCGTGATCTCCAGTTCGAGCGTCGCACCGCCCACTCCGAGTGTGAGCGTGCCTGCCCCCAAGGACAGCTCAGGATCCTCGAACCCCGCGCTTGCCAGCGACTGTGCCGAGGCCAGCTGCATCACCCGCACCTGGTAGCTGCCCTGTTCAGGTTCACCCGAACGCGTGGCCGCCAGCTTCGATACATCGGAACTGCTGACCTGCTGGCCGACCTGCAGATCCTTGAGCGCATTCACCGCACCGGTGAGTCCGGACAGCGCTGATCGCAGGCTGCCCAAGGCGGACAGGGTCGTCTGGGCGGTACTCGCGCGGCGATTCAGCCGATTCTCCTGCGGGCTGCGCTCCGCGCCCACCAGTGCGCGAACCAGACCATCAAGGTCCAGACCCGAGCCTACACCGAGACTGCTGATCCCGGTCACGAGCATCCACCTCGCGGGACGCCGGGCACCGCCCGGGCACGCACCATCAACGAATATGAGCAAGCACCCGGACGCGCAGCGTGCGGATGCTTGCCGATCATCGCGTTCGTTTTCTTCATCATCTCCCACTCCGTTGCCTGGTGGCGGCTTGCGCCGCCACCAGGCCCGGATTCACATCAGCTTACCGAAGCAGGGCAAGCACGTTCTGCGGCGCGGCGTTGGCCTGGGCCAGCATGGCGACACCCGCCTGCTGGAGCACCTGGGCGCGGGTCAGCGCGGCCGTTTCGGCTGCGAAGTCCGTATCCAGAATGCGCGACCGGGAAGCCGACAGGTTCTCGGCCGTGGTCGACAGGTTGGCAATGACCGACTCGAAGCGGTTCTGCACCGCACCGAGCTGGGCACGCGCGGAGTTGACTGCCGTCAGCGCGGCATCCGCACGCAGGATCGCATCCTGCGCGCCATCCACCGTGCTCACCGTCACCGTTGTCAGACCCAGCGAGTCACGTGCAATGGCTGCCCCGAGACCCACGGTCGCGACCGTACCACCGATCGCGATCGTGTCAGCGGCCGACACCGTCAGGCTGCCACGCAGGGTTCCATCGAAATCACCACCAGTGACGGTCAGACCGTCCGTGCCGGCGGTAAAGCCGGTACCGGCTTCGGTGACGACAATGTTGCGGCCATCAGCAGCGGACAGAGTCATGTCACCACCATCCAGGGAGGCAATGACGCCGGTCTGGCTGGAGACCGCATTGATTGCATCACGCACAGCCGTAGCGCTCAGGCCGGCTGCGACATCTTCACCGGTGAAGATGGCTACGCCATTGATGGTCAGGTCGTAAGTGTCAGCCGCTGTACCGCCAATGGCGCCGACGGTCTGGGTGCCTTCGGTGCGTGCAGTGGCACTGAAGCTCTGTACGCCCGCGCCGTTGAGTGCCGCTGCCTTGGCAAACGCGGAGGTCGCGTCCTGGTAGGTGTTGCCGGCGAAATCGGCGCTCGAGGCAACCGACACCGCAGCGCCCCCGCCCACGGAGACCGTGAGGTCGGTCGCGGCCGCAGCGGAAACCTCGGTACCCTGCTGGGAAGCGATCGAGCCGATGGCACGCGTCGAGATGCTGCCAATGCCGAAGGAGATCGTCTGGCGGGCATTGGCGCCGACCTGGAAGGCGGCTTCTGCGAAAGAACCGTCCAGGATGCGCGTCCCGTTGAACTCGGTCGTATTGGCGATGCGATCCAGTTCGGCGGTCAGCTGCGAGACTTCTTCCTGCAGCGCCTGGCGGTCGCCAGTCGAGTTCGTGCCATTGGCCGACTGCACAGCCAGCTCACGGATACGCTGCAGAATGTTCGAGGCTTCGCCCATCGCGCCTTCAGCGGTCTGGGACAGCGAGATGCCATCGTTGGCGTTGCGCACGGCCTGGTTCAGCCCACGGATCTGCGTGGTGAATCGCTCTGAAATCGCCAGGCCGGCCGCGTCGTCCTTGGCGCTGTTGATACGAAGGCCGGAGGACAGACGCTGCAGAGCAGTCGCAAGCTGGCCCCCGGAAGTCGAGAGATTGCGCTGAGAGTTCAGCGACATCACGTTGGTATTGATGACCTGTGACATTGTAGTGCTCCTTGTACTCGATTGGGTTGCGTTCAGTTCATCGCCGCCTTCAGGCGGGGCATTGTCGGCGGCGTAACTGTGCCGCTTGCGGGAGATTTGTCGGCCCCAGGTGCGGGATCTTTAGCGCTCGGCAACACAGCGCCGGGTGGCCGGCTGCGATTTTCCGCTTGTTTGACGGGGAATCGTGACCACTGTCACATTAATCACCATGTCGCTGTTCAACGAATGTAGTCGAACAGGCTCAAACGGCTGAGCTGCACGTAAGCCTGCTGCGCTGCCTGCAGACTCACCTGCTGGAGATTGAAGCGACTGATCGCCTCGGCATAGTCCAGATCCTCAATCTGCGAAAGCACGGTCTCGAGCCGCAGCTTCTGGTCTTCATTGACCACACCCTGACTGTCGATGGTATTGAGCCGAGCCCCTACTTCAGTGCGCAACTCCAGTACCCGCGTGAGGGCCTGATCGATGTTCTCCAGTGCAGAACCCATGGCATGATCACCGAGCGCCTGATCGGCCGCGCTGGCACGCGGTGTCGCAAGCGTACGCGCCAGATCATCCACGATGGCGAACAATGACTGCTGGCCGGCCGGCTCGATGGCGAAGCGATCGCCCGGCTCCGGCTCGCCTGTCAGGACGATACGCCGTCCGGCGAATTCGATGGCCTGGTTCGGTGCGTAGACGCCGCTGGCCACTGCGACACCGTCGGCATCCAGCAGCGTCCAGGCATCCGCAACATCGAACTGCAGCGTCAACGGGGAATCATCCACGGCGGTGGGATCGACCACCTCGCTGGCGGTGATGCGTGCGGACCCGGCATTGTCGAGCGACGGTGTCACCGTGAATACACCGTTGCCGCGCGGAATGCTCATCCAGGCCTGGCCGCTGTCTGCGACGGCAACACTGCGGTCCGGTGACAGCGAGACCCGGGGCTGGCCGGCGTCACCAAGATACTCAACCTGCCCGCTGGCGTCGCGCGCGAACGGCCGGCTGCCGGAACGGTAGCCGGCGAACATATACTCGCCGCTGGCATCTCGGGTATTGGCGGCATCGAGCAGACTCCGAGACAACTCGCGCACCTCGGCGGCGATCGCGGCACGCGACTCGTTGGTCTGCGTTCCGTTGGCACCCTGAACCGTAAGCTCCCGGACGCGTTGCAGAGCATCACCCATCTGGCTGAGTACCGTTTCCTGCTGGCTCAGCCGCGCAGTGGCGGCACCGGCGTTGCGCGCGTACTGATCCACCGCGGCCACCCGCTCGCGCACCCTGAGCGACTGTACCGCTGCGGCCGGATCATCGGAGGGCTTGAGCACGCGCCGGCCTGAGGCGAGCTGCTCCTGCGTGGTCGCGAGATTCGACTGCTGACGCTGTATTGCCTCAATGCCACCGGCGAAGACCTGAGCTGTAGAGATTCGCATGATGTTGAGTCCTTGTGATTGCAGGGTTATCGGCCGAACGGCCTCAGCGACGCACGGCGGCGATCAGGGTATCGAACAGCGAGCCGGCGACGGCAATGACCTGCGCGCTGGCCTGATAGGCCTGCTGAAAGCGGATCAGGTTGGCGGCTTCCTCATCGAGGTTGACGCCGGCGATACTTTCCCGCTGTGCGCGCGCATCGGCGACCAGCCGCGCCTGCATGTCTGCATTGATCTTCGCGCGGCGCGACTTCACGCCGACCTCCGCCACGAGTTCGGCGTAGCCCTCCGAAAGCGTCGTGCTTCCGCCGGCAAGCGACCTCTGGCTTGCCAGCGCCGCCAGTGCAAGCGCTCCGCGGTTGTCACCCACCCCACCTGCGTTGTCACGTACGGTGAAGCGATCACCCTCGGCGGGCGTACCCCGAATGACCACCCGCCATCCGTTGGCCTCGATGACCGTATCGCCTGACGGATCCGGCGGCCAGCTGGTGGCACCTGCCACGAACTCACCACCGGTGAACTCGATATCGAACGGGTCTCGCAAGGACGCTTCAGACGCATCGAGAATCTGCAGCTCACCGACCGCCGCGCCTGACGCGTTTGCCGGCGCCGCCTCCGCCCGTACCGGCAATGCTGCGGCCACGGCCCGAGGGTCGGTAATGGCCACCTCGAGGTCGCCGGCCATACGCAGCGGGCGCAGCAGGAACGTATCGCCCCTCTGCGCTGCGGCGACGCCGCCAAGATCCAGCGACAGCCCATCGAATTCGAGTGAGTCCCCAGGGGCTAGCATGGCGAGCTGCTGGCCGTCGGCGAGGCGACGCAGTACCCAGTCGTCGCCGTCAAAGCGCAGTTCATAGTCACTGGCCTGCAAGGCGCCGATATCAGCAACGCTCAGCGCTGGCACCCCCGTCGCGGCGTTGCCTCGGTTGGCGAGCACCTCAGGCTCCGGCCGACGGAAAAAATCTCCGCCCGCCAGACCGCGAAGGTCCATGCCGCTGCGATGAATCTCGTTGAAATCATCTGCCAGCGCGACTGCCAGCCGACCGAGACCGTTGCTGGTCGGATCCAGCAGTGTGTCTCTGAGCTCCAGCAGTGCACCGAGCGAGCCACCGCTCATGAACGCCGTGGTGACGACGAAAGCCGATCCATTGCGAAAGCCGATATCGATGCGATCAGCATCCGCCCCAAGGGCCTGGGCGAACAGCTGGGTAGACTCGTTGCCCACTACCAGCGCCTGTCCCCTGCCGACATAGACGTTGACGCTGCCATCGGATTGTTCGAGCGTACTCACCGATAAGCGTGTCGAGAGCTCGCGGATCAGCTCATCACGAGTGTCCAGCAAATCGTTCGGTGAACGGCCGGCGTTGCGCCCGCGACTCTCGACGATCTCCTGATTCAGGCGGGCGATGCTCCCGGCAAGCTGATTGATCTCCTCGACGGTGCCGACAATCCGTCCGCTGGCGATGCTGCGCTGATCGTCGATCCTCCCCTCGAGCTGTGCGAACCGATCCGACAGTGCCTGCCCCTGGGCGATCAATTGCTGACGCGCTGCCGTGGATGCAGGATCACTGGCTACGTCCTCGAGTGCCGCAAAAAAACTGCTCAATGCCGGCGCGAGCCCCGCGGCCGGATCGCCCAGCAGATTGTCGAGCTGACCGGCGAATTCAGCATAGGTTCGTTCGTAAGCCTCAGCGGAAAGATTCAGCCCGAGCCGCAACTCGACGAATTCATCCACCACGCGTCGCACCCCGGTGGTGGTCACGCCGGTGCCGATCGAGCCCACCCCGGTGCTGAGCGGCGGGGAGGTCCCCAGCTGCAGCTGCTGCCGGCTGTATCCCGGTGTACCGGCATTTGCTATGTTGTGCCCGGTCACCTGCAGTGCGCGCTGATAGGCGAGCAACGCCGATGTGCCGACACCCAGGATCCCGCCTCCGCTCATCTCTCATCTCCGGAGATCGCGCGCAGGCGCGCAACCAGTGCTGATGCTTCGTTGTCGGCCACACGCGTGTGAACTTGATCACGCTGTGGGTCTGGCGTGTCTGTCGGGCGCGCAGCCTGCGCTTCGGACCCCCGGACGCCGGGCAGACCCCGCTCGACGATCGACATGATCTTGGCGGCATAGTCCGGATCGGTGGCCCAGCCGCCGGCCTGCAGGCCGCGGGCATAGTCACCGCTGTTGCGGGCGTCCCGGGCTGGCGCGTATCGCGGTCGATTCTCGATGATCTGCACATAGTCATCGAAGCTCTCGGCAATACTCGGGTAGACCCGAAACGGCTCGCGGCGGCGCTCCGGCACCCCGTTGATGAACTCCAGGGTTGAGACACTGGCCTGGCGGCCCTGCCAGCCGCCTGTGGCCTTGATGCCGAACAGGTTGTTTGAGGGGCCACCGGCCGCATCGGTAATCATGTGCTGTCCCCAGCCGGTCTCGAGTGCCGCCTGGGCAATCAGCACATCCGGCGGCACGCCGAGCCGTTTTGCGGCGCGTCGTGCGTGCGGCAGCAGCGCGGCAACGAACGCCTCGGGCGTCTGCGGAGCGAACTGCTGTGCGGCGTCGCTGAGCGGCGTCGCGGCCGGCCGTGATGTGGGCTGCACATAGCGTGCGACCTCGGGCAGCGCTGAACCCACGTCACCAGGCAGCCTGACCGGCCCCGTGGGCGACACCGGTGTGGACGCAGCACCCTGGGCGCCACCCAGCTGGCGCAGGATCGAGTCAGCCAGGCCGATGCCACGGCCTCGCGACAGCGTCAGCGACATCTGCTGATCGAGCATGTCCTCGTGAAAGCGCATGCGCTCACGATCCACCAGCCCGCCATCGATGACCGAAGAGGCATCGCGCATCTGCTTGAGCATCTGGTTGAGGAACAGTGCCTCGAACTGTTGCGCAACGGCACGGCGTGCCTCGGGCGTATCGCTGGCAGCCTCACGACGCAGCGAGGCCATGCCCTGCAGGTCGGTGAAGGTGAAGGCTGCGTCGATGCCGGCACTCATGGCCGTCAGATCACGATCAGCTCGGCGCGCAGCGCGCCGGCCTGGTGCAAGGCTTCGAGAATCGCCACCAGGTCGCCCGGTGCCGCACCGACATCATTGACCGCCCGCACGATCTCATCGAGGTTGGTACCGGGTCCGAACGGAAACATGCGCGAGGCGCCCTCGCTGACCTCGATGTCGGTGCGCGGCGTGACCACCGTCTGACCTCGACCGAATGGCTCAGGCTGTGAGACATCGAAGTTCTCCGTGATGGTCACCGTCAGGCTGCCATGGGACACTGCCGCGGGCAGTACCCGCACCCCTCCGCCCATGACGATCGTACCGGTGCGCGCATTGACGATGACTCGCGCCGGCGGCTCACCCGGCGTCACCGTGAGGTTCTCCAGCACGGAGACGAAAGCCACGCGCTGCGACGGATCCAGCGGTGCGCGTACGCGCACCGAGGTGGCATCCATCGGCATCGCAAGGACATCACCCATTGATTCATTGATAGCCTCGGCCAAACGCCGGGCGGTGGTGAAATCGGCACGGTTGAGATTGAGCACCAGACTGTCGCCGTGACTGAAGCTGCTGGCCACTTCGCGTTCGACTGAAGCACCGCCGGGAATGCGTCCGACGCTGGGGACGTTGACAGTGACCCGCGAACCATCACGACCGCCGGCGCCGAAACCACCCACGACCAGGTTACCCTGCGCCATCGCGTAGACCTGGCCGTCGGCGCCCATCAGCGGCGTCATCAGCAGGCTGCCGCCGCGCAGGCTGCTGGCGTTGCCGATGGACGACGCTGTAATGTCGATCACCTGACCGGGCTTCGCAAACGGCGGCAGTTCGGCGTGGACCATCACCGCTGCGACGTTTTTCACCTGAAGATTCGTCCCCGGCGGAATCGTCACACCGAGCTGTCCGAGCATGTTGCGAAGACTCTGCGAGGTGAACGGTGCCTGGGTCGTCTGATCGCCCGTGCCGTCCAGACCCACGACCAGGCCATACCCGACCAGCTGGTTCGAACGCACACCCGACACGCTGGCCAGGTCCTTGACGCGCTCTACCGCATGGCCTGGCCCGGGGGTGGCAATGCCCGCCAGCACTGCAGCCAGGGCCATGACCAGCCAGGCTGCTGCGCTGGTCCTAAGGCACAAACTGCATCTTTCTGCGATCATCGTCTCATTCTCCACAGGCCTAGAACGGCCATGCCGGACTGTTGAAGAAGCGCGTCAGCCAGCCCGGCGAGCTGCTGTCGGCGACGCTGCCGGTGCCGCCATAGGCGAGTTGTGCGTCCGCCACCTGCGTGGAGAACACACTGTTGTCGGCGCGTATGTCGACAGGACGCACGATACCGCGCATGCGTATGTACTCCTGGCCCTGGTTGATGCGCATCCACTTCTCACCCTGGATACGCAGATTGCCATTCGGCAGTACCTCGGCAACGGTCACCGTGATCGAGCCTTCCAGCAGATTGCTCTGTGCGGCATCGCCCTGGCCGTCGAAGGCACGCGAGCC
>CAYLNP010000045.1:15054-15557 GCA_964384925.1 uncultured Woeseiaceae bacterium
TGATCTCGGTATCCAGCAAAGGCACGCCATCCTGTGTCACCGGCCGACCGGCGATCGTCGGGTTGAGAAGGCGTACGCTGCTCTCCTTGGATGTCGACGAGCCTGCCGATTTGCGCGCGTTCGTACGCTCGGCGAGCAGCACCGTCAGCACATCGCCGACGCGACGCGCCTTGTAATCCTGGAACAGGCTCTGCGAGGAGGCACCGTGAAAGATCGCACCCTGGTTGTCGTGGGGCGACACCGGCTCGAGCGGTGCCGTCGCGCTGAAGCGCTCGTCGCCACCCTTGTAGTTGACCGGCGCACCGGCACATGCCGTAAGCCCCAACGCGGCGAGTGACACCGCAAGCCACCGGCCGCCTGCGTGCAGGCAACCCCGGAATGCGTGTTGTGATCCGATCATTGTGATATCGCTCCTGCGGAGGATCGCGGCGCGCGTCAGCGGCCGAGATTGTTGTTGGCGAACTGCAGCATCTGGTCGGCCGTGGAGATCGCTTTCGAATTGA
>CAYLNP010000046.1:0-15391 GCA_964384925.1 uncultured Woeseiaceae bacterium
CGCAAACCGGGCTGTCGTTCGGCTACTCCATGAACTACATGCACCCTGCACTGGAACTTGGTCCCCGGGGAGGTCCACTCGTGGCGGCGGCCACGCGGGCTGCGGCGCGTCTCTAGCTTTCTAGCATTCCTCGAACAGGCGGCCAAAGCCTCTCACGCGGTCGAAGATTCCGCGATGACGCAGCGCATGCCAGTACGTGGCGGCGTTGATGGCGATTACGGGCTTTCGCAACTCCGTCTCCGCCGCGGCGGCAAGCCGTAGCATCGACAGATTCGTGCCAACCTGAACGATCGCTTCAATCCTCGGGCCGTCTACCGCTGCGATAGCGGCGCGCAGTCGTTTTTCCGGCACGTGGGCTATATTCACCGGGCTCGAGCACTTCAGACCAGCCAGGGTGCCAACGCTTACCCCGCTCTGTGCAAAAAAAGCCCGAACTCGCTCGTCGCCGACAGGCATGTAAGGGGTGATCACGCCGATGCATCTGGCGCCGCCGAGTGCTGCCAGGGCATCGATGACAGCCGAGGATCCGAGCGTAACCTGGACGCCGGCACGGGCCTTCAGGGAAGCCGCAAATGCATCGGCGCCGTCGACGCCGTCCCAGAACGTCTCTGCGGACATGCCGATGACGAGATGATCGGGTGAGCAGGTCATCACCGCGTCTACGGCGTCCACCGTGGCTGCTCTCACCGCCTGCATCAGTGCAAGAAAATCATCGTCGGAATGAACCGGCAGATCCGGGATGACGGCCCTGCTGTGATGATTGGTGACGCCCGATGCTCTGAGGCACTCGTAGTCGGGTTGCACCACGGTGTTGGTCGATGGGGCGACGACGCCGAACTTGCAGCGCCACCCCAGCACATCCTGCCCTCTTGTCGCGGTACCCACCTGTCGTGCTCCGGGTCTGCGCCTAGAGCCCGAGGCTGCCCGGGTTGATCACCCCCTGCGGGTCGGTCGCCTGCTTGAAGGCTTTGAGTACTTCAACATTGATGGGATCGAGCGCATCCGTGTAGCGATAGAATCGGCCGACCTGCTGATGGACCGCACCAAGCTCCAGATAAATGTCGGTCAGCTCGCGCATCACCTGCTCGACCGCAGCGCGTGCCGGCGGACAGGCGGCATTGTCGGCCGACTCCCTGAGGGCCGCCTTGCTGAGGAACCTGCGGTGAAACTCGGAGATCTCATCGGGCCAGAAGAACTGTGGCTCGAAAATCATATCCGTCCCGGCAATACTTGTTGAAAAGCCGGACCTGATACCCAGCGCGTCGAGCTTCTCCGCGTTGGCGCTGAAATACTCCATGGTGAGCCGATAGGCTTCGGGTACCTTGGAGATGGGCAGGTTGGCGTGGATGGGAATCCAGCGCATGCCGCCCTCGCCCAGCAGGTAGTCTCCAATCTGATGGAAGGGCTGTGCGCGCAATACTTTGGGAATGGTACTTGCCAGTGGCAACCCGTACTTCAGCGCGATCCCCTCCACGACCGACATCTTCGCATCGGCATCCCGCTGGTCGATGCCGTCCACCGTCAGATGCATGGAGAAGTTGGCCTCCTCCAGAATCTTGGTCCCGGCTTTCGCTACTTTTACCGCGTCCGCGAGCCCCGAATGACGGGCAACGCTGGCCAGTGTCTTGATGCCGTCAGTCCAGCTCTTCAGGTTGGTGCGCTTTCCACCCAGAAACGGGTCGAGGGCGAAGCACTCGGCAACCAGGCGGTGACGCGCAATCTCGGATTGCGCCAGATACAGCTGCTCGAACGTATCGAACCCGAAGGAGGCGTAGGCGGTCGCGGCGGGCTTCTTGATCAGCCGCAGCGTGACCTCGGTCTTGATGCCCATCGCGCCCGTGTCGGACAGGAACAGCCCCGTGAGGTCGGGGCCGAAGTAGCGGTTGAAGGGCACTTTCCCGCGGTTGGCACGCGAACCCGTAACTATGTCGCGACCGTCGCCGAGCACCGCCCGCACGCTTAGCACGCTCTCGGCCACGGGTCCGTAGGTGCCGGATCCGAAGAACATGCTGCCCTGCGACACGGCGCCCCCGACGGTCGCGTGGGTGCCGGACACCGGACCGAAATAGGGCGTGCGAAGGCCCTTCTCGGCCAGCGCCTCGTATACGACCTTCCACGTGCACCCCGCCTCGACAGTGACAAACATGTCCGACTCGTTGATCTCGAGGATCCGGTCCAGCCGGGTGAGATCCAGAACGATGGAACCCTCTTCCTGAGGCACATAGCCCTTGGTGTAGGAAATGCCGCCTCCGCGCGGCAGTACCTTGAGGCCGCAGCGCCCGGCAAGGCGAACGATCTCCTGGACTTCCTGAACGCTGCCGGGCCTGACAACGAAATCCGCGACAGCGCCCGCCCACATCAGGTCCATCGAGTAGAACCGCAACTCTCTGGTGTCCGTGATCACGGCGTCCCTGCCGGAGATGTTCACCAGATCGTGCTCTACGGCGAGATCGACTTTCTCGCTAACGGCTGTCATCTATATATCCCCTGGAAATTTCGCAACGCCAACACGAAAGACTTGTGGGACTCTCGCAGGCTGCCCCTGCGGGATCAAACCAGTGGGGCGGAGATTTCCATTCACGACAGGCATGAATATGTCGCGACGGCGTCTTCACATGCAGAATACGGGAACGTAACGCCGGCGATCGGCGCGGGCTGAGGAGAATCCCGAGTGAATACGACGATAGGCACGAACAGCGGGCCTGAGCTATCGCCGATCCGGCGTACGACGATATTCTGCCGTGATATGGACCGATCGCTGCGCTGTTACCGCGACATTCTTGGCCTGTCCGTCATCGAGGACAAACGCGTCTCCGGGCCGGCAATCGCCAGCATGATGGGCCTGGATGACTGCACCATCCGGATCGTGCACCTGCAGTCAGGGACATCCCCCGATGGGCTGGTAGGCCTCTACGGGATCGAGGAAGGCCGACCCGAAGAACTGCCGATGGTCAAGACGTCTTCGATCATGCTGGGTCAGGTGGTGGTGGTGTTCTACACTACTGCGCTTGCGCGCATTCATCGCGACGTCGTAGCGGCGGGACTGACGGTCATGAGTTCGCCCAGGGAATACATCAAGACCGAACCTTCAGACTATATGCCGGTGGGCACTTATGCGGAATTGATCTTCTTTGATCCTGACAGTGTGCCCGTCAATATCGTGCAATATACGCCACCTGCGCAGGTCGCCATGGGCGAGCGATCGCGCTGCTTTCCGCCGTCGAGCTGGTAGGGCCCTGGTCTGCGCAAGAGTCCATCCTGGATCTCATTGTCAAAGATCACCGTACAGCTTCTGGCACACGGCCCTGAGGTGATCGGCCAACACTTCCGCTGCCGCAGGAAGCGCGAAGCGGCGGCGCAAAAACAGGTATCCGATGCGGGTGCGCTCAAACTCGCTGCTGCGGAGGGTGCGTACACCCCCCAAGTGGTCAGCGGTCGCGAGAAATTCTTCGCTAAGCAGAGAAATATGGTTGCAGCGCGTAATCAGCGCAATGGTCAGCGATGTCGAATCTGTTCGCACGGAAACCCGCGGTCCGACCACTCCTTCAGCATTGAACACCTTTTGAACGTAACGGAGCATATCCGTGTAGCGGTTGGACACCGCCCAGGGTGCGGCCGCCAGATCGCTCAGCGCGACGTGTTTATTCTTGACGAAAGGATGGCTGCGAGACGCCACCACCATATCCCGATCCCTGAACAATCGCTCCATCCGCAACTCAGGGTCAGGCACGTACGACGCGGGCGGCGAGCTCAGTACGAAATCGAGTTCTCCCTGCAGCATCTTCTCCAGCAGTTCCGCTGACGCTCCTTCATGCGCGATCACCGTCAAACCAGGGTGGCTGGTGTTGAGCCTGTCAACCGCCATGGGCAGGATCCTGTGCGCGCAGCTGAATCCCACGCCGATACGCACGATGCCGTGGCCCGCATCCTTGATGTCCAGAAGCTCCTGCGCGGCCATGCGCTCCTCAGCCAGAATGACTCGCGCCCGGTGTGCAAGCGCATCACCGTAGACCGTGGGCACTGCGCCATAGCGGCCGCGTTCAAAGAGCTGCACGGCCAGTGTGGTCTCCAGTTTCCGGATACTTTTGGTTAACGCCGACTGGGACAAGTCCAGCTGGTCAGCTGCCCGCCCATAGTGCCGACGCTCATAAAGCGCAAGAAAATGTCTCAGGCTCCGGAAATCCATAATCCCCCACACTGCGGACCACGTCAGCTGCCTTCTATCCTACTCACCGGTGTTGCGCCGTCCGGCCACGCAAACAAGATTATCCCGATTCGTGCGGGATTCATACGCCGGCATTCCGCGTTACCAGTCCGAACGTCAGTCCTGAGCAGACTCGCCCTGACGGTAGTCAACCAACGCCTCGCGTACCATGCGCAGCAAGGATTCGGCAGCCGGACCAATCTCTGCCGCGATGCTGTCCGCCTCGCCTTCAGACTGCGCTACCCAGCCTGCGAGTTCGCCATCAGTCAGTTCGATCAGCGTCACACCACGCTCGCGTAGCTCATTTTCATAGGCCGTCAGAGCATCGCGAGTTTCGCGCAGAACTTCGTCTGCATCTCCAAACGCGCGGCCCAGCAGCGCTTGTTGTTCTGCAGTCGCAGCATCGAACCAGCTTCTGTTTGCCAACAGCAGGCCCATGTCGTAGCTGTGCCTCGTGAGCGTCAGCGATGGCGCGTACTGCCAAACTGTGAAGTAGTAGGTCACAAGCGTTGCGATACCGCCCGCGATCATGTTGGTCTGCAACGCAGGGATGACGTCTTCAACAGACAGGGGCGTGCCGTCCATACCAAGCGCCGCCGCGAAGTGACGATTGGCGGCACCATGGGGCACTCGCAGTCGCAGACCTCGAACGTCTGCGGCCTCCCTGACCGGGGTGCGGCTGTAGACATTGACCCAGCCGGCGTCGGAAAAGTACAGGAGCTTTAGTCCGACTGCCTCCAGGCGCCGATCAAGCTCGGCCGGAATCACGCTGCGGTAGATATGGTCGACTTCCCCTTCGTTGCGAAACAGATACGGCGCTGAGAGCACCGCCAGCTCCGGCAAGATCGTGGCAGAACCCCACAATCCAACGGACGCAATCTGCACACGATTCCGCCTGAGTGCCGAGATCATCGCCTCTTCGCCACCCAACTGGTGACGAAGGTAGTACTCAAGCTGGATGCTATCGCCCGACTCTTCGGACACAGTCTGCGCAAAGCGCTCCCACTGGCGGTCCCACACTGACCCAGGCGAGGTGCCCGAGGCGACGCGACCCTCGAGCAGACCTGCTGTGCGCTGACCCTCCCCGGTAGTGTCCTCCCTGCCGCAACCAGCCAAAGCGAGCAGCGACAGAAGGACGAAGGCACCAATGACTCTTCGGTCCAGCGATATGTTCGTTGCGTTTGGCGCTGTCATATTCGGGCGGTGCCTCCGGGAGAGATGCGTTGCCGCATGGACAGCTCTACCGGCTGCCAGGTTGAAACAGGTACTTGGTCGATCGCAGCCTCGAGAATAGGGGCGTGCGCAAGACCGCGCAATTCCAGCGGTGCCTGAGCTGATGAATAGTCTGCGCATTTAGCCCACTGGCTCTTTACTACTTCGCAGCGGCGCGGGTCTGCTCCTTCAAGGCCCGGGACGCCCGCCCTTACTTGCTATACTCGATCCTCCGCCGAGGCGAGTTTGGGGCTCCCATGACGGAAGATCAGTCAATTACCCGGCTGCTGGAACGCTGGCAGGCCGGCGAAGGAGACGCGTTCGCGGCGCTTACTCCGATGGTCTATGAGACCCTGCGGCGGCTCGCGGCCAGGCATCTGCACAGCGAATCTCCCGGCCACACCTGGCAGCCCACCGATCTGGTGCACGAAGCATTCCTGCAGATCGCCGATGCGGACGTCGACTGGAATGGCCGCGCGCATTTCTACGCGGTGGCCGCGAGGCAGATGCGCCGGCTGCTGATCGATCACGCGCGCGCCAAGCAGCGCGCCAAGCGCGGCGGCGATCAGATCCGTGTCACGCTCATCGAGGATTCGGTACCGGCCGAAAGCGCGAGCCTCGATCTCCTGGACCTCGACAACGCGCTGGAAGAGCTGGCCCGCCAGGATGCGCGCAAGGCCGAGATCATCGAGCTGCACGTGTTCGGCGGCTTGAGCTATGACGAGATGGCGCAGCTGCTCGACATCTCGCCGGCCACGGTCAAGCGCGATCTGCGTTTCGCCAGGGCCTGGCTGACGCGCGAACTGCGGGCCGATGACGAAGGCGCGCCTGCATGACGCGCGATCCAGACCGATGGCAGCGCCTGGAGGCGCTTTTCGAGCAGGCGCTAGAGCAACCCGCCGTCGAGCGCGCCGCCTGGATCGCGAAGGCTGCCGGGGCCGACGAAACATTGCGTCTGGAGCTCGAGCAGCTCGTCGAGGCCGATGCCAACGCCGGTGAGAGCGCCATCGACCTGGCGGTCGCCGGGGCGGCGCATCGCCTGCTGCGCAAACCCGCCGTCGCTTCCGAGAACGCCCCGCATGGCCGCCGCTTCGGTCCTTACCGCATCGTGCGCGAACTCGGCCGCGGCGGCATGGGCCGCGTCTACCTCGCCGAGCGCGACGATGAACAGTATCGGGGACAGGTTGCGATCAAGCGGTTGCCCAGCACCGCAAGCGCGGGCCTTCAGGAGCGCTTCCGCACCGAACGTCAGGTACAGGCCGATTTGCAGCACCCAGGCATCGCACGGCTGCTCGATGCGGGCACGAGCGAAGAAGGCGAAGCCTACCTTGTCCTGGAGTACGTCGATGGCCAGCCGATCGACGTGTACTGCCGGGAAAATCGCCTGTCGGTGGCGGCGCGGCTGCAACTGGTCGCCATGCTCTGCGACGCCGTACATTTCGCACACCGCAACCTGGTCGTACACCGCGACATCAAGGCCTCGAACGTACTGGTGACCGGGGATGGCACGCCCAAGCTGCTCGACTTCGGCATCGCCAAACTGATCGATCCCGAACGCGCGAATGCGCTGGCCCTGCACCAGACCGCCGAACTCTCACGCATCCTCACGCTGGAGGCGGCAAGCCCCGAGCAGTTGCGCGGCGAGCCTGCGACCACCGCCACGGATGTGTACGCACTCGGCGCGCTGCTCTACCGCCTGCTCACCGGCCGCGGTGCTCACTCGGCCTCAGCGACGGATCCGGTGACGCTGTCGCGCGCAATCCTCTCAAGCGAGCCGCCGCGGCCGTCGCTTGCGGCACTCGCGCCGCTGACTGGAGAGCGCGACGTCGACGAGCTCGGCGAGGACGGCAATGCAAGCGATCTCGCCGATTCACGCGAAGACGCCATCGACTTCGCCGGTCAGTTGCGCACCACCCCCGAGAAGCTTTCACGCGCGCTGCGTGGCGACGTCGACACCATCCTCCTCAAGGCGCTGCGAAAGGAGCCCGCACGCCGCTATGCGAGCGCCGCCGAACTCGCCGACGACATCGGCCGCCATCTGGAAAAGCGGCCCGTACTGGCGCGAGGGGATTCCGCCGGGTACCTCGTGCGTCGCTTCCTGGCCCGCCGCAGCAGGGCGGTTGCCGGCGTCGCCGTCGCGCTGGTGACGATGGTGGGCCTTGCCGGCTTCTACACCGTGGAGCTTGCCGCCGAGCGCGACCGCGCACAGCGCGAGGCACGTCGCGCGGAAGCAGTCTCTGTTTTCCTGACCGACCTGTTCGAGAGCGCGACGCCGGAGCGCAGCCTGGGCGAATGGGTCAGCGCCCGCGAGCTGCTCGACCTGGGCGCAGCGCGAATCGAGCAGGACCTGGCGACGGAGCCCGCCGTGCAGGCGGCGTTGATGCGGGTGATCGGCTCTGCTTATGCGGCGCTGGGTCTGCTCGAGCCGGCAGCGGACCTGCTCGAACACGCGCTGGCGGTACGCGAAAACCTCAGCGGGCCGCCCGATGCGCTGCTGGGCGATGTGCTGTACGCGCTTGGCAATCTGCGCACCTCGCAGGGACGTTTCGAGGAAGGCGAAGCGCTGCTTTCACGCTCGATGGCCACGCGCCTGGCGCTGCGCGGCGACGTGCATCGAGAAATCGCCGAGACTCATATCGGGTTCGCCGCGCTGCACATGGGCCGGCTGACTCTGGACGAGGGAAAGACGCATGTCGACGCGGCGGATGCCGTACTTGCCGAGCTGCCTTCGCCAGAACCCGAGGTGGCGATCTCGGCCCGTCTGTGGCGCGCACACCTCGAGCAGCTCAGCGGCCGTTCGGATGCGGCGATTGCCGAATACCGCGAGGCGCTCGAGCTGCGCACGGCGACGGCCGGCGCCGAACACCCCGCGACGCTGAGCGTGCGCTCTTCGCTGGCCGCGGCACTGATCGACGCCGGGCGCTTCCAGGAGGCCGAGAGGATACTGCGCGATGCGCTCGAAGCGCGGCGCAGGGTAATGCCCGAGGGCCACCCGTCGATTGCCGTCACACTCTCCCTGCTGGCCACCGCGCTGAAATCGCAGGGTCGCTCCGCCGATGCGGAACCTCTGGAGGCCGAAGCGCTGGCGATCCGCCGCGCCGTCCACCGGGGCGATCACCCGCAGATCACCGTCACGCTGAACAACCTGGCGAACCTGCGCCACGACCTCGGCGACCTCGACGGCGCTTTTGCCCTGCACCAGGAATCGCTGGCCATGAATCGGCGTCAGCACGGCGACGACCACCCGATCCTGGCCAACAACTACACCAACCTCGCGGCACTGGAATTCGATCGCGAGAACTACGCACAAGCCCTCGCGCTCTACCGCCGAACCCTGACTCTGGACCGCGCCGCGTTCGGCGAAGACCACCCGTTCATCAGCCACGACATGAATGGCATCGGCAACGCGCTGATCCGCCTGGATCGACTCGAAGAGGCCGAGACCACGCTGCGCGAGGCACTGGCGCTGTCGAGCCGGTCCCCAGGACCCGAGCATCCGCAGACGGCACAGATCCAGCGCGATCTGGCCATTGCGCTGATGCGCCAGAACCGCTGCGACGAGGCCGAAGGCCTGCTGCGCCGCGCGTTGGTCGGGCTCGAGGCCGCCATGCCGGACGAGCCCTGGCAGGTGGCACTGACGCGCGCGGGCCTTGGCGGCTGCCTGCTCGCGCTCGGTCAGCTCGACGCCGGCGCGCCGCTGCTGCGGGCGGGCTACGCGCGCATCGTCGAGCTGCGCGGCGCCGGGCATCCGATGGCGCGCCTGGCCCTGAGCTTCTGGCCGGAGGATCGACGCCCCGCCGAGTGACCCGAAGGCCGCGCGAATGTCGCTTTCCGGAATAGGTGCTCATACACCCCGGAGGTCGACTGCCGATGAATATACCGTTCCCCTGTCCCTGGGTCGGTGCGCGAGGGGGGCCACTCTCAGCCCTTTGCGCAGCCCTCGTCGCCGTGTGCTGGCTTGCACCGGCCTCGGCACAGGACGCCATCGAAGCCGCACTCGATGCCGCTGGCGTGCCCCAGGTTCCGGCAATCCTGCCAGACCGGTACAGCGTGGACACCACCGAAGCGCTGCCCATCGACGGCGTCTGGCGAATCAACACCATCAACAAACGAATCCGTATCGAGCAGGGGCGCGCCTACGCGGTGGATCGCTGGCGGCACCTGCTCGTGCTGGAAGTAAAACCCGACATGGTCGTGCTGCAGAACTTCCGCAGGACAGGAGTGGGGTCGTACAGCGCAGAAGATCCCGTGGGTCCGGTGACCCTGGACCTCGCCGCTGATGGCAACCTGGATGTTGTCGTGAAAACTCCGCTATTTCCGGTGCGCTACCGGCTGATCCGGATCGAACCCCAGTATCCCGACGCGCTGGCCCACGAGCTCAGCGCGCGGAACGGTACGCCTGTGGCGCCCGTCGCGCCGCCACCGCCTGCGGCACCCGTGCACCCTGTCCCCGCACAAGCGTTGCCGGGCATGCCGGCGGCCACACCCGCGCCAGCCGCCGCACCCGCGCCTGTTCCAGCCCACGCGCCTGCGCCTGCCCACAACTGCACGCCGATCGGCATCGACCCCGATACCGGCCTGACGATCTGCGCATGACGCTCCTCCAGAGGATTCATCTGCCCATGATCGGCCTGCAAAAGATCCGGAGCACCCTGATGGCAGGCCTGCTCACGATCGCCGCTTCGGCCGCCGCCCAGGATTTCACCCGCGAGCCCGGCGACGTGTTCGCCGGCTGCGACGATCGCGCATCGATCGCAGCACCCGGCGCTTCGCCGCGCGAGCGCATCGACGCCGCGGCACCGCGCGTGGATCGCATCACGCAGCGCTCGTTTGCGAGCCTGAGCCTCGATGACGTCGATGCGGGTGTGCCCGACGAGATGGCCTCGCTGTGTTGGGCACGGCTGGACGGAGTCTGGCGCGAGACCGGCACGATCACACTCGACCGCTCGCGCGACGATCCCACGGCATGGGGCAGCGATTCGCGCGAGCTCGTGTCGATGGCCAACGGCACCTACACGACGCCACGCTTTGTCGTGATCGTCGAGACGGCCGATCCGGCGACCGGGCTGCACCTGGCCACCGGGCTTGAAGACGCACCGTTCGTGCGTTTCGAGAGCAACGACGGGCTGGACCTGCGCGATGTCCTGCAGCGCGGTGGCCCCGTCAAGACCTACCAGGCAAGCACACCGTTCGCCTACGGTTCGACGCTCACGCTGGATGTCTCGCGCACCGGTCGTGCGCGGCTGTCGCTGAACGGCGCGCTGTTCGTGCGGCCGGAACCCAGCGCTTCGCGCGCCGGGGCCGACAGCCGTATCCCCATCGATGATGCCTTCCTGCTCGGCGCCAACCTCGAAAACCTCGCTGCCAGCCGGCGCGGCTACGACCTCGTGCGCCAGGACCCGTTCCTGCTGCTGCAGAACGACAAGGAAGAGGTCTTCGCACCGGTCGATCCACGCATGTACTCGATCACTGAACGGCGCGCCGTGCCGGTCGGCTTCACGTTCCTCCAGGAAGGCCAGCAAGGCACGGTGTACCGCAGAACGCTTGTGGCCAGCGAGCAGGACGTGCAGCGCACGAGCACGCACACCTTCGGCGCCAACCTGGAAGCCGACATCCCCTCGGCCAAGACGCCAGGCGTCAGCGTGTTCCAGGCCAGCGCTGGCCACTCCGAGACGGTCAACGCCATGACGAGCATGCGCAACAGCAATTCCGTGGCCCAAGCCGTCGCCTACTCCCGGCACAAGCAGTACGCGCTGGTGCTCGACCATCCCTACATCACGCTGTCGAGCGCCTTCATCGACGCCGTCGAGGATGCGCGCCGCTTCCATCGCTACCAGGCGCTCATCGCGCGCTTCGGCACCCACTACCCCTACGCCGTGACCTACGGCGCCACCGCCAAGATGACGCAGATGTTCACCGAGGAGACCTACGCCAGGGAAGAGCGCCGCGAGGAAGGTTTCAGCGGACAGGCCGGCGCCAAGGTATTTGGCATCGGCGGCTCGGCGCACCACAGCGAGCTTGCGGGCAAGCAGACAGGCACGCGTGGCACGGTCGGCAGCGAGGGCGCCACCTTCGTCGCGGTCGGCGGCAACGGCTCCTGGGACCAGGGCGGCTACAGCGCGGGTGGTACGCCCTACCCCGTGCTGCTGGACCTGCGTCCGATCTACGAACTGCTCAACCCAATGAACTTTCCGGGCGAGCCGGAGGTGTACCAGCGCGTGCGCGCGAACCTGCAACGCGCGGTGGTGGCCTACCTCGAGGAGAACAGCTCCGCGCTGAGCACCGCCTCGATGCTGCCCGATGTTGCACCGCTGCCGCCGCCCGCACCGCCCAAGCCAAGACCTGTGGAATCCCAGGTATACAAAAACCCGCTGGCCGGTACGCACTGGCTGGACATGTGCTTCGGCCATGGCGCCTGCCGCCAGCACCTTGCGGGCAGAAGGTACTGCGAGCGGCGCGGTTACACCAGGAGCAGCAACCACAAGAGTGAAGCCACGCCGTTCGGGCAGACCAACCAGCGCATCGGCGACGAGAGCCGGTGCACGTCCAGCGGCTTTGTCACCTGCCACCGCATCACCGAACTCACCTGCACCAGGTAACAAGGCGCTCTCCATCATCGCCCGCCACGGGCACCCACAGGAGTCAAAACGTGAAGACACGATTCGGAAAACGGATACTCGCGCTGCTCGCATGCAGTCTGTGGCTGGGCACCGGCATGGCCGCGCAGGCCTACGAGCCCGACCTCATGGTCTTCGACGGCGAGCTGTCGCTGGACTTCCCGCCCTCGCCGCGACTGGTGCTGGCCGAGGGCGGCACGCTGGAGTTCTGGGTGGCGCCGGACTGGGAAAGTGAGCCTGCCTACGACCCGGTGATCATCGCCAGTGCCGGACCGGAAGGGCCGGCCTACGTGGTCGCGGTGCTGCGCGAGCGCGACGGCATCGCCTTCGCCGCAGGTGATGACGAGGCGGTGTTCCTGTTCGATTTCACGGACGGCCAGCTGCACCACGTGGCCATCAGCCAGTACGCCGACGGCATCGAGGTCTACATCGATGGTCGACAGGTCGGCAGCGAGCCGATCATGGCGCTGGACCTGCCGGTGACCGGTGTCTGGCTGGGCTCCATCGACGGTGAGAACAACATGTTCAGCGGGGTGCTCGCCGGGCTTCGCGTGTGGCGCGAGGTCGTGCCGCGCGAGACGCTGGTGGCCTTCGCGCTTAGAGACATCTTCGATGACGAACATCCGCAGCTCGACGCGCTTGCCGCGATGAGCGATTTCAACGAAGCCGCCCTGCTGCTTGCCGAGTGAGGACACCTGTCATGAGACATTCCACCCACCTGATTTCCTCTTCCGCCCTGGGCTTGGCACTTGCCGTGACGCTCGTCGCGCTGAGTAACGGCGTGGTCACTGATTCGGCCTCGGCGCAGCCGCGACCTGGCGCCTCCGGCTCAGCGTCGCGGCCGACTGCCCGGCCGGCGCAAGGCCAGCCGCGGCAGGCCACGCCGGCGACACGAACCCAGCACACCCGCCGCCAGGCCACCGCGGCGCCCCAGGCTGCCGCCAACAGGACGCGGGCCGGACAACGCAACGCCCAGGCGCGCTCCGCCACCGGCGATACGCGTCGCTACGGCGTGAACCTCGGCAACACGGGTTCGGCGCTGAACTGGTCCAAGTGGAACCGGGGCATGCGCCCCGCAACCACCGCGCCTGCACCGCAACGCGCCCGCCAGACGCCCAGCGGCCGGAGGGTGGCCTTTCAGCTGCACCGCTCCACGGCCGCGTCGGCCACGACCGTGCGGCCTGGCGGGCCCCCGTCGGTCTATCGCAGCGCGCCAACACAGCGCCGCGCTGTCGCCAACCAGACGCGCGCGACGCAGCGAGCAAGCAGCGGCCGCGCTGCTGTCGGCGACGGGCGCCGCAACGCCGTGAATCTCGGCACGGCTTCACCAGTGACCACCTGGTCCGGGTGGAACCGCGCGGTGAACGTGCTGTCCCCTGCCGCGACTCCACAGCGCACGCGCCAAAGCAACGGCGGCCGTCAGGTGACGTTCCGGGCAGCCCGACCAAGCGTCGAATCGCGCGCAAGCGTCGAATTGCAGCGCCTGCGCAGGGATCCCGCGGGCAACATCATCACGCCCTAGCCTGTTGACCAGGCACTCATGCACAGATCGATCCACTCGTTCACCGGGAGCCAGCCATGCAGTTCAGAGCCACGCGCATCTCCGCGCTGTTTGCATTGGCTGCGCTCACCAGCGGCGCGGGTGCTGGTACGACCGCATCCGCGGACCAGCCGCCTGGTGCGACGGCGGGCTGGGCCACCGACGCAGGCCGACCCAACGAGGCGTTCTCGGGCTGCGATACCGTGATCGCTGCAACGCCGCAGATCGCAAGCTCGCGCGCGCGCATCGCCAATGCCGCGGTACGCCTGGATACGCTGACGAACCGCGAGTTCGCGAGCTTCTCTGTGGACGAACTCACGGGAAGCCTCGGCGACGATCAGATCGATCAATGCTGGTTCAGACTCGACGGCGTGTGGCGCGAAGACTCGACCATCGCCCTGGACACCAACTTCATTCCGCAGGGCTGGAGCAGCGCACGGCCTGAACTCGTGCACCTTGCGAACGGCACCTACACCACGCCGATACACATTGTCGTGCTGCCTTCCTCCGACCCCGAGCGATCGCTGGAGATCACGCTGGCCGATGACGCCGGCGAACCGATCGTGTATTCCAGTTCGGATGGCGTGACCCTGAAGCAACTGCTCGACGAACGCGGGCGCACGAAAGCCTACCTGGCACCCCGACCCGAGCCGGCCCCGGGCCTTGCGCAGTACATGACCATCGATGTGACGCGCACCGGCTATCTGCGGCTTCGCATCGGCGCGACGAACTTCTATCGTCCTGCACCCGGAACGGTGTCGAGAGTCAGTGGCGATGATCCGTTCATGATCGGCTACACGATGGAGAACCTGCGTGCGAGCCGCACCGGTTACGACGTGACCGATCAGAACCCCAACCGCCTGTTGCAGAACCCGAAGGCGGAAGTCTTCGACTTCGCGACCGATCGCGGCGCGGTCATCGATCAGCGCCGCGTCGTGCCCCTGGGGCTGAAGCTGATCAAGGAGGAAACCCAAGGTACCGTGCATTACTCGACGAACGTATCGAGTGAGCGCGAGTATCAAAGCATGACCCAGTCCAACTTCGGCAACAGCACCCGCATCGGTGTGTCCGGAGGCGCAGGAGGCAGCAGACAGAACGGGCGCGGCAACGCCAGCATCAGCGTCGAAGCAGGCTACGGCTGGGGGTCGTCAAGCGCGAAGCAGCAGTTCAATGCCTTGCAGAGCAGCGGCTCGGTCGCGGAAGAGATCGGCTACATGCGCTTCAAGAAGCTCGCGCTGGTTGTTGACCCCGCTTACGCGCGGTTGACCGACAGATTCATCGACGCGGTCGCCGACGCACAGCGCTTTGGTGATTTCCGTGAACTCTTCGCAAGGTTTGGTACCCACTACCCCTATGCAGTGACCTATGGTGCGGCCGGCGAGGTGCGCCAGCGCATCACCGCGAACGCCTTCGAGCGACGCCGGCAGAGTGTGGAATCCTCCCGTTCCGACGAGCGCGCCGCGTTCATCGTGGGTGAGTCATCTTCGTATCGGTCCTCCGAGACACAGACGGCGTCGAGCTTCCGGGAGTCGAACGAATACGGCGAGCGCAGCTTTGATGCCGTGGGCGGTAACGGCAGCTGGGACCAGAACGGCTTTTCTGCCGGCGACGCGCACTATCCGATACTTGCCGATCTGCGTCCGTTGAGCGACCTGCTCAGCCCGATCAACTTTCCGGGGCAGCCTGAGATTTACGTCGACCTGCGGCGCGGGTTCGCGCAGGCCATTGACGAGTATCTGGTCTCCAGGGCGGCGCTGTCCGACGCCTCGCTCATCCCCGAAGTCGTTACCGCTGCGCCCGCAGCGCCCCGTCAGGCGT
>CAYLNP010000047.1:0-3039 GCA_964384925.1 uncultured Woeseiaceae bacterium
TGAGGTCGTCCTGCTGGGCGAACAGGCTGAATCGGGTTGGCTAGATCATGAAGACGTTTCGACAGCGACTTCTGAAAGTCGTGTTTGAGGTCATGCGACCGTTGGCTCGCCTCCTGTTGGATGCTGGAATCGGTTACAAAGACTTTTCGAGAGTTGCGAAGCTCGCATTCGTAGATGTCTCACTCAGGCACTACGGTGTCAGGGGGCGAAAAACGAACTCCGCTCGTGTGGCTGTCATGACAGGCCTAACAAGGCGTGAGGTGTCTCGCCTGAGGAGGCAGATCTCGTCCATATCCCCAGGCGACGTTCACATAGCGCTTGGCCCGTCAGACGTTTTGCATTTTTGGCAGCAAGACCCACGTTATCTGGGTGATGATGGAAGCCCTTTGGAATTACCCTTTGATGGAGACGACTGCAGCTTTACGACCCTGGTTCGGGAGTATGGGGGTGACGTAACTCCCGGCGCCCTGCGGACTGAGCTTAAGCGTGTCGGTGCGTTGGTTGAATTGCCGACGGGGGGGCTACGACTAGTTAAGCCGTATTTTGTTCCTTCGGGTACGGAGGAACGTCTATTGGTGTCCCTACGCCAGAATGTTAGATCGATGATTTCAACCGTAGCATATAACTCAGATACGCCTAGAAAGGGTCTCGGACGAATCGAGCGGTTTGTCTACTCCGACCGCTTGACCTTGAACCAAATTGAAACATTGAGGACAAGCATTCGGGATAGCGTTGAGACCTACACCAAACAGGTCGACGATCACCTGGCTGAGCTCGAGTCCATAAACGGCAAGTCCGGCGATCCACTGGCAGGCCGCACAGTCGCCGTCGGTGTGTACTTCTTCGAAGAGGACGAGTACGCCGGGTGAAGTAGTCGCGCGGTTGGCCGGTATTCGTCGCTCAGCTGTGCACAGCCTGCCGGGGCGAGCTAACCGGAGATCGGACTAGCACGAACGATGGTTTGGAACGTGCGTGAGTTAACAGTTCGCACAATCTCCTGCGCATCTCAACGGAGCAGAGCCGTACCGATGCCCTTCGCCGATACGGGCTGATCTCTAATCCGCTGACACACTCAAATAATACGCGCATATAAAGATCTTTATCGCCATTAGGCCGTCTTTTTTGCGCAATTATCGGAAGTGAGATGCTCCTGGATCCAACTGGGCGTTAATCCCCGTCCAGCGTTCCTGCATAAATCTTGACCGTACCGAGATTTGGGAAGACAATCCCAATCTAGGACTTATGTTGATTAAATGTCAGATTCTGTTAAACAAGGGCTGCTGAACGCGTACAGACGCTTCCTGCGGCCGCTGGTGAGAATTCTGATTCGGCACGGAATAGCGATTGGCGAGTTCAATGAAGTTTTGAAGGGGGTCTACGCCGAAGTGGCTGAGAGTGACTTCAGTCTTTCCGACCGGAGGCAATCTCAGTCGCGAGTAGCGATTCTTACTGGGCTTACGCGAAAAGAAGTAGCTCGGCTGAAAGTTACTGACTTCGGCAGGATCCCAACGGAAAACAAAAAGGACATTCATCGCGTTGCACGTGTATTGGACGGCTGGCATCAAGACCCTGAGTTCACTGGCCCATACGGCATGCCTCTCGAAGTCCCATTCGAAGCGAGTTCCGGTCCGAGCTTCACGGAGTTGGTTCGACGGTACAGCGGCGATATGGCTCCTAGAGCAATGCTTGATGAGATCTTGCGAGTCGGTGCGGCTAGGGAAATAGACACTGGTTGGATAAGAGTCCTTTCACGTGCGTATATACCAGAGAAGCTTGCACCTGAAGCGCTAAATCGAATGGCCCGCGTTATAGAGAATTTTGTCAATACGCTAGAAGTCAATTTGAAAAAAGAGCGGCCGGGAACCGGCAGATTTGAGCGGATCGTCATGTCCGACCACGCGTTAACACCGGAGCAAATGATCGAGTTCGATTTGCTAATCAGGCGTCGGGGCCAGCAACTGCTTGAAGAGTTGGATGACTGGCTGAGAGCACAAGATGCTTTGGAAGAAGATGCGGCGAACGATGGTGGCTCGCTGATGACCGGCGTCGGCGTGTACCACTTCATAGAGGGTTCGCGCGCTGAACTGGAAGAAATAGATATCAAGATAGGACCGACAGCCGCTCCTTGAGGTCATGTCGGCGAAGGAATCCGCGAAGCGGATGCTTACTGGATTAGAGCAAACAGGGTTGGAGGATTTATGAGCGGTAACTGGGTCGCGCGTGGACCAAGCGGTTCACTGGTGCTTACCGCAATTGCGGTGAGTACTGTCGGTTTTTTTTCAAGCAGTAGTAGCGCAATCGCGGCCGACAAGGCTCGGCTCCACGAGCTTTCGCGAATTGCCGTCGGGCCCGTGGATATGGTTGATCGGTCCGCGGGCCTGGTAACAATTCTCGGCCAAAGATTCTCAATAACTGATGCAGAGTTCGTATCGCAAACGCTACAGGTTGGCGACTACGTGTTGGCGGTTGGGGTTCAGGGGAATAGCGGTACCGTTAGCGGCGTGATAGCTAGGCTGGATGACCAATACGTGCCTGGTGCCTCCCCTGTTTTCCTCAGGGCAAGTTTGGACTCGGTTAATCCTGCTCAAGGAACGGCCGCCGCGGCCGGCGGTGTGGCAATCGACTTCACTGCGACATTTGCCAATACTCCTTATGCTCCCTCGTTCGGTGCTGTCTCAGAGTTTCTAGGGACTCAGCCTGTTATGGGCGGAGCAATACTGGCGACCTCTCTGGTCGCTTCCATTTCGGGAAGCGACTCCGCGTCTTCAAGTATTTCCGGGAGCGATTTGCTGAGTATTTCGGGCAGCGACCGCGCCGGACTCTCGATTTCGGGGAGCGATAGCGCGCGCTTATCCATCTCAGGCAGTGACAGCTTCCGCCTTTCGATTTCGGGGAGCGACAGTGCGCGGTTGTCAATCTCGGGCAGTGACAGCTCTAGGCAGTCGATCTCGGGTAGCGACAGCTCCCGTCTTTCGATTTCGGGCAGCGACAGTGCGCGGTTGTCAATCTCGGGCAGTGACAGCTCTAGGCAGTCGATCT
>CAYLNP010000047.1:3139-3565 GCA_964384925.1 uncultured Woeseiaceae bacterium
CGGGTAGCGACAGCTCCCGTCTTTCGATTTCGGGTAGCGACAGTGCACGGTTGTCAATCTCCGGCAGTGACAGCTCTCGCTTGTCGATTTCCGGGAGCGACAGCGCGCGCCTTTCAATATCGGGGAGTGACAGCTCGCGGCAGTCGATCTCTGGGAGCGATCGTCTGACTAGTTCAATATCCGGCAGTGACCGGGCGGCTCTGTCTATTTTTGGAAGTGACAGTGCAGTCAGAAGTATCTCGGGTTCCGATAGCCTCTAAGTATGGTGTCTCAAAGTACCACGAAAAATAGGCTACCCTGATTCGTGGGAGCTAGATTCAGGTATTTCCGTGTCGGTATTGCTAACCGTTTTGGCGGACAGACTAAGCGCATGAATCTCCGTACGCATCAGTTCCCCAAGGGCCGAATAGACGAGCTGATGACGCT
>CAYLNP010000047.1:3665-15196 GCA_964384925.1 uncultured Woeseiaceae bacterium
TGAATCTCCGTACGCATCAGTTCCCCAAGGGCCGAATAGACGAGCTGATGACGCTGAACGCGCGTTAGCCCGTCGAAGGCCTTTGAGGTTATATCTACGCGGAAGTGACCGCGCCCGTCTTTGGCACCTGCATGCCCTGCATGCAGGTGACTTTCATCTGTAATCTCCAACGTTTCGGGCACCAGCTTCTGGCTAAGTGCCTCGCGGATCGCAAGGATGCGCTTCTCGCTCACGGCAGCACCTGGCGGAAGGGCTTGACCTTCACATCGGCGTAGACGCCTGCCTGCACATAGGGATCGGCATCCGCCCAGGCACGCGCTGCATCCAGGGATTCGAACTCCGCCACGATAAGGCTGCCCGTGAATCCGGCTTCGCCGGGGTCTGGGCTGTCGATGGCTGGGTGGGGGCCGGCGATGACCAGCCTGCCTTGTTCGACCAGCTTTTCAACGCGCACGAGATGGGCGGGTCTGGTGGCCTTGCGCTTCGCCAGACTGTCGGGGGCGTCCGTAGACATGATTGCGTAGAGCATGATCAGCCTTCGTTTTCTGTTGACGGAAGACGGCGGGAGATCCAGATCGCCTGCATGACGACCATAACGATCGTGAGGGCCAAGGTACCGAAGAGTTTGAAATTCACCCAGGTCTCTTCGTCGAAATTATAGACGACGTACAGATTCAGCACTGCCATCACGGCGAAGAAGATCACCCACATGACATTGAGGATGCGCCAGTCGGTGAGCTGAAGGGCAACCGCTTCACCCATCAGGCGCTCGACGATGGTCTTGCCGCCAAAATACTGGCTGGCCAGGAAGGCCGCAGCGAAAAGGGCATAGACGATCGTGGGTTTCCATTGAATGTAGATGCCGTCGCCAAGCATCAGGGTGATGCCGCCGAACACAGCCACCAGCGAGCCAGAGATCAGCTGCATGCGATTGATCGTTCGGGTTCTGAGCCAGTGAACGCCCAGCGCGAGCACGGTGGCAACGACAATGGCGCCTGTCGCCCACATGATGTCTGTGAGCTTGTAGACCACGAAAAAGATGATCAGTGGAAAGAAATCGACGAACAGTTGCATCAGTTGATCCGTACCGGCGATAAAATGGAAGTATGGCAGAGTATTTCGAAATCCATCCGCGCAACCCGCAGCGCAGGCTCATCTCCCAGGCCGTGGAAATTATCCGGGCCGGTGGGGTGGTCGCCTATCCTACAGACAGTTCCTACGCATTGGGGTGCCATATCGGTGACAAGTCCGCGATGGAGCGCATCCGGCGTATCCGCCAGGCCGACAAGAACCATGACTTCACGCTGGTGTGCCGCGATCTCTCCGAGATCGCCACCTACGCGCGTGTAGACAACGCAAATTATCGATTGCTCAAGGCGCTGACGCCGGGCCCGTATACGTTCATTCTGTCTGCGACGCGCGAGGTCCCGCGGCGGCTGCAGAACCCGAAGCGAAAGTCCATCGGCATCCGCGTGCCCGAGCACCCCATCACCCAGGCCCTGCTCGAAGACCTGGGCGAGCCGATCATGAGCTCGACGCTGTGGCTGCCAGGAGACAGCAGGCCGCTCGTGGACGGCGAGGAGATCCGGGAGCGACTTCCTCACGAACTCGACGCCATCATCGATGGCGGAAACTGCGGCATCGAGGCCACCACAGTGCTGGAGCTTGGTAGCGCCGGCGTCAAGCTGCTGCGCCAGGGGAAGGGGTCCAGCGAGTTTCTGGGAGCGGAGGGGTGGGCCACCGTATAATGGATCGCGACCCTGCAGGCGCTTTTTCGTGCGCCTCGCCCGCATCGCCTGAGGGCGCACTTTATGAACATTGTTGACTTGAAGGCCGGATCCCGCGGCAAGGAAGACGCCACAGGCGTGGAGGCCTCCGATAAGGATGCGATCGCGCCGAGCGGCGAGGTGCGCACGGGCGACACGCCGCCAGCTGAATCACCGGTGCCACCCGGTCAGCAGGAGATGCCGTTCGCGATCGTCGAAGGCGAGGCGGTAACCCAGCTGCCGCGAGATCTCTACATCCCGCCTGACGCGCTGAAGGTCTTTCTTGAAGCCTTCGAGGGCCCACTGGACCTGCTGCTCTACCTGATACGGCGGCAAAACATCAATATTCTCGACATTCCGATCGCCGAGGTGTCGCGGCAGTACATTCAGTACATCGAACTGATGCACGAGATGCAGTTCGAGCTTGCCGGCGAGTATCTTCTGATGGCGGCGATGCTCGCCGAGATCAAGTCGCGCCTGCTGCTGCCGCGCCCGCCGGTGGAAGACGGCGATGAGGCCGATCCGCGCGCAGAGCTCGTACGGCGCCTGCAGGAATACGAGCGCTACAAACAGGCCGCCGAGGACCTGGACGAGCTGCCGCGTCTGGAGCGCGATCACCTGGTCGCCGGTGTCGAGGTCGCGGAGCGGGAGGTGGTCAAGACTTTGCCCGACGTGACACTCAAGGAACTTCTCATCTCCTTCAAAGAAGTCCTTGATCGTGCTTCAATGTTTGCCCACCATCACGTGCAGCGCGAGCCCTTGTCGGTGCGCGAGCGCATGACCCAGGTGCTGACCCGGCTGCATGGTCGCGAGTTCACCGATTTCCATGCGCTGTTCGATCCGGACGAAGGTCGCATGGGTGTGGCAGTGACCTTCCTGGCCCTGCTTGAGCTATTGAAGGAATCACTCATCGAGCTGGTGCAGGCTGAGGCGTATGCGCCGATTCATGTCCGCGCGGCCGGCGCGGATCGTAATCCCTGAAGCCGCCATCCACCCCGAGCCCCAAACCGAGAATTGCCATGCAGGACGTACAGATCAGGAACATCGTGGAAGCAGCGCTGCTGGCAGCCGGACGTCCGCTGACGCTCGATCAGCTTGCGGCGCTGTTCGGCATCGAGGCCCCTGAGCGCAGCGAGCTTGTTGCGGCGCTCGAGCAGTTGTCCCGCGACTACGAAACGCGCGGCATCATGCTCGCCGAGGTGGCCAGCGGCTATCGCATACAGACCCGCACTCAGGTCACCGAGTGGGTGTCGCGACTGTGGGAGGAACGCCCGCAGCGTTATACGCGCGCGTTGCTCGAAACACTCGCGCTGATTGCCTACCGTCAGCCGATCACTCGCGGCGAGATCGAGGAGGTTCGCGGCGTCTCGGTCAGCACGAACATCATCCGCTCGCTTGGCGAGCGCGGCTGGATTCGCGTGGTGGGGCATCGCGATGTGCCGGGCCGGCCAGCGATGTACGGCACGACCCGCGAGTTTCTCGACTATTTCGGGCTCAAGCGGCTGGATGAGCTGCCCACGCTGGCCGAGTTGCGTGATCTCGACAGCCTGAACGTGGAGCTCGACCTGCGCGAGCCCGGCGCGCTGCCTGCATCGGTTGCGGCGGCAGAAGGGGAGGAGGAAGAGGGCGAAGATTTTGCCGCGCAGCCACAGGCAGAGGAGGGCTCGGAGACGCATGCCGATGCGTCGCGCAGCAACGTCGTGCAACTCAAGAAGCCGGGTTCGGCCTGAGCGCCCGCATGCATTCGGCCCAGCGCATCCAGAAGGTGCTTGCCGAGGCCGGCGTGGGTTCGCGTCGGCAGATCGAGCGCTGGATTGTCGAGGGGCGGCTCAGCGTGGATGGCCAGCCGGCCGAACCCGGTCAGTCCGTGACCGGTCGCGAGAGCTTCGCGCTCGACGGGCGCATGCTCAAGCTGCCCCGTCCGGACCGCCCGCATGCGTGGCTGGCCTATCACAAACCCGATGGAGAAATTTCCACGGAGCGCGACCCGGAAGGACGCCCGACGGTCTTCCAGTCCTTGCCCAAGGCGCGACGACGCTGGATCTCGGTGGGTCGGCTCGACGTCAACACATCGGGGCTGCTGCTGTTCACGACCGACGGTGAACTTGCCCACAAGCTGATGCATCCATCCTCGGAGGTTACGCGCGAGTACGCCGTGCGCGTGCTGGGGGAGGTCGGTGCCGAGACCTTGCAGCGACTGCTCGATGGTGTCGAACTCGACGATGGTCCTGCGCGTTTCGACGCCATCCGCGCCAGTGGCGGAGACGGTGCGAACACCTGGTTCAACGTGACCCTGGCGGAAGGTCGCAATCGGGAGGTCAGGCGCCTGTGGGAGGCCGTGGGACATCAGGTCAGTCGCCTTATTCGCGTCGCCTACGGTCCAGTGGTGTTGCCACGCGCGCTTCGACGCGGCCAGAGTCGCGCGCTGGAGGCCAGCGAAGTTGAAGCCCTTTATTCGCTTGCCGGGCTGGCGCAGCCCGGCGCGGATGTGACCGAGGCGCCAAAGAAAAAGCGCTGGGCCGGCGCCGGCGCCCCTCGCAAACGGCCGCGGGGACGCAGCTGATACGAGTCCGCGCGGTCCGTATTGTCAGCTTCGGGATGGCTGGCAGTCGATACTCTGGCCATGTACGCCGCGGCTGTCCGGGCCCATCAGGAAAAGATACGGCGCCATGATTTCGTCGGGGCGTTTGAGCTTGTCGCGATCTTCGCCGGGCCTGGCCAGGTAGCGCATCTGCGTGCGGGTGGCGCCGGGATTGAGGCAGTTCACGCGCAAGTTCTCTCGGGATTCAGCCTCATCGGCGAGCACCTGCGTCAGGCCCTCGATGCCGAATTTCGACACCGCGTAGGCACCCCAGTAGGCACGGCCGCGCCGCCCCACACCGCTGCTGACCGTGACAATGGAAGCATCCGGCGAGGCCTTCAGCAGGGGCATCATGCTGCGCGTTAGAATGAACACTGAAGTAAGGTTCACATGAAGCACGCGCTGCCAGGTGCTGATGTCGTAATGCTCGATCGGCGTCATGTCGCCGAGGATGCCGGCGTTGTGCAGCAGGCCGTCTAGTCGCCCGAACTCGTCGGTCAAGCCATCGATCAGGCCCTGGTAGTGTTCGCCCTGTGCCTTGGCCAGGTCCATCTGCACGATCGACGGGCGAGGCCCGTCCGCGGCGAGGATCTCATCGTAGAGCTTTTCCAGCTTCTTCACCGTGCGCCCCAGCAGCACGACGGTGGCGCCATGACGCGCGTAGCTCATGGCGGCGGCCCGGCCGATCCCATCGCCGGCGCCCGTGACCAATATCACCCGGCCGGAGAGCAGAGACTCTGGCGGATAATAGTTATTTAAATCAGGAATTTCTTTCGTATTTTTCATGCTTCTTCTCGTTTAGCGTCTATGCCTGCGCGCCAGGCGACCCACAGCCTGCGCAACGGTGGTGTCTGAACCGGGCGTGTCGGCACGGCGGTACGTGTCAGGTGCAGCGCGCGTCGGCACTGATCACGATGCAGCGCCACCAGTATGCGTGCAAGCCGGTGACTCGACCCGTGCCCGCGCGCGTGCTCGTCGACCTGCGCGGCCGCGGACTCACAGCTCGCGGCCAGCGTTGCGAGGATCGGCTCGAGCATGGCTGGTGTGGCTTCCGTATTCTCGCCGATCCCCGCCTCTTCGAGCATGTCCAGGGGCAGCAGCAATCGTCGGCCGTAATGAAGGTCTGCGCCGAGTCGGCACACGACAATGCTGGTGCCAATGCAGGCACCCGCATAACGCGCGAGGCGCTGAGCGACGTCGGCGCGCGAGCCGAACAGGCGCGCCGCAGCACCGAGCTGTGCGCCGCGGCTGCGATAACCATACTGATGAAGTTCGTCGAGGGTGGCGCAGCCAATACCGGCGACATCGTCTTCAACGGCCTTGAGGACATCACCCAGCAGTTCGACCACCTGTGCTGCGACCGTTGGATCGGATGCTGCCGCATGCTGAAGGTGCGGCGCCAGCGCGCGGCTCGCCGGGTGGCGACCGCCCCCAGTCGCGAGCAGTGCCAGCTCCTCGCCCCACCAGCCCAGGCGCATGCGCGCCGGCAACGGGTCGGTGACTTTCTCACCGATCTGGCGTATCGCTTCGGCAAGGTCATGCAGTGCGGCGATGGCAGCGCGCTGCGGCATGGGACAGAACAGTCCCGCATACCAGTCAAGTGTGCCATCGGCAGGGCCCGAGACTTGAGCCGCGGGCAGCGCAGCTTTGTGCATGACTCACGGCGCCTTGTCAGCGTCGTCGGACGGGGCGCGGCGCGGCAGGCTGTCGACTTCCGCGGTGGTCGACAGGGGTTTGCGCGGCTGAATGCCCAGCTCTGTGAACTTGCGTGCGCCGGGCAGGACCATGCGCTCAAGTGAGCCGACGGCGGCGTTGTAGGCCTCGACGCTGCGGCCCAGGGTCTGTCCGACGCGGCCGACATGCTCGGTGAACTTGTTGAGCCGGTCGTAGAGTTCGACGGCAAGCTTTCGGATTTCCTCGGCATTCTCTGCCAGCGCGAGCTGGCGCCAGCCGTACGCCACCGCCTTGAGCAGACCGACGAAGCTCGTCGGGGTGGCAAGAATGACGTGCTGGCGCAGCGCCTCGTCGAGCAGCTGAGGACGTCGATCGAGCGCGGCGCTGAGGAATTGTTCGCCGGGGATGAACAGGATGACGAACTCCGGGCTGCGCGGAAACTGCGCCCAGTAGCCCTTGGAGGCAAGCTCGCGGATGCGCTCGGCGACCTTGTTGGCGTGGCGCTGCAGCGCGGCATCGCGTGTGGCATCGTCGGGGGCGTTGACGGCATCGAGATAGGCATCCAGCGGCGTCTTGACGTCAACCACCAGCTGCCGGTTCTCGGGCATGTGAATGACCAGATCGGGACGCACCGCACCGTCCTCGGTACGCACGTGACTCTGTTCGACGAAGTCGCAATGCTCGACCATGCCTGCGAGCTCGACGAGCCGCCGCAATGTGAGTTCACCCCATTGACCGCGCACCTCCGGCCGACGCAGCGCAGTGACAAGATTGCGTGTTTCCAGTTGCAGCGCCTGCTGGGTCGCGCTCATGGTCTCGAGCTGGGCCTGGATGCTGCCGTAGGCATGCTGGCGCGAACGTTCGAGTGCCTCGATCTGGGTCTCGGTACGTTTGAGCGCCTCGGAGATCGGCTTGACGAGAGACTCGACGGCTTTCTCGCGCGCCCCAAGTTCGCCACGAGCCCGTTCGTGCTGGGTGTCCAGTCGCTGGGTCGCAAGTTTCAGGAAATCATCCCCCGCACGGCGCAGTGCCTCGCTGGCCAGCCCGTCGAATTGCAGCGCCATGCGTTCCTGGGCGAGTCTCAATGCCTCCTCACGCTCCAGACGCAAGCGTTCCTCACCGGCGAGGCGCTCCTGAAGGCGCGCATTTTCCATCGCCAGGGTATTGCGCCCGCGCTGAGTGAGCAGCCAGACCAGCAATGCCCCGGCGATCAGGCCGCCAGCCATTGCGAGCAGGATCTCGGCCGGTGGCAGCTGGGCGACGAGCTCAGCCGGCACGCGCCCACTCCGGTGCCAGGCCATGCAGCAGCTCGGCAAGCTCGACCGGTGAGTCGATCACGTGGTCGGCCTGCCATTGCTGTGCTTCGAGTGGATCGCTCAGATAGCCATAGCGCGCGGCAATCGTACGCATGCCCGCGGCACGTCCGGCCTGCACGTCGCGCTCGGCGTCGCCGACATATACGCAGTGGGTTGCCGGCACGCCGAGAAGGCCCGCCGCATGCAGCAGCGGTGCAGGGTGGGGCTTTCGTTGCGGCAGCGTGTCGCCACCGATCAGGCAGTCGGAATCCGGGCGAAGCTGGAGCGCGGCGAGGAGGGGCCTGGCAAGGTGCTCAGGCTTGTTGGTGACGACACCCCACGACCATCCATGCTGCGAGATAGCTTCAAAAACCTGATTGAAACCATTAAAAATTATGGATTTACTGCAGATACCCTGTGCGTAGATCTCGAGGTAGCGGGCGCGCAGTCCAGCCATTCGGGGATCGTGTTCGGTGATCCCGAAGGCCAGGGTCAGCAGGCCGAGTGCGCCGTTGGAGACTTGCTGGCGCGCCAGGTCATAGCTCACGGCGCTGTGTCCCTGCTCGGCGAGCAGCGTGTTCAGGCACGCGACCATGTCCGGCGCCGTATCGACGAGCGTGCCGTCGAGATCCAGTAGCACTGCGCCGGGCATCAAGGCGTCTCGGCGGCGTCGGGTCGATGGCAGTGCACCAGATAGTTCACGGCTACATCGCCGCCGAGGCGGTAGCGGCCACTCAGCGGGTTGTATTGCATCCCGGTGATGTGCTGCATCTGCAGCCCTGCGCCGCGGGCCCAGCCCTCGAGTTCGGACGGGCGGATGAACTTCGCGTATTCGTGTGTGCCGCGCGGCAGCAGGCGCAGCACGTATTCGGCGCCGAGGATGGCGAACAGGAACGCCTTCGCATTGCGGTTGATGGTGGAAAAGAACACGTGGCCGCCGGGCTTCACCAGCGCCTGACAGGCGCCTACAACGGCTTCGGGATCCGGCACATGTTCGAGCATCTCCAGACAGGTCACGATGTCGTACTGGCCAGCGCGCTCTGCGGCCATGTCCTCGGCCCGGGCGCGCAGATACTCCACCTGCTGGCCTGACTCGAGCAGGTGAAGCTTCGCCACCGACAGCGCGGCTTCGGCCAGGTCGATGCCCGTGACGCTGGCCCCACGCTCGGCCATCGCTTCGCTGAGGATGCCGCCGCCGCAGCCCACATCGATCACCCGACGGCCGGTCAGGCCGGCGCGCTGGTCGATGTAGTCCAGGCGCAGCGGGTTGATTTGGTGCAGCGGCTTGAATTCGCTGTCGGGGTCCCACCAGCGCGAGGCCAGGCTGTTGAACTTGGAGATTTCCTGCAGATCGACGTTGCCTTGTTCCATCATCCCTGTGCTCCTGACGCCTGTGCCGGGTTGACACGCTCGGCCCATTCCGTGGCCATGTCGGTGAGCCCGGCAAAGTTGCTGCCGAGCAGTTGATGATCGCGCACCCGCGGCCGACCGGCCACCCAGACATCACTGACCTGACTGCGCTCGGCAGCGTAGACCACCTGGGAGAGCGGATGCAGCACCGGCTGGGTCGCCACATCCGACAGGTCGATACAGGTGACGTCCGCCGCCTTGCCGGGCAGCAGCGAGCCTGTGACCTCACCCAGGCCCAGGCATCGGGCGCCGCCAAGTGTCGCCATCCGCAGCGCGGCGGCGGCATTCATCGCGGAGGGATCGGCAGCCGCGTGCTTGGCCAGCAGCGCGGCCAGGCGCATCTCCCCGAACATGTCGAGCCGGTTGTTGCTCGCGGCGCTGTCCGTGCCCAGCCCCAGCCCGACCCCGGCGCGTGCCAATGCCGCGACCGGGCTGGCACCGCTGGCAAGCTTCATGTTGGAGGCAGGGCAATGAACCACCGCGGCGCCGGCCTCGGCCAGCACTTCGATTTCGCTGGCATCGAGCTGCGTCATGTGCACCGCGATCAACGACGGGTTGACCAGCCCGAGTGCCTGCAGACGCGCCAGCGGCCGGACGCCGTGCTCGCGCAGGCTCTCGGCGATCTCATGGGCGGTTTCGTGCAGGTGAATGTGCACGGGCACATCGAGTTCGTCGGCAAGCCTGCGCACCCGCCGCAGGCTGTCGTCCGAGACGGTGTAGGGTGCGTGTGGCGCAAAGGCCGTGCTTACCAGCGGGTGGTCGCGAAAACGGTCATGGACTTCCAGGCCACGCGTGAAATATTCGCCGGCATCCTGCGCCCATGCGCTCGGAAACTCGATCACGATCATGCCCACGACGCTGCGGATGCCCGCCTCGGCAGCCACCTCGCCGACCGTATCGGGAAAGAAATACATGTCGCCGAAGCAGGTCGTGCCCCCGCGCAGCATCTCGGCCACCGCCAGGCGCGTGCCGTCGTGTGCGAAGCCGCGGTTTACCAGCCGTGCCTCGGCAGGCCAGATGTGTTCGCCCAGCCACTGCGCCAGCGGCATGTCATCGGCCAGGCCGCGCAGCAGGGTCATTGCCGCGTGTGTATGGGCATTGACCAGGCCGGGAATCAGCACATGGGTCTCGCGGTGCAGCGTTTCCCGCGCGCGATAACGCGCCTGCGCCTGCGCCGCCGGCAGCAGTTCGACGATGCGCCCGTGGTGCATGGCGAGCGCATGATCACGCAGCACCGATGCCTCGGGCTCGACCGGGATGATCCAGCGCGCGAACACCAGGGTATCGATTTCCTGCATTTGGGGTCCCGGAGCAGCCTGGCGACACGCGGCCTGTGCCAAAGGCCGGAAGTATAGCGCCGGCGCCGGGCCGGCGCGGGCTTCACGAGCACACTGCGCCTGCGGTTTGCCGGCCGCCTGTGATATTATCGACCGGTTGACGCTGGCCCGGATCCGTATGCGGAAGTATGCGGTTTTATTGATATTTTCGTTGATCAAAAAAGCAATTACTGATGGCAGATATCGCCCACGAAATCTTCTCCGTAAACCTCGAAGACGAAATGCGCCAGTCCTACATGGACTACGCGATGAGCGTCATTGTCGGGCGGGCCCTGCCCGATGTGCGCGACGGCCTCAAACCGGTTCATCGGCGAGTGCTGTTCGCCATGCGCGAACTCGGCAACGACTACAACAAGCCCTACAAGAAGTCCGCGCGCGTCGTCGGCGATGTCATCGGCAAGTACCATCCGCACGGCGATTCGGCGGTCTACGACACCATCGTTCGTATGGCCCAGCCCTTCTCCATGCGCTACATGCTGGTAGACGGGCAGGGCAATTTCGGCTCGGTGGATGGCGACGCGCCAGCGGCGATGCGCTACACCGAAGTGCGCATGTCGCGCATCGCGCACGAGCTGCTGGCCGATATCGAGAAAAAGACCGTCGATTTCACGGCCAACTACGATGAGTCGGAGTGGGAGCCCTCGGTGCTGCCCGCGCGGGTACCCAACCTGCTGGTCAATGGCTCAACAGGCATTGCCGTGGGCATGGCGACGAATATTCCGCCGCACAACCTGGGCGAGGTGGTGGACGCAGCCGTCGCCCTGCTCGATGACGAGTCGCTGCAGGTCGAGGATCTGATCCGCATCCTGCCGGGGCCTGACTTTCCAACGGCCGGCATCATCAATGGCGTGGCCGGCATCTACAGCGCCTACAAGACCGGTCGCGGTCGCGTGTACGTGCGAGGCAAGACGAACGTCGAGGAGATCGATGCGCGCGGTCGTCAGGCCATCATCATCACCGAGCTGCCCTACCAGGTGAACAAGGCGCGGCTGATCGAGAAAATCGCCGAGCTGGTGCGCGAGAAGAAGCTCGAGGGCATCACCGAGCTGCGCGATGAGTCAGACAAGGATGGCATGCGCGTGGTCATCGAGCTGCGTCGCGGCGAGCTGCCCGATGTGGTGCTCAACAATCTCTACAAGCAGACGCCGCTGCAGAGCGTGTTCGGCATCAACATGGTCGCGCTGGTCGAGGGTCAGCCGCGGCTGCTGAGCCTGAAGGAAGTGCTCGAGGCGTTCCTGCGGCACCGTCGCGAAGTGGTCACACGACGCACGATTTTCGATCTCGGCAAGGCTCGCGACCGGGCCCATGTACTCGAAGGGCTCGCGGTCGCGCTGGCCAACATCGACCCCATCATCGCGCTGATCAAGGCCTCACCGTCGCCGGCAGAGGCCAAGAGCGCGCTGACCTCGCGCGACTGGGCGCCGGGCATCGTCACCGAGATGCTCTCGCGCGCCGGCGCGGACATCAC
>CAYLNP010000048.1:0-15153 GCA_964384925.1 uncultured Woeseiaceae bacterium
AGTCGTAATAGGGCGGCACGCTGTAGCCGCTGTAGACGTGGCTGTCCACGCGGATACCCGGGCCGCCGGGCGGGTGCCACAGCGTGACCTGACCCGGCGAGGGCATGAAGGTCTTGGCGTCTTCGGCATTGATGCGGCATTCGATCGCGTGGCCGCGAATCCGCACGTCCTTCTGCCTGATCGTCAGCTTCTCTCCCGAGGCGATCAGCAACTGCGCGCGGACGATGTCGATGCCGGTGATCAGTTCGGTGACGGGGTGCTCCACCTGCACGCGCGTGTTCATCTCGATGAAGAAGAACTCGCCGTCCTGGTAGAGAAACTCGAATGTGCCGGCGTTGCGGTAGCCGATTTCTTCGCAGGCCCGCACACAACGCTTGCCCATGCGTTCGCGCTGTTCCGGGGTGATACCCGGTGCCGGTGCCTCCTCGATGACCTTCTGGTGGCGGCGCTGCATGGAGCAGTCGCGCTCGCCGAGGTGGATGACATTGCCGTGATGATCGGCGAGCACCTGGAACTCGATGTGGCGCGGCCGCTCGAGGAATTTCTCCATGTAGACCTCCGGATTACCGAAGGCCGCAAGGGCTTCATTGCGCGTCAGATTGATCGCGCCCAGCAGTGCCGCCTCACTGTGCACGACACGCATGCCCCGGCCGCCGCCGCCGCCGGAGGCCTTGATGATCACCGGATAGCCGATGTCGCGCGCGATGCGAAGGTTCTCGTCGCCGTCATCGCCAAGCGGCCCGTCGGATCCGGGCACGCACGGCACCCCGGCGGCCTTCATCGTGCGGATGGCCTGGACCTTGTCGCCCATCATGCGGATTACGTCGGCGGTCGGGCCGATGAAGGTGAAGCCGCTGCGTTCCACGCGTTCCGCAAAATCGGCGTTCTCGGAGAGAAACCCGTAGCCCGGATGAATGGCCACGGCATCGGTGACCTCCGCTGCGCTGATCAGCGCCGGCATGTTCAGGTAGCTGTCGGCAGACTTCGGCGGGCCGATACATACGGTCTCGTCGGCCAGCAGCACGTGCTTGAGACTGCGGTCGGCGGTTGAATGCGCCGCGACGGTCTTGATACCGAGCTCGCGACAGGCGCGCAGGATGCGCAGTGCGATCTCGCCACGGTTAGCAATGAGGACTTTCTCTAGCATTTGTTCTCGCCTGCAGGCCAGCGGGCCCGTGCAGAGTTGGGCCTGGATCAGCCGACGACGTAGAGCACCTGGCCGAACTCGACCGGTTCACCGTTCTCGACTTCGACGCTCAGAATCGTGCCGGCCGCATCGGATTCGATCTGGTTCATCATCTTCATGGCTTCAATGATGCACAGCGTATCGCCGACATTGACACGGTCGCCGACCTCGACAAAGGCCCTGGCGCCGGGGGAGGGGGCTGAGTAGAACGTGCCGACCATCGGTGCGGTGACTTCGGTGCCGGCAGGTCTGGCGGGCTCGCTGACGGCGCTCGATGAAGGCTCGACGGCCGGCGCTGGGGGCGGGCCGCCTGCCGGCGGCGGCGCCATGTACTGCTGAGGGTAGTAGGCAGGTGGCGGGTAGCCCCCCTGTGGATGGCGCGAAATGCGCACCGACTCCTCGCCCTCCGTGATCTCGATTTCCGAGATGCCGGATTCCTCGAGCAGCTCGATCAGCTTCTTGACCTTGCGAATGTCCATGAAAAGCCTGTCCTCAGACCAGAGTTTCGACGGCGCGCAGCGCGAGCTCGTAGCCAAGCGCACCAAGGCCGACGATTGTGCCGGCAGCGATGTCGGAAAAGTAGGAGTGGTGACGGAAGTGCTCGCGGGCATGAACATTGCTCAGGTGCACTTCCACGAACGGGATGGCGACGCCGAGCAGCGCATCGCGCAGCGCAATGCTGGTGTGGGTTAGCGCCGCCGGATTGAGGATGATGGCGTCGACGTTCTCGGTGGCGGCCGTATGGACCCGATCGACCAGCAGATGCTCGGCATTGCTCTGGAACGCTGAAAGCGTGTGGCCCCGCTCACCGGCCAGCCAGCGAAGATTGGCCTCGACCTCGGCAAGGGTCTGCTGTCCGTAGATTTCCGGCTCACGCGTCCCGAGCAGGTTCAGGTTGGGCCCGTTGAGCAGCAGGATGTGCGCCATGGGAGTCGTTCTACCGCTGTGTTGCCGACACGATGACCGAGATTTTACATCTTTTCGACGCCAGTTCGGCAATGGTTGCCGAACTTTCGCGCCGCCGCCGGCGTCAGCGGGTGGCCTGGTCCAGGTCGTTGAGTGTCTGTCGTGCCTGCGCAGACGTGATCTGGCCGCGCGCAAGCGCAAGCAGCGCTGATTCGATCGGTGGCATGTCGGCGGCATGAATCTCGCCGGTATGGATGCCGAGAATCTCGCCCTGGGCGTCGGCAAAGACCGTAAACGGCAGGCCTACAAAGGCATCGCCGAACGCGCCGGCGGCCGCCATCGCATCCTGCTCGCCCACCAGCACCGGGTAGGCGACGGCCAGCCGCTGCATGAACTCCTGCACCGGCTCCAGCCGATCGATCGCCACGCCGAGCACCTGAATCTGCTCGCCGTGGTGCTCGTCGAGCGCCACCAGCAGCGGGATTTCGCGCAGGCAGGGCGGGCACCAGGTGGCCCAGAAGTTCAGCACCAGCGGCTTGCCGAGGAAGTCTGTGATCGCGCCGGACTGACCGTTGGTGTCGGTGAGGACGACATCCGGCAGCGTGCCGGGCTGCGTATTCGCCGGGGGATCAGCGAACATCTGGTAGGCGAGAAATCCCGCTACGGCGCAGGCTGCCAGCAGCGTCGTGACGATCGCGCCCTGCTTCATGCCGCGCGCTTCCGAACGCGCGCGCTGACCCGCGCCACTAGTTGGCCAACGCCGCGCGCGCGTGGTCGGCGAAAGGTGCGGCGGCGACGAAGCCCACCAGCCGATAGCCTGCCTTCTCCTGACCGCTGCGGTCGAAGAACGCGATGGTCGGCGGTCCGAAGATGCCGAAGTGACGCAGCAGGGCCTGATCGTCGTCATCGTTCGCTGTGACATCCGCCTTGAGGAGCACCGCCCCCGACAGCGCTGTCTGCACGTCCGCATTCGGGAACGTGTTGCGCTCCATCTCCTTGCACGACACGCACCAGTCGGCGGTAAAGTCGAGCATGACCGGCTGGCTGCTGGCCGCGGCCAGGCGCAGTTCGCGGTCAAGGTCGTCGACGGTCTTGATGCTGCGGAATTCCAGTCTCTGGCTGACCTGCGCGCCACCACCGGCGGAGAAGTTCGCCAGCGGCTGCAGCGGATCGTTGCCGCCGGTCGCGGCACCTGCAAGCAGGATCAGACCATATGCGCCTGCCATCGCGCCGGCACTCTTGCCCAGGCGTCGGCCCGGCCCCGCGGCTTCGCCCAGCGGTTCCAGCGCGCCCAAAAATACTGCGATCACGAAGGCAAGGCCCGCCCACAGCGCCAGCACCACCGCGCCAGGCAGGATGCGCTCGAGCATCCACACGGCCACAGCCAGCAGCAGCACGCCGAAGAAGGTCTTGATCGCGTTCATCCAGGCCCCGGCGCGCGGCAGCAGCTTGCCGGCCGACGCACCGACGAGCAGCAGCGGCGCACCCATTCCCAGACTCATCACGAACAGCGACGCACTGCCGCGAACGACATCGCCTGACTGACCGATCACTGCCAGTGTCGCCACCAGCGGCGGCGCGACGCAGGCCGATACGATGAGTGCGCTGAGTGCGCCCATCACTGCGGTACCCACGAACGTGCCCGTGCGCTGTCGTCCGCTCACGTCGGCCAGTCGACTCTGGATCACCGCCGGCATCTGCAATGTGAAGAAGCCGAACATCGACATGGCCAGCACGACAAACAGCCCGGCGAAGAGCACGAGAATCCAGGTCTGCTGGAAGAACGCCTGCACCTGAGCCCCGGCCATGGCGGCAACAGCACCGGCCACCGTGTACGTCAGCGCCATGCCGAGCACGTAGGCCAGCGAGAGATTGAACGCACGACGCGTGGTCACATTCGCGCCCTGACCGGCGATGATGCCCGAGAGGATCGGCACCATCGGAAGCACGCAAGGCGTAAACGCAAGCAGCAGCCCGAGGCCGAAGAAAGTCGCCAGCACCAGCGGCAACGAGGCGTCGGTGATCAGGCCAGCGAGCCGGTCCTGCTCGGAGACAGGTGGCGTGGGCGCAAGGCCGGCGCCACCGGTGTCCGCAGACGCAGCTGCCAGCATGACGGTCAGCTCGCGTTCCAGCGGAGGGTAGCAGATGCCGCCGTCCGCGCAGCCCTGAAAGCCCAGTGTAAACGTGACCGGCGCGCTCGAAGCGCTGCCGCGCGAAAAGCCGATCACCATCTCCACGTCATCGAAATACACTTCGGTGCGGCCGAAGTACTCATCCTCATGCGGCGTGCCGGGGGGCAGCGCAGGCGTGCCGAGCTGCACCGGGCCATCCGCAACCGCGACGCTGAACTGGTCGCGGTACAGGTAGTAGCCCTCAGCGATTTCCCAGCGGACCGTGAGTTCATTGCTGCCGGTGAATTCCGCATACGAGCGGAATGCCTGCTCGGGTGGCAGGAAGTCCCCGGTGCCGTTGCCGCCGATGAGGCCGGCGAGGTCTGCACCGCCGCTTCCCGGCCCGGCCGCGGTGGGTGTGTCGGCACTCACCAGCGCGATGTCCGCGGGCCAGTTCAGTGGCGGGTAACACAGCCCGATATCCGCGCAGCCCTGCAGCCGCATGTTCAGCGTCATTGCCGAGGCGCTGCCGCGATAGGGAATCTCGATGCGGAAATCGCCTCGGTAGATCTCCTGGCGTCCGAAGAACTCGTCTTCGTGCATGATGCCGGTTGGATAGCGCGGCTCGCCGAGTTCGATACCGGGCGTTGTGGTGCTGAAGCCGAAACGTTCGCGGTAGAGGTAATGTGCCGGGCGCACTTGCCAGTCGATGACAATGCGGCCCTCTTCGGCCGAGGTCTCGTAGAGGAACACCTGCGCCGGCGGCAGCACGTCCTGCGCCTGGGCCTGCGTGCCGGGCCACAGCAGTGCTGCCAGCAGCAGCCCGAAAACTCTTGGATCCATCTCGACTCAATCCTCTCGTAGGCGCGTCCGCGCGGGGAGTGCCCCGCAGGGCCTGCGCCGGGCCCTCGAGTCGGCAGGTAGGGTGTCGCCCAAAACCTGCCGTCGCGCCGCGATGATAGGTCGCGGGCGCCGGATTTTCATCCCACCAGGTCTCAGACTGTGGCCCGGTGGAGCGGGTTCCCCCTACTGCGGGGCTGTGCCGGCGAGTCTTTGCCGCAGGGTTGCGGTGGGATAAGGTATGCCCGCCTGCGGGCTTGCAGCTGGCACCGACCCATCCTCCTGGATGTATTGCCTTCAAGCGCGGACCCCACGGCCCTCGTGCCGGCAAGGGTCAGGGAGAGCCACGATGCACTGCGCGAAAATGACCTTTCCACTGTTACTGATGCTGGCCTGGGGCCACACCGCCGACGCCGACGTCTTGAGCTTCTCGGCCCCCGTCGCGCTGACACAGGCTGAACGCCGGGTGGATGCCGTCGACAGTGGCGCGCAACTGAATCGCGTAAGGAGATGACATCATGAGGATCAGAACCGTTCTGCTGGCAGGTGTGCTGGCGATCGCATTGTCCGCGGCGTCTGCCGCTGTTCGCGCTGAACAGGCGTCGCCTGTCACCCCCATCAGCGCGGCGGAATTCGAGGCCTTGCTGGAAGCGCACAAGGGCCAGGTGTTGATGATCAATTACTGGGCTACCTGGTGTGCGCCGTGTCTGCGCGAGATCCCCGACCTGATGGCGGTGGCAGAGACGCTGGGCGACGAGCCCTTCGCGTTCATAGCGCTGTCGCTGGATGATCCGTATTCCGGTCAGGCGCAGATCGAGTCCTTCATCGATCGCTGGTTTCCCGGCTTCACCAGCTACCTGCGCACCGATCCGGAGATGGACATGATCGCCTCGGTGGTCGATGCATCGTGGAACGAGATCATGCCTACCACCTACATCATCGATCGCGATGGCAATATCGCGCGCATGATCCAGGGCAAGGTATCGAAAGAGGAATTTCTCGCGGCCGTCCGCGAGGTACTGTGACGCGAACCACGAATCATCCGATTCGTCAGGGGAAGACATGAAACAGCTCAGCAGGGTGGCCGTCGTAGCCGCCGTCATCGCATGTATCCCGGTTGCCTCGGCGACCGAGCTTGAGTTCTCGGCCCCGCAGCCGATCAGCGGTGAGGACCGGCGCATCGATGCGCTGGAACTTGCGCTGGATGGGCAGGGCCGCGCGCACGTGGTGTGGGTCGACAAGGGGCCGCTGGCGCCGTCTCCCGCCACGGGCGGCCATGCCGGCCATGCCGGCCATGGCGATCGGCACCATGCGCGCGACAACCTGTATTACGCCCGTGGCGACGAAGACCTCAGCTTCGGCTCGCCCGTTCAGGTGAATCGGACGGCCGGCGAAGTCTGGGGCTTTTCCATCAGCCGGCCGCGCGTGCAGGTGGCCCCCTCGGGTTCGGTGCATGTGCTCTATCCGGCGAATTTCACGCGCGAGGGCCGGGCGCCGGAGGTCGTCGCCCGCTATGTGCGTTCTGCGGATGGAAGCGATTGGGACGCGCCGCTGATACTCAACACGCCGGCAGGCACAGATCACAGCGACCAGATCCACGGCGGTTTCTCGGCGGTTCACGTATTCGGCACGCTGGGAGTTGCGCCCGATGGCGCCGTGCATGCGTTCTGGATCGACACCCGCGGCCTGGGTGCGGGTGTGGAGCCGGAGGGCGCCTCCGCGGCGGCCATGGCACCGGCCGCCGTGTGGGGTGCGGTGTCGCGCGACGACGGCCGCTCCTTTGGCCCGGACGCACCGATCATCGAGACAGATGTGTGCCCTTGCTGTCAGCTCACCACGGCATTCTCCGACGAGGGGGATACGGTATTTCTGGGGCTCCGGCAGGTCACCGCGGAGAGCTTCCGCGACAACGTGCTGGCAGCCTCGCGCGATGGCGGTGATTCTTACGCCACCCCGGTGCGCCTAAACGAGGCGCGGTGGCGACTCGATGGCTGTCCGATGAAGCCCACGGCCATTGCGGTTGACGGACAGCAGGTCTACACCGCGTGGTATTCAGGTGCCGAGTCACCCCCGGGCGTGTACGTGACGACCTCCCGCGACGGTGGCCGCAGTTTCACCGCGCCCCATGCCCTGCATCCGGACGCCTCGCACTCCGACGCCCCGAGCGTCACCGTGGGCGGCGGTTCAGCCTGGGTGGCCTGGCATGCACGGGCCGAGGGCGCGCGCAGGATCTATGTCAGTGCGTCGCATGATCACGGCGAAAGCTGGAGCGCGCCCGTCGCGGTGCCCGGCCCGCCAGGCGACGGCGCTGCCAGCCACCCGTTGCTTGCCGCCCAAAGCGATGGGTCTGTGCTGGTCGCGTGGCTGCAGGATGGTCGGGGCTGGATCTCGCGGGCGCAGCCAGCCACCCGCAGTGTGGCCCGGCGCTGAGGTCGCCACGCGCGGTGGATTCGGGCGCTCAGCCGTCAAGCTCAGCGCTCAGCTTGGGGTGCCGGACGCTGGGTCCGGCACCTCCAGCTGCGCGCTGAGCCAGGCAAGATAAGCCGGCAGACCCGCCGCCACCGAGAACGCCAGGATCTCGGGTACCTCGTAGGCATGCAGCTCGAAAATCGCGGCCTCCAGCGCCGTATACTGATCGGCGCGCGACTTGATCAGCAGCAGCACCTCGTCTTCCCGCGCCACCCGGCCCTCCCATCGATACCAGGAGCGCAGCCCCGGCAGGCACGATACGCAGGCCGCAAGCCGCTGATCCACCAGCGCGGTTGCCAGCGACTCGGCCTGCGCCTCGTCGGCGCAGGTCGTCAGCACGAGGATCGCATCCGGCGTCATTGCGTCCGGAAGGATACCGCCGCGGCCGGGTGGTCGCCAAAAAACATCTGCCAGTAGCCCTTGAATTCCTTCCCGGCATCCCCATAATTAGCACTCGATTCGGGTGAGTGCTAACAGCGCGCCCCGAGGCCGGTGCCTCACAGGAGGCGGCGGCGTGTCATTCACTGGGGACTTTTAGGGAGTTCAATCGATGAAAATTCGTCCGCTGCATGATCGTGTTCTGATCAAGCGCATGGAAGAGGAACGTACGTCACCCGGCGGGATCGTGATCCCGGACTCGGCTGCCGAGAAGCCGATCAAGGGTGAGGTCATCGCCGTGGGCCAGGGCAAGGTTCTGGACAGTGGCGACCTGCGCGCCCTGACGCTGAAGAAGGGCGACAAGGTGCTGTTCGGCAAGTACTCCGGTACCGAGGTCAAGCTCGACGGCGAAGATTATCTGGTCATGAAGGAAGACGACATCATGGCGGTGCTCGAGTAAGCACGCCGTACCCGCGTTTTCCGCCACCAAAGCAATAGAGAGGACACACAGCAATGTCTGCCAAAGAAGTACGTTTCAGCGATGACGCCCGCCAGGCCATGTTCCGCGGCGTCAACGTTCTGGCCAACGCCGTCCGTGTGACGCTTGGCCCCAAGGGCCGCAACGTCGTGCTCGACAAGAGCTTCGGCGCCCCGACCGTCACCAAGGACGGTGTTTCCGTGGCCAAGGAAATCGAGCTTGAAGACAAGTTCGAGAACATGGGCGCGCAGATGGTCAAGGAGGTTGCCTCGCAGACCTCCGACATCGCCGGTGACGGCACCACCACTGCCACCGTCCTCGCCCAGGCCATCCTGCGCGAAGGCCTGAAGTCGGTCGCCGCCGGTTTCAACCCCATGGACCTCAAGCGCGGCATCGACAAGGCCTCAGCCGCCATCGTCGCCGAGCTCAAGAAGCTCTCCAAGCCCTGTGACGACCACAAGGCCATCGCCCAGGTCGGCACGATCTCGGCGAACTCCGACCATGCAATCGGCGACATCATTGCCGATGCGATGAAGAAGGTCGGCAAGGAAGGCGTGATCACCGTCGAGGAAGGTTCGGGTCTGGACAATGAACTCGACGTCGTCGAGGGCATGCAGTTCGACCGCGGCTATCTGTCGCCCTACTTCATCAACAATCAGCAGAGCCAGTCGGCCGAGCTGGAAAACCCCTTCATCCTGCTCTACGACAAGAAGATCTCGTCGATCCGCGATCTGCTGCCGGTGCTCGAGGGTGTTGCCAAGTCCTCGCGTCCGCTGCTGATCATTGCCGAGGACGTCGAAGGTGAGGCGCTGGCCACGCTGGTGGTCAACAACATCCGCGGCATCGTCAAGGTTGCTGCCGTCAAGGCGCCGGGCTTCGGCGATCGTCGCAAGGCCATGCTGCAGGACATCGCGATCCTGACCGGCGGCCAGGTGATCTCCGAGGAAGTCGGCCTGTCGCTGGAGAAGGCCACCCTGGAAGACCTGGGTGAGGCCAAGAAGGTCCAGGTGACAAAGGAGAACACCACGCTGATCGACGGTGCTGGCAAGAGCGACGAGATCCAGTCGCGCGTCAAGCAGATCAACCGTGAAATGGAGGAGTCCTCGTCGGATTACGACAAGGAGAAGCTCCAGGAGCGCGTTGCCAAGCTGGCCGGCGGTGTTGCCGTGATCAAGGTCGGCGCTGCCACCGAGATCGAGATGAAGGAAAAGAAGGCTCGTGTCGAAGACGCGCTGCACGCCACGCGTGCCGCCGTCGAGGAAGGCGTGGTGCCGGGCGGTGGCGTGGCCCTGCTGCGTGCCGTGAAGGGTATCGAGAAGCTGACCGGCGACAACGATGACCAGAACGTGGGCATCAACATCCTGCGTCGCGCCGTCGAGGAGCCGCTGCGCCAGATCGTCTCCAACGCCGGCGCCGATGCCTCCGTGGTGCTTAACCAGGTCCGCGAAGGCAAGGGCAACTACGGCTACAACGCGGCCACCGGTGAGTACGGTGACATGATCGCGCTGGGCATTCTCGACCCGACCAAGGTCAGCCGCTACGCGCTGCAGAACGCAGCCTCCGTGGCCGGCCTGCTGCTGACGACCGAGGCGATGATTGCCGAGGCACCGAAGGACGAGAAGGGCGGTGCGCCGATGCCGGATATGGGTGGCATGGGTGGCATGGGCGGCATGATGTAAGTCAGGCCCATGCGGGCGGGTGCTGCCTGCCCGCAACCCTTTTGTAACATTACGGCCTCGTCCTCAGGGACGGGGCCGTTTTGTTTTCAGGGGTATTTCGCAACGAGTCGTCAACGCTGAGTCCTGCGCGACGGGCAAGCGATGCATCAAGGCTCTCCGATCATTCCTCCCAGCGGGTCGGCCCAGACCATGCATTTGCCTGCAGGCATGGATGGGGGATTTGCGGCATAGTGGCAGCTTGACTTGTTGGAGCAGCAATGGAACACGCGCGTGCGAAGGGGCTGCAGTACCTGCCGTATGACTGGCCAAAAAGGTGGCAGTGCGCGCTGGCGTTGGGAGTGGTGAGCGCGCTGCTCGTGGGGCGATGGCTGGTGGACCCGGCGTTGGGCAACCGAGTCGCATTTCTTCCCCTGTTCATTGCCCTGCTTCCGCTGGTGCTTCTGGTTCGGGCGGGGCCGTTTCTGGCGGCAGCGGTGGCCGGGCTGCTGGGCACGTGGTACCTGTTCGTGCCGCCGCGAATGAACTGGCGACTCGCTGAGAGTGCGAGCGCCGTGGACAGCGTGGTGGTGATCACGGCGATTGCGATCGCGGCGGCCACGGCGTGGGTCTCGCGGCGATCGATGGATGCACGGGAGCACGATCGGGCGGCGAGGCGTGAGAGCGAGGAGCGACTTCGGTTTGCAATCACGGCGGGGCGACTGGGCGATTGGGACCTTGATCTCGACACTGGCATCGCGCGGACCTCGTGGCAGCACGACCAGTGCTTTGGCGCGACCGAACCGTTCAAGGATTGGAGTCATGAAAAGTTTCTGAAGTTTGTGCATCCCGAGGACCGTACCCAGGTGCAGCGCCAATTTGATGAGGCCTCAACGGTTCGCGGCGACTGGGATTTCGAGTGCCGCATTGTCTGGCCCGATGGCAGCATTCACTGGATCGAGGCGCACGGAACGGAGTACCGGGCCGCGGCGGGCGGGCGGCGCAGGATGCTCGGCATCGTGCGGGAAGTCACGGAGCGCAAGCGCGATGAGGAGCAGTTGCGGCGCAACCATGAGACGCTCTTCAACCTGGTGCATCACGCGCCGTTCGGTGTGTACATCGTCGATTCGCACTTCCGATTGCGGGAGGTGGGCGCGGGGGCGCGGAAAGTGTTCGAGAACGTCAAGCCGCTGCCCGGCCGCGACTTTGCGGAAGTGTTGCGCTTGATCTGGACGGAGCCGTTCGCCACTGAGGTGATCGGCCGGTTCCGGCATACGCTGGAGACCGGCGAGGCGTACATCGCGCCCGCGACGACCGAGCTGCGCTGCGATCTGGGGGAGATTGAATCCTATGACTGGAGGATCGAACGCATCACGCTGCCGGACGGCCAGTACGGCGTCGTCTGCTACTTCCATGACCTGAGCGCCATCAAGCGCGCGGAGAACCTTCTCAAGGAAGCCGATCGCCGGAAGGATGAATTCCTCGCGACGCTCGCACACGAGCTGCGCAATCCGCTGGCGGCGATCCGGATGGCGTTGGGCGTGGTGCACGGCGCGGACGGGAACCGCGAGCGTATCCAACAGATGAGCGCGATCGTCGACCGCCAGTCCTCACAGCTTGTGCGCCTGGTCGAGGATCTGCTGGATGTCAGCCGCATCTCCCGCGGAAAGATTGAGCTGCGCAGGAGGCGAGTGGACGTGCGTGAGGTGATCGGGGACCTGATGCACGATGCGCGACTGCTGTGCGAGGCGAGTGGGCTTGATCTGACGATAAGTCTTCCGAAGCAGCCGATCGAGGTCAATGCCGATCCGACACGGGTTGCGCAGGTGGTGAACAATCTGCTGCAAAATGCCTGCAAATTCACGCAGCGCGGTGGAAAAGTTCGAATCGAAGTAGCGCGCGAGGGCGAGGATGCGGTGGTACGCGTCGCGGACACGGGAATCGTCATGTCCGGCGAGCAGCTTGGCCGTGTCTTCGAGATGTTCGAGCAGTTCGACAGCCCCCTTGCCCATGCGGCAGGCGGACTCGGCATTGGGCTTCCGCTTGCGAAATCAATCATAGAACTTCACAACGGCACGATCGAAGGGATGAGCGAAGGGCTCGGCCAGGGAAGCGAGTTCGTCGTGCGGCTCGCGGCGATGGAAAGCGAAGCGCGGCAGGCTCCAGCGCCCCGCGACGGTGACGGTCAGTCAATGCCGCCGAAGCAAACCGCCCGCCGGCGGATCCTTGCGGCCGATGACAACGGCGATGCGCTTCATGCCGTCTCGATCATGTTGCAGATCAAGGGCCACGAGGTGGAGACGGCCCTTGACGGCGAAGAGGCGCTGGCGAAGCTTCGGGCGCAGCGGCCGAATGTCCCGCTGTTGGACATTGGCATGCCCGGCCTCGACGGCTACGAGGTGGCGCGGCGGATTCGTCGAGAGCCGTGGGGCCGCGACATTCTGCTGATCGCGATGACCGGGTGGGGCCAGGAGAAGGACAAGCGCGAGGCGAGCGAGGCGGGCTTTGACTCGCACCTGACCAAGCCGGTGGACGTGGAGCAGCTCGAGCGTCTGATCGCCGGATCGCAATCTGGCGCGGCAGTGCCGCGCTAGCGTCACTTGCGCACGATTATCGGGCTTGACGCTTTGACGCCAAAACCCGAGGCAGGAGCCCGGTGCGTTAGTCGCGCACGCGGCGAAAACGGAATATCGAGTTGAACGATAGCGGTCATGATCCCCTGGGTGCGCTGCTGCAACGGATCACCGACGGGGATCAGAAGGCGTTGGCGAAGCTTTTTGACATAACCCTCGATCAGGTCTATGGCTTGTGCCTGCGCCTGCTGCGCGATCCCGATGATGCCGAGGAGGTGGTCGGAGAGGTCTACCAGCAGGCCTGGGAGGACGCCGCGCGATTCGATCCGGCGCGCGGCAAAGTGATCGCCTGGCTGCTGACGATTGCCCGCAGCCGCAGCCTTGATCTGCTGCGCCGCCAGCGCCGCCACCGCAGGGGTCGGGTGCAACCGGAGGAGGACGACCTTGCGTATATGCACGACGACCAACCCACGGCAGAGGCGCTGATCGACCTGGTCCAGCAGGGTAGCCGGGTGCACGAGGCGCTGGACGCGCTCAGCGAGGTGCAGCGCCGCCTGGTCGGGCTGGCCTTCATGGAGGACCTGACTCACCAGGAGATCGCCGAACGCCTGGAGATGCCGCTGGGCACGGTAAAATCACACTTGAGGCGCGGCCTGCTGATTTTGCGCAGGCATCTGGCGCCGGACGACGCTAACGGTCATGACTGAAGCCGATCCACCGCCGGAAGACGAACTCACGCCTGAGGAGCTGGCGCTCATCGCCCAGGCCCTGCCTGGCGTGTCGCCCGGTCGTGCCCGCAAGAAGCGCATCAAGGCCCTGCTGATGGAGCGCACGCGCCCGAAGACGCGCGTCGTGCGCGGCGAGGCGGGCGACTGGCTGGACTTCCTGCCGGGCGTGTCGATCAAGGTGCTGCGCCTGGACAAGCAGGCCGGCACGCAGACGAGCCTGTGGCGACTGGCAGCCGGCGCGCGCATTCCGCCGCATCCGCACAGCGCCGAGGAAGAGTGCCTGATTCTCGAGGGCAGCGTGGTGCATGAGGGCGTGGAGTACCGGGCCGGCGACTACCTGCTCGCTGGCGAGAAGGTCCGGCACTCGGGCTTCGAGTCGGCAGACGGCGCCTTGTTGATGATCCGGGGTGAGACGGTGTCCTGGCCGGCTCACCTGTACCTGCGCATCGCCCACCTGTTCACCTAACGGATAACTCTGCGTCGCGTCCCGTGCACCGTCGGGTGCATCCGGGTTCCCCCCTGCTGCGTAGCACGGGTAGCGCTTGCCTTTTCGGTGAGTGCGCGCCATCAGCAGTGACAGGAGTCCCGTCATGCATAACCACAGTCCTGCGGCCGTGCCGCGTTCGATACGCCTGATGCCCGGGCTGCCCGGCCGTGCCTGGCAGCACCTTGCCGCAGCCGCGCTGCTGGCCATCTTCATGACAGGCTGCAGTTCGAGCAGCAGTCCGCCGCCGATGGAACCACCTGTCGTCGCGCCCCCGCCCCCGCCGCCGCCGCCTCCACCGCCGGATCCGGTCGAAGTCGGGGAGGCGGTGTTCCGTTTCGAGACCTTCGGCAATCAGGGGTTCTGGACCGATGCCATGCGTCTGCCCCAAGGCATCGCGGCTGCGGGACTCACGCCGCTGGGCGCGCTGGGTCTGGGGCTGAGCGTCAACGCCGAAGCGCTGAACGCCGATACCGCCGAGGCTTTGCTCGAGGCGCTTGACCAGGTTGAAGGCGGCATGGACCCGGAAGACACCGCATTGGGAGATCCGGCCGTCACGCTGGCACTGATCAACCAGAATGCCGTCATCGGCGTTGTGACCTTCGATGGCGACGGCAATCGCAAGCCCCTGGGCAGCGACGCGGATTTCGATCCGACCGATGCGCTTGAGCTGGAGATGGGGAACAGGGTTGGTGTGTCCTGCGCCCTGTGCCACGCCGTCACCGACAACAGTATTGTGGCTGCCGGCCTGGCGGGGCCCGGATCGGTGGGCGTGCAGGTGGATGGTCCGATTCCCGAGGGTCTGGATGTCGGCGCGATCTTCGCGGCGGCGGACAATCCGCTCGCCTACCTGCCTTTCCTGCAGCTGGCCTTCGACGCAGTGGGTGGCGCCTCACTCGGCCGGGGCGATTTCGCCGGCATCAGCGCCGCTGATTCGATCGAGGTCCAGACTGCGGCCGCGCGCGAGTACCTGACCGGCATGGCCGCGAACGGCCTGCGCCACTATCCTCAGACCTCCTTCGATGCCACCCCGGACGGCATCGGTAACGCGACCTACATCACACCGTTCTTCCGCACCGACCTGGCCGCCCCGTGGGGTTCCAGCGGCGCATTCGAACTGCTGGAGGACTTCAATAACCTGGTGTATACGGTGGCCCTGGATCCTACCAGCCTGCTCACCGAGTCAGGTCGCGCGCTGCTCAACGTGCTGGCAGGGCCAGTCGGCGACGAGATCGCCGATCGTTACGAAGACATTCTCTTCGCCACGGGCGTGATTCCGGAGGGTATGGCGGCCGTGGACGTGATTCCATTCGTCGAGGTTGCCGATGACGCGATCGCCCCCGGA
>CAYLNP010000049.1:0-14970 GCA_964384925.1 uncultured Woeseiaceae bacterium
ACAAGCGTCTGACGCGTCTGGAGCAGGGCCATATCAAGCTGAACGATCTCGAGGGCACCAGTGTCGTCAATCGGCAGGATGAAGAGATCGGCTCGATCGCCGACGTCGTGCTCGATCGTGACGGCCGAGTGGCGGCCGTGCTGATCACGACCGGCGGCGTGATGGGCATCGGTGACGAGACCAAGGCGCTGTCGTGGGACGACGTTCAGGTGCGCGCCAAGAGCGATGAGGATGACGAGTACGAAATCGTCGTCAACATGAGCGAGGACGAGTTGAGCAACCTGCCTGACTTTGAGGCCGAACGCATGACCACCCGCACGACGCGCTAGACCTGCGCAGCAGCATGCGGGCTGTCCGGTGAAGCGGGCAGCCCGTTTTTTCCGGTGTCCGCGGCGGTGCCGGCGATCCGCCCGCGAAGTACTGGCAGCACCGCGGATCTTGCAGTACGCTCCAGATCTTGCTGTACGCTCATGCGTTGCGTCTTATGCACCCGCCGTACGAAGTGATCACCTCCCATTGCCCACAGCGTCTTCGGCGCCTGCTCGCAGCCGGGCTCGACCCGGAGGCCGTGCCCATCCCCGGGACCGGACAAGCGTCGGTATGGGACTTCCCCCGCCCGCCATCTCTGGCTGGCGAGCACAGACGATTGCGCGTGCAGTTCGCCGGCCGGATCATTGGCGACTCGACGTTCGGATACCGCTTGTGCGAGACGGCTAGCCCTCCGACCTATTATTTCCCCGCCGAGTCTGTACTGCCCGAAGTCCTCGTGCCCAATCGCCATCGCAGTCTTTGCGAGTGGAAGGGCCAGGCGAGGTACTTCGACGTGGTGCTTGGCGAGAAACGTGCGGCCAACGCTGCGTGGTGCTACCCGGATGCACGCGCTCCGTTTGAAGCGCTATCCGGCTGCATCGCGTTCATGCCTGCGATGATGGATTGCTGCTATGTCGATGACGAGCAGGCCAGGGCGCAACCGGGAGGGTTCTATGGCGGGTGGATTACCGATGATCTCACGGGTCCGTTCAAGGGCATGCCGGGAACCCTGCATTGGTAGCCTCACCAGTGAGCGCAGCCGCCATGGGCCACGGTAGAGGACACCTCGTCTGAAGACCATTCTGTTGGGAAACGCCGGCGCCGGCAAAAGCACCCTCGCCAGGAAACTGCTGGAACGCCAGGCGGCGGCCAGGCTCTCGCTCGATGAGGTCGCGTTCGGCGAAGGCGCCCAGCGACGCCCCGTCGCCGACAGCGTTGCAGATGCGCTCGGGTTCATCGAAGCCAATGACAGCTGGATAATTGAGGGCTGCTATGCCGATATCCTCGAACCCCTGCTGCAGCACGCGGACACGCTGATATTCCTGAATCCCGGTGTGGAAGCATGCCTTGCTCATTGTCGCGCACGCCCGTGGGAGGCGGAGAAGTTCGGCTCGCGCGAGGCACAGGATGCGAACCTGCAGAATCTCCTGAGCTGGGTTCGAGAATACGAGTCGCGGCGGGACGAATACGGCCTCGCGCGGCACCGAGCGCTGTTCGATGCCTTCAGTGGTCGGAAGGTCGAATACAACCAGCCGTCGGAGTATGAGTCGGCATAGCCGTCCCGCCCATCCGGGGTGGGGTGTCGGAGTTCGCGACGAAAGGCAACACAATGAAAGAATACGCGGCCCCCTGGAGCACTTCGCTGGTTGTCGCAACTTCACTGTCGAGCGTGCTGTGCGCAGGCCTGGCGATAGTCTTTCTATGGAGCGGCGATCAGGTGCTTCAGCGGGTCGCGTTGCTTCCGCTGGCAATCATCTTCGGTGGCGCACTGTTCACCATTCGCGGGTATGCGCTCACCGCCGATGCTGTGCTTGTATATCGCCTGCTGTGGACCACACGACTGCCGATGACCGGCCTTGCGTCAGCGCGGTTCGAGCCCGACGCCATGCGTGGGAGTGTCCGTACATTCGGCAATGGTGGGCTGTTCTCGTTCTCAGGTCGCTTCCGCAACAAGGCCCTGGGCCCTTACCGCGCGTACGTGACCGATCCTCGTCGGACAGTGATCTTGCGGTTTACTGAACGTACGGTTGTCATCTCTCCGTCACCGCCAGAGGGATTCGTTGATGACCTTGGCGTTGGGGGCGATGCACATAGATGAATGCGTACCCGCCGCCGGATGCGACCCCGGCAATCCATTTTGGCGTCGCCACGACCCCGGAGTCGCCTCACCCCTGGGTTTCGATCTCACGGATCCTGCGCATCGCCTCTTCCCGCGACGTGCCGTAGTGTTCCTGGATCCTGCCCGCCAGGTATTCGGCGTTGCCGCGTGCCTGGTCGAGTTCATCGTCGGTGAGCTTGCCCCACTGCTCGCGCAGCTTGCCCTTCACCTGCTTCCACTTGCCGCTTGTCTGGTCCTTGTTCATTGGTGTCTCCTCGGGATTGCGTGTCTGGTGAAAATGAACCTTGCGAAAAAAACTTCAGAATAGATGGGTCTGCAGTCGCTCGAGTTCCTCATGGCAGGCATTCATGCGCGGAAGGTGCACACGTAGGATCTCTGCGACCCGCTGGTTGCCCTCCTCGCCGGCCTCCTGACAGCTTTCACGCAACGCGTCGAGCAGAACCGCTTCATGCCTGATCAATTCGGCCACATGCCGAGTTTCCGGGTTCCTGGCCAGCTGGTCGCGCATGCGCCGGTACAAGCGTGTAGTTCTGCCAACAAAACTCGGTCCATCTGCCGGAGACTCGCTGTGCGTGACCACCTCGGCGCAAAGGGCCCGGACCAGGTCGTAGCGCACCTTGGCCATGCTGTGGAAGACAACTCTCAGCGACACCGGCCCGATGCGTTTGGCGGCGTACTCGTAGAACTCGATTCCCTGTCGCGCTGCCGGCAGCAGTTCGCCCAGGTGTTCACTCGTCGTATTCATGACTCTCGTCTCCGCAGGGTAGAGCACCGCGAACGCGAATCGGGTCCGTCCCACTGCGACGGTGGCAGCCGCCCTTAACGGTCCTTTTGCAAGTTGCATGCCACGCCTTGCAGGATGGCGCCGCATCGCGTTCCACACAGATCGGGCTGCGCTCACATACGGGGCGGCGTAGAACTCCTTACCGGCCGGATGGAAAAACTTGCAGGCAAAAGCGCGAATATGGTCGACGGGCAATGTGGATCAGCCCTGGCGGGACTCGCCTGACTGCGCCGCGGGCCGCGGCCTTCATGATGGCCACAGGCAGTGGCATATTTCTTGCTATCCTCTTGGGGGCTATCGTCGGAACCCGTTCACCCACCAATGGAGCATCACGATGACCACCAAACGCATCATCGGCCTCGTCCTTCTTGCAGTCGGACTGCTGCTGCTTTTCCTGGGCTTCCAGTCATCGCAGGGTCTAGATGACCAGGTTTCCGAGGCACTGACCGGGGAATACACCGACAACACCGTGTGGTACTGGGTGGCAGGCGCGATCAGCAGTGCAGCAGGGGGCGCGATGCTCCTGCTCGGGCGCAACTAGCCGCAGATCACGCCGCGCCGCGGCTACACTTCAGGGCTGACACGGTCGATCAAGCTGGACCGGCCGTGTCGGCAGGGTCGGGCCTGAGAGTGAAATAAATCGCGGCGCCTTCGTCTTTGGCGCCGTCGGCCCAGATGCGCCCACCGTGCCGCTTCACGATGCGCTCGGCGATTGCCAGGCCCAGACCTGTGCCGTCCGACTTGCCGGTCTTCGTCAATTTCTCGAACGGAGCGAAGATACGCTTGGCGTCTTCTGGATCCAGACCACAACCGTTGTCGCGGATGCAATAGATTACCGCAGCCGACGCGCCGCGCTCCGCTGATACGGTGATGCGACGGGGATCCTTCTCGCGTGTGTGGCGCAGTGCGTTTCCCAGCAGGTTCAGCACCAGGATTCGCACCAGCGTGTCATCACCTTCGGCCGCGGGGAGCTCGCCTAACTCGAGCAGCGCCTTTGGTCCTGGCTCGACAGACTGCAACTGGTCGAATACCTCGGCGACCAAGGCTTCCATGTTCAGCGTATCGCGTTCGAAAATCGAGTTCGCCGCCAGCGACAATCCGACTACACGCTCGAGGATATCCGTCATCCGGCGCACGCCCGAATTGATGCGCGCCAATGCCTCTTTCGCCTCGCCTGAAAGATCGCTCCCGGCACGTCGGTCGATCAGCGCCAGGTTGACGGAGATGGCGTTGAGGGGGCTGCGCAGGTCGTGGGTCACGGATTCGGTGATGGTGACGAGGTCTGCGTTAAGATTGGCGAGCTCGGCGGTGCGTTCGGTCACCTGCGCCTCCAGCCCCCTGTTCAGGTCGGCAATCTTCAGCTCCGCCTGTCGGGCAGCCGTCGCGCGGGTGTTCACTCGACCGTTCTCGCAGATCAGCAGGCCCATCAGAAACGAGACCGCTAAGCCCAGCGGCAGCACGGCCGCCAGCGCCGGCGTGACCAGCGATGCCGCCAGCTCGGCAGTTGGCGTATGCACAACCGTCAGCAGCGCACCCATCGAGGTTCTGATCCGGCCCTGGCGTGCCCAGTCGCCGGGAATCTCGATCGCAGCGGTGTCGCGCGAAAAAAGGGTTTCGTCACGCCACGTGACTTCAATGGCGTAGCCTGGCGAGGCGTCTTCCAGGAACGCGCGGAGCATCGCCGGCGCGTTGATCTCGGCAACCATGAGCCCGGCAGCCTGCGCATGGTTGATGACGACCCTGATTCGATATCCGTCGTCCCCCGCATAGGGGCCCAACATCGCCTCGCCGCGAACGCGAGCAGCGTCTTCACGCAGGCGCTGCATGGCCAGGGCCTGATCCTGCCCGGGCGGCACGTCTAACGCCGGCTGCTGGGGGTTGCGCAGGAATTGAACCCCCCTTGCATCATCGATCCAGACCAGAGCCTCCAGTCCGCTGAACTGCGTCAGGTCCGCCCCCAGGTAGGCGGGCCACTCGCCCGGTGGCCGGGCCGCGTTTGCCGCCCAGTAGTTATGCGCATCACGCAGCGCCTGAAGCATGGCGTCGATGTCGCGGATCAAGCGGCTTCGGGTCGCATACGACTCGGTCTCGCCGATCAGCGCGATGTTCGAGTTCTCCGTATCGCGGAGGAAACTCGACGCCTGAAGCGTGAGAAAAACCAGCACAAGGGTCAAAACGGCTGCTATGAGCAAGCGCGTGGTCAAATCGGTTCTCCCACTCGGGGGCGCCGCCCCCGGATTCGCTCAGGCGAGTATTCCGGTTCCTGCGGTCGTGGGGTATTATCGATGGTTCGTCCCTTTATGTCCCATATTGCGTTTCCGCGCGAAAAACAGCGCCGGCGACTGCCAATAGCGGGCAGGTGGCAGCGCGACCCATGGCACGCATTCTGTTCGTCGATGATGACCCAGATTTCACATCGGCCATCCAGCCGTTGCTGGAAGGCGAGGGTCACGCCGTGCTCACCGCCGGTGGCTTGTCCGAAGCCCGTGCCGTCATGGAGCGCGAGCGCCTCGACCTTCTGTTCGTCGACCTGCTGCTGCCCGACGGCAGCGGACTGGAACTCGTATCGGAAGACGGACCCAGCACCGTGATCATCACTGGTCATCCGTCGATCGAGTCCGCCGTACGGGCCGTACGTGGTCATGTAGCCGACTACCTGGTCAAGCCGCTTGACGCAACCGCCCTGCTGGACAGTATCACACGTGCGCTCAGCGACCAGTCCGGGCAGTTTCCGGTGGCGGGCGTCCGACGTAAAGCCGACAAACTCGCCTGCGCCGAGATCATCGGCGACTCGGCGTGCATGCGCGCCCTGCGGCAGACCGTCAGCGAATACGGCACCACCGACATCACGGTGCTGATCACCGGCGAGAGCGGCACGGGCAAGGAACTCGTCGCGCAGGCCCTGCATCACGTGCGCGATCCGGCCCGTCCGTTCGCAGCGGTCAACTGCGGTGCAATCCCTCAGGAACTGCTTGCCAGCGAGCTGTTCGGCCATGAGAAGGGCAGTTTTACCGGTGCGGCGTCCCGGCGAAAGGGCCTGTTCGAACGCGCCCAGGACGGCACGCTGTTTCTGGATGAAATCGGCGAGCTGCCGCTGCAGCAGCAGGTCGCACTTCTGCGGGTTCTGGAAACCAAGACCCTTCAGCGCGTTGGGGCGGAGAAGGAAATCACCGTCGCGCCCCGCGTCGTGGCCGCCACCAACAGGGATCTCGAAGCGCAAGTCGGCGAAGGCACGTTTCGCGAGGATCTGTTCTACCGCATCAATGTTCTGACCATCCATGTACCGCCGCTGCGGGAACGCGAGGGCGATGTGGAACTGCTGGCCGGGCACTTTCTGGCACAGTATGCGGCACAGTACGGCACGCCCGAGACCGTGTCGCCCGAAGCCTTGGCGCGCCTCGGTGCCTATCACTGGCCTGGAAACGTGCGTGAACTCAAGCATACGCTGCTGCGCGCCGCGATCCTGAACCGCGGCGAAAAGCAGGTGGAAGTGCTGCCGGATGATTTCGAGCGACCGCCTGGCTGGGGCGGGGCAGACGATGCACTGGTGCCCGGCATGTCGATACGGGACGTTGAAAAGAGCCTGATCGAAAAGACGCTCGATCATTTCAGTGGCAACAAGAAAATGACGGCTGACGCCCTTGGCGTCAGCCTCAAAACGCTCTACAACCGGCTCAAGGAGTATGAGTCCTCCGACTCCGACGACTCCTCTGAAGGGCAGAGGGTCGGCGCGAAGTAGCTTGGAGCCGGCTGCAGGCGTCGCCGTGACCGAAGTGGGTCACAGTGGTGGTCGCCGACCCGACAGGAACATGACAACCGCCAGAATCAGGCCGACCACGAACAGGATCCACGCGATGTTGACGGCAGTGCCGGCAACGCCACTCAGCCCAAATACGCCTGCAATCAGCGCGATGATCAAAAATGTAACAGCCCAGCCAATCATTGTAATTCCCCTTTAGAAATTCATTCATGAAATCGCGGGCGACCCGACCGTGCAGTCGCCCGCGCTGAATGCATCAACGATGCATTTCCTTTACCGACACTCAGTCGTCGCGCATGCCTACAGCCTCGCGCACCTGGTCGACGGCCGTGCCGATCCGAAGCGACGTGGCATTAACGCTCTTGACGCCCTCGGTCTGCTCGGCGATTTCCACGGCGTGGCTGACCTGCGACTGGGTTTCCACCTCACCTGAGAGGTAGACGACCTTCTCGCGGGTCTCCACGGAGATGTCGAACCCCGACACGTCGTCATCGACGACGAGCTGGGATTTGACTTTCGTCGTAATCCAGCTGTCCGTGACCACTTCCCCGGCCGAACGCGATTCGGAGTGATCGTGATCGTCCTTGTCGGCGCTCGCGTGCGCCTGGGTCAGCAACATGCCTGATGCCAGCATGATTGCGGGGAGGCTGGCGCCCAGCAGCCAGTTTTTCCGCAGAGTCGCCGATTTTGCATGACTATGATTTTTCATTCTTCAACCTCCTGAATTGAATGCAAGTCCCGAGCTTCGTTCCGTAACCGGTGTTGCCGGATGAGGATGAAGCACTCGCCTGGGAAAGTTGCACGATCCGTGCCACGCCGCACTGTTAATTAAATCAGACACTTACGCGCTTTCGGGTCGGTAGCATTTACATGGCTGTGGCAAGATTGTTCCAGCCGCGGTGTGCGGATTGCCTCGCCGCTTCGGCCCGATCCGGGACCGCGTCACGGACAGATGCTGCGCGGAGGCGGAATAATGCGGGGCGCGGAAATCCGACCTGAGTGGGGCTGAGGTTCCTGACCGAGATCATGCAGTGAGCGAATTTTTTGTCGGTCGGCAGCCGATCTATGGCAAGTCCGGCGACCTCGTTGCCTATGAGTTGCTGTTCCGAGAGGATGGCACGGCCACACGGGCCGACATTGTCGATGGCGACGTCGCCACGGCCCACGTCATCGTGGGCATCTACGCCAGCCGGGGTCTCGCGGCGCTATCGGCTGGCAAGCGGCTGTTCATCAATGCCACCGAGCAGATGCTCACGAGTGGCGTGCTGACCCTGCTTCCCGCCGACCAGGTGGTCGTTGAAGTGCTGGAGGATGTCCCGGTGACGCCAGGCATCATCCACGCGCTACAGGAACTGCGCGCCCAGGGCTTCACGGTGGCGCTCGATGACTGGTCGGACGACCCCGGGCGCGGGGACCTCCTGGCTCTGGCGGATATCATCAAGGTCGAGGTGCCCGTCTACGAGGAGGTCAGGCTGACGAAGCTTGCCGCCAAACTCCAGGCTCGAGGGCTCGAGCTGCTGGCCGAAAAAGTCGAGACGGCGAAGCAGCACGATCTGTGCAGTCGCCTCGGGTTCAGCTTCTTTCAGGGCTACCATTACGCCAGGGCCGAGACGCTGCAACACGGTGAGTTGCGTGCCGGTCGCCTGTCAACGCTTCGTCTGGTCGCCCTACTGCAGGACCCGGACAGCAGCACCACAAAGCTCGCGGAACTCATCGAGCATGACCCGGCGCTTTCCGTCAAGGTGCTGCGCCTGTGCAACTCCGCAGGGCTCGGGTGGCGAAGGATCAACAGCGTTGAAGACGCGATTCAGATCCTCGGTGTCCGCAGAGTGCAGCAGCTGGCGACACTGCTGGGCATGATGCGCCTGACCGGTGGAGGCGGTGAGAGCGCCAGATCGGGCCTCACGCGCGCCAAGGCCTGCGAGTTGCTTGCCCCGCGACACGATGCGTCACCGCGATCGGCGTTTCTGCTGGGCCTGCTGTCGATTCTGGAAGATACCCTGGGTATCTCCGCGGCCGAGCTTGCCCAGGAAATTCCGCTGGATTCAAACCTGCGCGATGCCCTGCTGGGCAACCGTCAGTCGCCGCTCGGCAAATGTCTCGCCAGTACACTGGCATTCGAACAGGAGCCGTCGTCCCCCGAGGCGACCCAGATGTCGACGCGCCGATTCAGTCAGGCCTATATCGAAGCCATGGTGTGGGCGAACTCGATCGCAGACGAAATGGGCATGGACTGAGAGTGACACTCGCATCACCCGCCCAGCAGCGCGCCCCGGATGCCGTCGAAAATGAACTGTGCGGCCAGCGCCGCAAGGATGACGCCAAGGATTCGCGTGATCATCGCAGCAATGGTGTCGCCCATCAGCTTCATCACCGGGCCGATCAGCAGAAACGTCACCAGACAGATCAGAAGGTTGGCGCCCAGCCCGATAAGCACCGACAGCTGCGCGCCCAGCGAGCCTGATGCCTGCGACATGAACAGCATGATGGAGGCGATGGCGCCGGGGCCGGCCAGCATCGGGATGGCCATAGGAAACACCGAAATGTCCTCGTGGGTACCCGGCAGGCTTCCATCGGATTCACTCAACGCGTCGGCACGCTCTTCGCGACGCTTGGTGCGCTTCTCGAACACCATGTCCAGTGCGATCATGAACAGCAGCACGCCGCCCGCGGCCCGGAACGCATCCAGACTGATGTGCAGGGCGCCAAGGAGCCACTCGCCACCATAGGCAAAGCCGATCAGCACGAGCGTGGCAATGGCTACAGACTTGATGGCCATTTTCCGCCGATGCGCGCGGTCGGTGCCTTCCGTGAGGCCTGCAAATATGGGCGCGACGCCAGGCACGTCGATGACCACGAAGAAGGTGACGAAAGACGCGGCGATCAGGGCGGTGTCAAGCATGGGCGACGATTACCGGGGCGAATCCGCCGCCCGGCGTGCGGAAGTTGGTCGTCTGGCCGCGATACAGTCGCGCGGCGCGTAACCACGTGCTCCCCTCGCAGGCGAAATTGCGTACATCGACGCGCAGGTCGGCAGCCTGTCCATCGATGACGACGCTGCGCATTGACGTGGGTACGACGGCCTGGGCTACGTAGGGGCGCTGCAGGATCTGCTCGAAGGTGCCCCGCGTGAGTTTCTCACCACGGTAGGCGGCCTTGCCGCCATGGCCATCGATCGGCTTGAAAAACCATTGCTTGCGGTTCTGCCACCACTGTTGCGCGTTCGCGGCATCGACCAGCGCCGTGCGAGGAATGCAGCTTTTCAGGTGCTCGCGATCGTCGGCATCCAGCCCGGCTTCACGCAGCATGTCATCGTCGCGCAACCACACCAGAAGGCGTTTGTCGGCCCATTGCGCATGCGCCCGGGGGTGCGGCGTGATTACGGTGGCGCCTTCGAGGTAGGCCTGGCGCAGCGCGGCGTGTTGCGGCTGGGCCAGGTAGAAGTCCGTTACACGATTGATGACAAGATCGATGGCGATCCCGCCGGCAACAAGCTTGCCGTCTCGATACTCAAGTGACGCTGCGTCGAAGATGCGACAAGCCAAACCTGCGCGCTCGAACAGACGCTGGTAGAGCAGGAACTCGGGGTAGAGAAACTGCGCTGTAGCGTTGTCATCGACAATTGCAACACTTTGCAGAGGCGCCTGACCGCGCATGGCTACCCAATCCCTGTGATGGTGCGCCAACAGCCGTGCGGGCAGTTCGTCGAGCGCGGGCAAGCCAGCGTCCAGCCAGTCGTCCGCGTCCGCGCAGCAGCCGTGCAACATCCCCGCAAGCTCGATGTTGATGAGAAATCCACCGGGATTGGTATTGATCTCAATGAGCTGCGGCGTCGGACCGCCGAGATGAAAATCCAGTCCGAGCAGACCGCCTGAGCAGGCCTGCGGCAGGCGAGCGATATCGGGTGCGGCGGCTTCCATGTGCCGGATGTAGGTCGGATGCGAGAGCGCCCTATGGACCAGGGCGGTGACGCGATCCATGAGCGCGGCGTCCACGGCGTCGAGAAACACTACGCCGTCGGCTGCAAGGCCCGGCCGGTCCGCGAAGGCTGTGGCTGTGGCGCTGCCCTCGCTGCGCCAGTGATCGTAGAGGCGCTGCTGGTCCAGGCGTACGCAATGACAGGATGCGTTGAGCCAGTCGACGGGGCGTTGAAGGTCTGCCAGATTCATCTGTTCGCAGGTCGCCATGGGTGTCTATGATAGACGCTATGGCAGATCAGGGCGGTGTAGGATGAACAATGCAGGGGCGCAGCGTCGGCGATCGCGTGGGAATACCGTCTCGTCTGCCATCGTGATCGCTGTGCTGCTATTGGCCGGCTGCGGCGGCGAGGAGCCCGTGGTGGGACTGGAGCTAGAACTGCTGGTCGAGCAGCAGGACAATTTTTTGGGCCGTCTCGTACGTATTTCCGGGGTCGTGCGGATGCACGAGTCTCCTCGGCACTTCTGGCTGGAAGACGATGCACTCAATCGCGTTGGGCTGGTGCCGGCGGACGAAGCCCAGGCCTGGCTGGGCGAGGAGGTGGAGGTCGTGGGCCGCTTCGGTTTCGCCGCAGATACCGGCCGCACGGTTCAGGTTCGGAATATCTCGGCCCGCGCCTTGGATACAGCGCGACCCTGAGGTCGGCGCCGGCCTGAAAACGCCGCTCGCCTCTGCGCTCGCAGTTCTTGCACACCGCGGCCCCGCATTTACAATGTAGTCAGCGCCATCTTTCGATTCGGACCGTACAGGGCCGGGCCTCACGACGCTGGCATGGTGCTTGCACTGTTTTTGCTTGGCACTATAACGATAACCAGGGGAGATCGATCATGACGACCGTTATCGGCATCATTTTGCTTGTTGCGGCTGGTGCGGCGGCATTCAAGGTCACCGCCTTCGTCGTACGGATTATCCTTGGGATCGTCGCCTTTATCGGCCTGATGATCATCGTTGTGCCGCTGCTCATCGTGAGCAGTTGACGGGTAAATCCATTCGCAATTACGGCAGGAGAAAAATACCATGGCTACCAAGAACACGAAGTCGACAAGCACGGCGGACAAAGCGTCCGAGAATCACGAAGTGATCGACAAGGCGGCCGACAAGCTGCACGATTCGGTCGACAAGCTGGCCGATGGAGCTCGACAGGTGGATCACAAGGTACGCGACCAGGCACGCAAGACCGAAGAGAAGCTCAGTTCAGCCGTGGCCGACGCCCGCGAGCATTCCGAGGAGCTCATTGGCCAGACCACGACCTTCATCAAGGCCAACCCGCTGCTGAGCATGGGTCTTGCGGCCCTCGCAGGTGCCGTGCTCGACAGGATACTGCGCCGCTAGATGAGCGAGGCCAGGCACAGCGCGCCAGAAGAGCCGCGTGCCGAGGCGTCCGCCGGGGCGTCGCGCGGCGCCGATGCCAGCGCTGCGCTGCTGCTCGGCGCGCTGGGACGCACGCTTCGTTACGGGGGAGAGCTTGCCCTGCTGGAGGTGCGTGCGGCGCGCAGAACCTCTGCGGTCATCGCCCGATTGATGGTGCTGGCATGGCTGTGCGTGCTCACAGCCTGGCTGGCGCTCAATGCGGGTCTGGTGGTTCTGTTACGGGACCACTACGACATTGGCCTCGGCTGGGTGCTGCTTGCTGCCGCGCTGGTCAACGCAGGGCTTGCCGCACTTTTCATGTGGCTTGCGAGCAGTCGCTGGAATGAACTCAGACGCTCGCCACTTCGGGTATTCCTGAAGTAGCGAGCGTCCGGGTTAAGCCCTGGCCGTCGCGCCGGGGCTTAGTTGCGGTCCTTGTCCACCAGCTTGTTCGCACCGATCCACGGCATCATTGCGCGCAGTTCCGCACCCACCGTCTCGATCGGGTGGCGGGCGTTCGCCTCGCGGGCCTTGGTCATCTCCGGATAGCCGGCAGCGCCTTCAGCGACGAAGCGCTTGGCGTAGGAGCCGTTCTGGATGTTGGCGAGCGCTTCGCGCATGGCCTTGCGCGACTCGGCGTTGATGACCTTCGCGCCCGTCACGTACTCACCGAACTCCGCATTGTTGGAGATCGAGTAGTTCATGTCGGCGATGCCGCCTTCGTACATCAGGTCGACGATGAGCTTGAGTTCGTGCAGACACTCGAAGTAGGCCATCTCTGCGGGGTAGCCGGCCTCGACGAGGGTTTCGAACCCGGCCTTCACCAGTTCGACACAGCCACCGCACAGTACAGACTGTTCGCCGAACAGATCGGTCTCGCATTCGTCCTTGAAGGAGGTCTCGATGATGGCGGTGCGGCCGCCGCCGATTGCGGCCGCATACGAAAGCGCCGTGGCCTTGGCCTTGCCCGAGGCATCCTGCGCCACGGCGATGAGATCCGGGATGCCGCGCCCGGCCTTGAACTCCGAGCGCACGGTGTGGCCGGGTGCCTTGGGGGCAATCATGATCACGTCGAGATCTGCCCGCGGCTCGATGGTACGAAAGTGAATGGAGAATCCGTGCGCGAAAGCCAGCGTGGCGCCCTGGCGGATGTTCGGCTCGATCTCATCGGTGTACAGCTTCTGCTGGAATTCATCGGGCGTGAGAATCATGACCAGATCTGCGGCAGCCACCGCGGCTGGCACGTCCGCGACCTTGAGTCCGGCGGCCGTGGCCTTCCGGCGTGACCCCGAGTCCGGGCGCAGGCCTACGGTGACCTCCACGCCTGAATCGTGCAGGTTGCAGGCATGCGCGTGGCCCTGTGAGCCATAGCCGATGATGGCCACCTTCTTGCCCTTGATGATCGCCGGATCGCAGTCCTTGTCGTAATACACTTGCATCAGGGTCCCTCTGGGCGGCTGGGCCGCCGTGTGTGTGAAGATTCGGCGATTCTAGAGTTCATGGAATGTTGCGTAAAATGATATAAACGCAACATTGTATCCCGGGAATTGCAACGTAACCCTCATGGACTTCAAGCACCTGCGACAGTGCGTCGCACTGGCCGAGACCCTGCACTTCGGTCGCGCCAGCGACGCCAGTCACGTGAGCGCCTCGGCGCTGAGTCGCGGCATCCGCCAGCTCGAAATCGAACTGGGGGTCGAGCTCTTCGAGCGTGACAACCGCTCCGTGTCGCTCACGCCGCAGGGCCAGCAATTCATCGAATGGGCCCGCGAGGTGCTGACCGGCTGGGAGGTCATTCGCCACCAGTTGGCCGAGCAGTCCGGGGTGCTTCAAGGCGAGGTCAGCCTGTATTGCTCGGTGACCGCCAGCTACAGCTTTCTGTTCGAGCTGCTCAGTCGCATCCGGCGTGACCACCCGCGCATCGAGATCAAGCTGCACACCGGGGATGCAGAGCATGCGATTGCCCGGGTCATGGCCGGCAACGAGGATATCGCCATCGGTGCTCGCCCCGACAGCCTGCCCGCCGGGCTTGCGTTTCGGTCGATCGCCCGCTCGCCGCTGGTGTTCATCGCACCCGCAGCGCATCCTCAGCTGCCCAGTCTCGCCAGCCGCAAGGCAGATGCGAAGCTCTGGGCAACGACGCCGATGATTCTCTCGGAAACCGGCCTGTCACGACAGCGCACGGACACCTGGTTCCGAGCGCTGGGCATCAAGCCCACCGTCTACGCGCAGGTGACCGGCAACGAGGCGATCGTCAGCATGGTGAGCCTGGGTTTCGGTGTCGGCGTGGTGCCGAAGATCGTGCTCGACAACAGTCCGCTGGTCCACGAGGTCCGGGTACTGCCGCTCGAGCCTGCGCTGGCACCCTACGAAGTCGGCCTGTTCACGCTGGAGAAGAAACTGCGCAGTCCGCTGATCGCCGCCTTCTGGGAACCCGCCATGCGAGCCTGACGCCATACCGGATGACGGCGCACCATCCGGCTACCAGCTGCGCTCCTTCGCACCGATGGTGTAGGCGATATAGATCAACGCCACCAGCGGGTAGCCCAGGGTATGGCGCAGGGCATAACTCCTGTCGGTCATGTCGCCGACAATGAGCACGACCACCCACATGCACAGAATCAGGAACGCCCCGGTGAGCGCGATCGGACGCGCACCGGCGCGCTCTTCCCGAAAAAAACGCCACCACACATATGCCGTCACGCCCATCCACACGTACGGGCCGATGACCAGTCGCGATCCGTAGCGCATGGGGATGAACGAGCGCACCTCGTCCATCCTGCCGGCGACATCGATCGCATCCAGAATGTGCATGACCCTCAGCGCCCCGGTCGCCGCGATCATCAAGCGGTACAACCACCTGGGCGTCATGTTGCCCGCGCCGGTTACAGGTCCTTGTTGATCCAGCGACTGTTGCGATCCAGCAGGTCGCCCATATCCTCGTTGCTC
>CAYLNP010000050.1:0-14725 GCA_964384925.1 uncultured Woeseiaceae bacterium
CTGCGGGAGGTCTTTGGCGGAATGGCTCCCTGCGGTCCGCTTTATTTCCGCCAAAGACCTCCCGCAGCCGGCACCAGCCGGCGTCTAAGTCAGCGGCATAGGGCCTAGCCGCGATAGGTCTGCAGATGGATGCTGGTCTCGGTGGCGGTGATGCCTTTGATCTTGCGCATCCGCTCCAACGTCTCGGCCAGCGACTGAAGATTCCCCACCCGCAGCTCGGCAAGCAGATCCCAGCGACCGTTGGTGTCGTGGAGCGCCTCCACGCCCGGCTCCCCGAGCAATGCGCGGATTACGGCCTGCTGATTGCCCTCCACCGCGATGCTGCTCCAGGCGCGAATGTCATCGCGTTGCGCATCCGGGCGTAGCCGCACCGTGTAACCGGCGATGACGCCGTCGCGCTCCAGCCGCGCCATGCGGTTGGTGATGGTGCCCCGCGCCACGCCCAGAGTCTGTGCCAGCTGCGCGATGGAGGCGCGCGCGTCGTGGCGCAGCTGCGCGATGAGAGCCTGATCGAGGGTGTCCATATGGTCATTATGACACTTAAGGATGTCGAAATGATCAGATGAATGACATTTAATGACACAATCTGGCGTTCAATATAGCGCCGGCGCTTGGGATACTGAGGGTCCGAATTGCACATTCTGTATCCCGCACCCCGCAAGGAGCCCGAATGACCGCCCTGCTCACCACCGAAGACGTCTCGCACATCATCGCGCGCATGGGGCTGCCCGCGTTTCTGGCGCGCATGGTCGACTACCTCGAGGCGGACTTCCGGCGCTGGCAGGACTTCGACAAGTGCGCACGCGTCGCAGCGCATTCGGAAGTCGGGGTCATCGAACTGATGCCGGTGTCCGATGCCAGCGAGTACAGCTTCAAGTATGTCAACGGGCATCCGAAAAACACCCGCCGGGGACTGCCGACGGTGATGGCCTTCGGCGTGCTCGCCGATGTCGAGACCGGCGAGCCCACGCTGCTCAGCGAGCTGACACTGACCACGGCGATGCGTACCGCCGCCACCTCTGTGATGGCGGCGCGGTCGCTGGCACGCGCCGATGCACGCGTCATGGCGCTGATCGGCAACGGTGCCCAGAGCGAGTTCCAGGCGCTGGCCTTCCATCACCTGATGGGCATCGATGAACTGCGCCTGTTCGACGTCGATCCACGGGCCACCGACAAGCTCATGGCCCACCTGGCCGGCATGCCCGGACTGCGTGCGATCCGTTGTGCGAGCATCGCCGAGGCCGTGCGCGGCGCCGACATCGTCACCACGGTGACCGCCGACAAGACGAATGCGACGATTCTCACCGCCGACATGCTCGAGCCGGGCATGCACATCAACGGCATCGGTGGCGACTGCCCGGGCAAGACCGAAGTTGCCGCCGGCGTGCTTGAGCGTGCGCGCGTGTTCGTCGAGTACGAACCGCAGACGCGCATCGAGGGCGACCTGCAGCAGATGCCCGCGTCCTTCGCGGTGACAGAGCTCTGGCAGGTGCTCACCGGTGCGGCCGAGGGCAGGACCTGCGCCGACGAGATCACCGTATTCGATTCCGTCGGCTTCGCGCTCGAGGACTACTCGGCGCTGCGGCTGCTGCGCGACTGCGCACGCGAGCTGGGCTTGGGCGCCGAGGTCGGGCTGATTCCTCAGCTGGCCGATCCGCGGGATCTCTACGGCCACCTCATGGGCGGGGCTCCCGTGGCACGCAAGGTCGCCTGACGTCGTTGCCTGAGGCGATCGCCTGAGGCGGTTCCCGCCAGGCGACCGCATCGTCGATGCTTCAGTTCGCCTCGACCTCGATGCCCATCACGTCGAACAGGAACGCGAACTCGCGCGCAGTATCGCGCAGCCGCTGAAAGCGGCCCGACTGCCCGCCGTGGCCGGCGCTCAGGTCGGTGAACAGCAGCAGGCGATTGTCGTCGGTCTTGCGCTCGCGCAGCCTCGCCACCCATTTGGCAGGCTCCCAGTACTGCACGGCCGGATCCCAAAGGCCCGTGCCGACATAGATGTGCGGGTAGTCTTGCGCGCTGACATTGTCGTAGGGTGAGTAGTCCAGCATGATCCGGTAGAACTCGGGATCGTTGGGGTTGCCCCACTCATCGTACTCGAAGGTCGTCAGCGGAATGCTGTCGTCGAGCATGGTCGTGACCACATCGACGAAGGGCACCCCGGCGATGGCCGCCGTGAACAGGTCCGGTCGCATGTTCAGTACCGCGCCCATCAGCAGTCCGCCGGCGCTGCGCCCCGAGATCGCCACGCGATCGGGATCGCCCCAGCCCTCGGCCAGCAGGTGCTCGGTGACATCGATGAAGTCGTTGAAGGTGTTCTGCTTGTGCGCAAGCCGGCCGCGTTCATACCACTGCCGGCCCATCTCTTCACCGCCACGGATGTGCGCAATGGCGTAGACGAAGCCACGGTCGACCAGTGACAGGCGATTGGCACTGAAGGTGGGATCGATGGAGATGCCGTAGGAGCCGTAGCCGTAGACGAACAGTGGATTGCTGCTGTCGGGCGCCACGCCGCGCCGGTACATCAACGTGACCGGGACCTGTTCGCCATCGCGTGCCGGAGCGTAGATCCGCTCTGTCACATAATCGTCTGGATCGAAGTCGCCGACCACCTCGTCACGCTTGAGCAGGGTGCGCTCGCCCGTGACCATGTCGTAGTCATACACCGTGTAGGGGGTGGCCATCGAGCTGTAGCTGTAGCGCAGCACGGTGGTGTCCATGGACGGATTGATATCGATACCGGCGGTGTAGGCGCCCTCGTCGCTTTCGATGTAGTAGTCATCGCCTTCGCCGAGCGGCATCACGCGCACTTTGAGCATGCCGCCGGTACGTTCTTCCAGAACCAGGTGCTCGCGGAACAGTGCGAAGTCGTCGATCATCGCCGTGTCACGGTGCGCGATGACCTCCTCCCAGGTGGACTTGTCGCCACTGCCGGAAAGGGGAGCGCGCATCAGCCTGAAGTTCTCCGCCTGCCAGTTGCTGCGGATCCACAGCGTATCGCCCACCGGTTCGACGAAATACTCGTGGTCGCGCTCGCGCGCCAGCACCACCACCGGCTCGGCGTCCGGTGTCGCCGTCGGAATCAGCCGCGCTTCGGTCGACACGGTCTGCAGGGAATACATGACGATGTACTCATCCGAGCGTGACCGTGACAGCGTCATGTAGAACTGCGGGTCGGCTTCCTCGTACACCAGCACATCATCGCCGGGATCACTGCCGCGCTGGTGTCGCCAGGCCTGGTAGGGAATCAGCGTGTCTTCCTGCTGACGCACGTAAAACAGCGTCTCGTTGTCATCCGCCCAGGCAATGCTGGGGCTGATGTTCTCTATACGCGTGGGGAGTTTCTCGCCGCTGTCGAGATCCTTGATGCGCAGCGTCCACTCGCCGCGACTCACCGTATCCTCTGCGAATGCCAGCCAGCGGCCGTCGGGGCTCACCGCCAGCGCGCCGATCTGATAGAAGTCATGCTCAGCCGCCAGCGTATTGACGTCGAGCATGATCTGTTCGGGGCCCTCGGCGCTGCCGCGCCTGCGTGCAAAGATCGGGTGTTCGCGGGCTTCCTCGTAGCGTCGGTAGTACCACCAGTCGCCACGCTGGTAGGGCACGCTGGTATCGTCCTGGCGAATCCGAGCGACCAGCTCGTCGAAGAGCTGCTGCTGCATAGGCTCGGTATGCGCGAGCACCGCCTGGGTGTAGGCGTTCTCTGCCTCAAGATAAGCCAGAACTTCCGGGTCCTCGCGGGAATCGTCGCGCAGCCAGTAATAGGGATCGACGCGACGCTGGCCGTGGGCCTCGAGCTCGATCGGACGCTGTTCGGCGATCGGGGCAGCGGCAGGCGCTGTGGCAGGTGCGGCGCTGTCGGGTGCGGACATTGAATCTGTGCCGGAGTTCGAGCAGGCCGAGCACCATGCCACGCTGCAGGCCAGTACGAAAGTGCGCAGGTTCAGGATAGGCATCTTCTGCTCCAGGTCGGTAGCGGCTCAGCGAGGTGTCCGGACGGGCGCCCGCGACATGATAGGCTTATCGACCCTGGTGTTCGAGTCGCCCCCGCTGGCAGCTCGCGACGCTGCCGCCCGCCTGTCGCCGAGGAGTGCAGCATGCAAGGCTTTCCCCACCACTATCATGTTCAGGCCAGCGCGCCGCCAGACGGTGACGTGACGATCGCCGCCGATGGTCTGCCGGCGCTGGCCACGCAGCCGCCGGCCGAGTTCGGGGGTCCCGGCGACCGCTGGTCGCCGGAAACCCTGCTGACCGCCGCGGTCGCGGACTGCTTCGTGCTGGGTTTTCGCGCCATCGCCGCGGCCTCGAAGTTCGAGTACATGCGGTTGGACTGCGCCGTGGAGGGAGTGCTGGATCGTGTCGAACGGGTCATGCGCTTCACCGGCTTCACCGTTCGCGCGCGACTGCTGCTGCCGGCCGGCGCCGACGAGGCGCGCGCGACACGGCTGCTTGAAAAAGCCGAGGAAAGCTGCCTGATCACCAATTCGCTGTCTGCCAGCACCAAGCTGGAGATCGAACTGGTCAGCGGCTAGCCCTCTGATCGGTGTTCGCCGATTGGTCCGCCGCGCCCTCGAGTGTGCGCTGCAGGTAGGTGTAGACCAGCGCGTAGAGTTTCGCGGTGTGCTCCGGGGTCGCCGCACCCGCATGGCCGCCCTCGATATTCTCGAAGTAGTGCACCGGGTGTTCGTATTCGCGCAGCCTCGCCACCATCTTGCGCGCATGGCCGGGGTGGACACGATCGTCGCGCGTCGAGGTGGTGAGCAGCATGCTCGGGTAGTCTGCGTCCGGATCGATGTTCTGATAAGGCGAGTAGCGTCGGATCCATGCCCACTGTTCGGGCACGTCGGGATCGCCGTATTCCCCCATCCAGCTCGCCCCGGCCAGCAGCAGATGATAGCGGCGCATGTCCAGCAGCGGCACCAGGCTGACCACGGCACCGTAGAGGTCGGGTCGCTGGGTCACCGCCGCGCCAACCAGCAGTCCGCCGTTGCTGCCGCCCATGATGCCCAGCCGCGCAGGACGGGTGATGCCGCGCTCGATCAGGTCTTCTGCCACGGCAGCAAAGTCCTCATACGCTCGCATGCGGTTTTCCCGCAGCGCGGCCTGATGCCAGCCGGGGCCGAACTCGCCACCGCCGCGGATGTTGGCGACAGCCAGCATACCGCCGCGCTCCAGCCAGCCGATGCCACGCGTGGCCGAGTACGACGGCGTTTCCGACACCTCAAAGCCGCCATACCCATAGAGCAGGACGGGCGAGTCGCCATCCGCTGGTGCATCCTCCGGTCCGACCAGGAAATAGGGCACGCGGGTGCCGTCCGCGGAGCTCGCCTCGAGCTGTCGCACAGTCAGACCGGAGGCGTCGAAAAAGCCGGGCTGCTGCCTGACCGCGCGCGGCGTCGAATGCGCCTTTGCCGAATACAGCGTCACCGGCGTGATGAAATCCTCGTAGGCGAAGAACCAGTCGTCACTGAACGCATCGCTGGTGATGCGCGAGACACTGCCCAGCGGGGTGATGTCGATCTCGCGGCGCTCCCAGCCGCGCTCCCCGGGCGTCAGCGAGTACAGCCGGCTGGTGACGTTGTCGAGCATGTGCACGAGCAGACGATCGCCGCTGCGTGTCACCGCCTCTATGGTGGTGCGCGCTGCGGGGGTGAGCAGGCGCGTGGGCTGCGGCGTGCCCGCGAGTAACCCCTCCAGCGGCACAGCCAGGAGTTCCCCGGACGTGTAGGTCTCCTCGCCCAGGCGCCAGTCTTCGCGCAGACGCACGATCAGCGCCTCTTCGATGATCGCCGCCACACTGGCCTTTTGTGGCAATGGCAGGCGCTGTGGGCCTTCATCGGTCAGCAGCATATGTTCGAGGTTGAAGAAATCCACGGCCCGCACCAGTAGCGGGTAGCTGCCTTCGGGGGTGTGGGCGATCGTCGGGAACACACCGACGTCACTGGCCGGGACTTCGACCACAGTCGGCGCCTCGTCGATGCTCTGGCCGCGCCGCCAGCGTCGCGCCGTGCGCGCGTAGCCTGACTCGGTCAATGTGCCCGGGCCGAAATCGCTCTGCACCAGCAGCGTGTCTTCATCCAGCCACGCACCGCCGCCCTTGGCCTCGGGCAGGGTGAAGCCGTCGGCGACGAAGCGCCGCGTGCTCAGATCGAACTCGCGAAGCACGACCGCATCGGCCCCGCCACGCGACAGGGACAGCAGGCAGCGCGTGCTGTCCTGCGGTGCACAGGCGGCGCCCTTGAACACCCAGTTTTCCTGCTCGGCGGCCCCCAGCGCATCCAGATCCAGCAGGGTTTCCCATTCCGGATTGCCGGCGGCGTAGGCCTCGACCGGTGTGCGCCGCCACAGCCCACGCGGGTTGGCGCCGTCCTGCCAGAGGTTGTAGATGAAGCCGTTGCGCAGACTGCCGAACGGGATACGGGCATCGGACTCGAACGCCGCCAGCAGACGGGCGCGCAGTGCGTCATGGTCCTCGCCCACCTGCAGGGTCGCGGCGGTCTCGGCGTTGCGCGCCTCGACCCATTCCATGGCCCTGGCCTCGTGCACTTCTTCCAGCCAGAGGTAGGGGTCGTCGTCCTGCGCCTGCGTCATCTGCGCGCCTGCAAGCAACAGGATCGGGGCGAGTAGTCTCCGGTGCATGGGGGCATATCCTCGTAAGGTATCCATCGCCGCATTATCGCCGCGCCAGCGGCAACTCGTCGAACACCGCCAGCGGCGCGCCGACCAGCGATTCGGTAATGTCGCGCAGGCGCGCGTAGGTGATGGTCTCGTCACTCTCGGCCAGCGCGCGCGCGACATCGTCGAGCGAGTGTGCGCCGTCGGTGGCCTCACGGATGGCCGCGTCTATGCGCACGAACTCACCGACCGCCCGCGCCGTCACCGCACCGCCGCCGCTCGAAGCATCGAGGCGGCGCACGGAGCGGCCGTTGCGTTCGAGGGTCTGCAGCGATACCGCGTGGCGCCGTTCGCTGTTGACGCCTGAGCGACGCAGGATCTCCAGGCTGTAGTAGTCGGCCAGACCCTCGACGATCCAGCCCGCGCCGCGCCCGGTGTGCACGATGCCGGCGACGTGCACCATTTCGTGCACCATTGTCGAGGTGCCGCGCTCGTTGATCAGCGGTCGATCCGCGTGCATGTACATGGAGGCCGGTCCCGACAGCGCGCCCCGCCACATCGGATCGCCGGCGCCAACGACCAGCAGGGTCTCGGGGAATCCGGGAAAGATCTCCAGCAGAGTGGGCAGGGTCCATCGCACCATCGCCAGTGCGTCCATGCGGCGCACGCCCACGCCCACGGGTGCCGCCACGCTGATCTGTCTGCCGGCGACGTCGCCGCGCCGAACCCCCAGCTCGCCGGCGATCATCCAGCCGGTGGGCCGAACGAAGCGGCGCGAAGGATCCTCCAGCGCGATGGCCTCCCCGGTCCAGCTGCCGTAGCGGGTCTGAACCGACCAGCCCTCGGGCACGGTAAAACTCAGCGTCGCCCGGGATTCTGCGCGGTTCTGTGTGCGCACTCGCGCGGGTGGCACCAGGTGGTCGGCCCGCAGCAGTGCCCAGCTGTCGGTCATGCGTGCGTCGTAGCCGCCGTTGCCGCGTCGCCGGTCGATGACCAGACGCAGCGAAAGATCCCCGCCGTCGACCGGGGGGCGCCAGTAGACGAATTCATCGTCGATCTGAAGCTCGCCGTCGCCGTCGAAACTGTGGTGCCGCTCCGGGTCGACACGGAAACGCAGCTCCAGCAGATGAGCGTCGGTCTGGCGCAGCCGGATGTCGACCTGCGCCTCGCCGTCGTCGGGAAGCAGTGTCGCGTGGTAGTCGATGTCGTAGGTGGGCGGCGCATCGTCGGCATGCGCGGGGCTGCCTGCGAGCAGAATCGAAATGACAAGGGCCCGGGCCCACATGCAGCTGATTTTCATGCCTGTTTCGTGACTCCCCGGACACTTGCGTGCAATTTTTCCATGGCATACTGACCCGTTGAACCCGCGACGGGTTCCGGTGGCGGCGCCGGTGGCGCAGGCCCCGCGGCCCCGGTCGATCCTCTGACGCGCAAGGTAACGAGCATGGACTCCTCTGTCGATATCGCTGTCCCCGCCGGCATTCTCGCCGAGGCGGACATCGTCACGCTGCAGTCGCACATGCTGCAGGAAAAGCGCCGCGCCGCGGACCCCGGTGACACCTTGTCGTGGATCGTCTCGGCGCTGTCGATCTCCGCGAAGATCATCTCCGCCCAGCTGCGCCGCGCCGGACTGGACAACGTGCTGGGCTCACTGGGCAGCCAGAACGTGCAGGGAGAGGAGCAGCAGAAGCTCGATGTCATCGCCAACAACGTCATGATGCGCGCGCTTGGCACCCGCGAAGGCGTCATGGTGCTGGCCTCCGAGGAGGCCGATGAAGCCGTCGTCATCTCCGGCAACCGCGCCGATGAGCGCGGGTACTGCGTGCTGTTCGATCCTCTGGACGGATCGTCGAACCTGGACGTCTGCGCGGGGGTGGGGACCATTTTCAGCATTCTGCGCCATGACCGGCGCAGCCCGCGCAGCACGGATTCGGTGCTGCAGCCCGGTACGCAGCAGGTGGCCGCCGGTTACGTGCTCTACGGACCCTCCACGGTGATGGTGCTGACCACAGGGGCGGGGGTCGACATGTTCGTGCTCGACACCGCAATCGGCGCCTTCATCCGCGTCGCCCAGGGCCTGCGCATCCCCGGTCGCGGGGCGAGCTATTCCGTCAATGAAGGCAACCGCGCAAGCTTTCCCGCGGGCTACCGTGCGTATCTCGACTGGGCCCAGGCCAATGGTTACTCCAGCCGCTACGCGGGCGCCATGGTCGCCGATGTTCACCGCACGCTGCTCAAGGGCGGGGTGTTTCTGTACCCGCCCACGCACAAGGCGCCCCAGGGCAAGCTGCGCCTGCTCTATGAGGCCAGCCCCATGGCAATGATCATCGAGCAGGCCGGTGGCCAGGCGCTGGCCGGCACGCGGCGCATCCTCGATGTGCAGCCCGAGACCCTGCACCAGCGCACCCCGGTGCTGCTGGGCAGTGCTGAGGAAGTCACGAGGGTGGCGGAGTTCCTGAAGGGCGCCGACTAGCGCGGCGACGCCGCGGCCAGCCTCGCGCCACGGCGCATCATTCGCCGGCCGGCTGCCAGCGCGGATCCGGGACGAAGGCGTCGCTGACGATCACGTTGAGCGTGCCCAGCCCCTCGCGCAGCGGAATGGCCTCGCGCTGATAGCGCTCCGAAAAATAGAAGTCGCGCGCATGCTGCAGCGACGGAAACTCGAATACCCGGATCGAACTCGTGAACGCCGGGCCTTCGAGAATCTCCGCGTCATTCTCCTCACTTATGAACAGCAGCCGGCCACCATATTCGAGCAGCAGCGGGATCGTTGCACGAGCATAGGGTCCCATGCGCGCAGACTCAACGTTGGTGCCGATGACGATCATGTACCCCGGAGGGGTGGTGGCGGGCGCCGTGTGTTCCGGGTCGGCATCGGCGGCCAGCGCTTCAGCCGGCAGACATGTCAGAGGCGCGGCAGCGAAGAGCACGATCAACGGCAGCAAGCGGAAATGGACCATGGTTCCGACTCCTGGGCGGGGGTATGCATGAAGGCCAGCCTCGCTGAGCATGCTGGCGAGAGATCGCGAGCAGCAATGTTTCGTCGCACCCGATCCGCTGCGTGGACACCCCGGCGCGGTGGCGAAGCGCGCCTTGATTCCCTATGCTGCGGGAAAGCTGCGCGAACGCCGTGTCTCGCGCGTAAATCTTCATGAGAGGAGATACATGGGTACGCTCACCTGGTTACTCATCGTTGCTGTCGGGGTCATCGCAGGCGTGGCGATGGGCCGCTTCTGGCCGCTGGATTCGCTGCGCATGCGCACCATCGAGGGCGAACGCGACAGCGCCCGGGAAGAACTTCAACGCTATCGCCAGGAAGTCAGCACCCACTTCCAGCGCACCGGACAGCTGTTCGACCGGATCACGTCGGATTACCGCTCGCTTTATGAGCATCTTTCCAGTGGCGCCGAGCAGCTTTGTGCGCCGTCGCAGGCCGATGTACTTCAGGCGGAGCCGGAGCAGCGAAAGCTCGCGCTGGCTCATGCGCAGGCGGCTGCAGCGGTCGGCGCAGCCGCAACGGCGGGCGCGTCCGGCGTGGCAGGGTCTCCGGACGGGGTGTCCGAAGATCCGACCCAGGATTTCGTCGCGACAGACACGCAGCGGGCGTCGACGTCGTCAGCAGCGGCGCCCGAGTCGGCGACCGACCCGGGCGAGCCGCCCATCGAGACAGACATGTCTCCGGAAGAGGCAGGTGACAGGGACGCAGGGCACGCTGCGGCGCAGCACGAGCCGCCACCAGCATCCCGCACTCCCGGCGGCGATTCGGGGAGCGGAATCGACGACACCGCCGAACTGGCTACGCTACAGGCCGCTGCCGACGATGCAGCCCACGACGAGCACGAGTCGGAAGAAGATGATTCTGCGCCATCGGCCCACGTTGGTCCGCGCGGTGACGAGAACCGACATAACGGCGCGCAGCGTCGCGTCTCGGTCTGAGGTCTGTCACATTTTCGTAACTTTCCGGGGCTAGGCTTGAGGTAACTCTTTGCCGCCTGCCGCGCGCCCGCCACAGGCGTCGCAGCCCCGGAGACCGCCGAAGTGCCGACCCGCTGCGCCACATCCGCGCTCGCGTTCCCGACTCGTCACTGGCTGTGGCTTGCAGCCAGCATCATTGGGCTGCTCATGGCCCAGATCGCGATCGCGTCCGACTCCGCTGCCGAGGCCCGCGCCCACGCCCACATGGCCGCCGAGCCCCCTGACTGGGGCGCCGCCCGGGCAGCCTTCAGGGAGGCGGCCGATGCGGGCTCGACAACCGCCATGGCCCATCTGGGCTGGATGCATGAAGAAGGTCACGGGGTACCCGCCGACGGCGCTGAGGCCGCCACCTGGTATGCGCGCGCTGCGCAGGCCGGCGCCCATGACTACGCAATGAAGCTTGGCTGGATGTATCTGGGCGGGCAGGGCGTGGCGCAGGATCGGGCCCGGGCCGAGGCGTGGTTTACCTTTGGTATGGATGCAGGGCATACGCCCACGCAAGTGGCCTGGGCCTCGGTGCTCATCAGCGATGCGCTCGGTGGCCGCAGCCCGGAGCGCGTGCACGAGGCACGCGCGCTGCTCGAAGCAGCCCTGGGTGAAGGCTACAAGCTCGCGTCGTTTTTTCTGGCGAGACTCTACATGGAGGGCATCGGTGGCCACCCCGTCGATGCGCAGGAGGCTGCGAGGTACACCCGCATAGGCGCCGACGACGGCAACGCGCAGATGCAGGGCTGGCTGGCGGTGATGTATCTGCGCGGAGAAGGCGTCGAGGCCGACGTGATCCAGGCGGCGAAGTGGGCCAATCTCGCCGCCGCCGGGGGGGATGTGTCGGGCAATGACCTGCGCCTCGCGCTGGAGGGCCAGCTCGACCCCGAGCAGATCCGCGCTGCGCGCCAAAGCGCAGTGAACTGGGCCCTCGAGCGCGATTGATCCCAACGCCATGCTCAAGGTCATCATTTACAGCCTTCTCAGTCTCGTGCTGCTGTTCTTCGTCGCACGCAGCTGCGGGGTGACACCCGCGCAGATCGAGGATGCAAGGCTGTTGGCCGAGCTCAATGCGCAGGAGGGCGCTGCATACCGGCAGGCGCGTGCCGCGCACGCCGGAGTAGTGTCGCTGCCCAACGGCCTGCTGGTGCAGGTGCTGCGCGCAGGCGACGGTGAGTTGCCCACCGCAGATGACTGGGTGCAGGTGCACTATCGCGGGTGGCGGGTGGATGGCCGCGAGTTCGAAAACTCCTGGCGCGCTGACGAGCCTGCGGTTCTTCCCATCGACCGCGCAATCCCGGGGTGGCAGCAGGCGCTGCTTGCCACACCGGTGGGCACCCGTCTGCGCATGGTCCTTCCCCCGGAACTGGCGTACGGGCAGGCCGGCAGCGGGCTGATCGGCCCGGAAGAGACGCTGGAGTTCGAACTGGAGCTGCTGGCCATCGTGGTCCCCGAGGCCCCTGTCGAGCGGGCGCAATGGGAACAGCCTGTGCCGAATCTCAACTGATGAGCTCCCCATCATCAATTTGTAATGTTTCATTCATAGGCTTGTCGTCCGGGGATTACACACTTGCGGCACGATCGGGCTTTGGCGCCCGCTGCCTGCCCCGTTCGCGCTTACCACTCCCAATCGAGGAAAACTGATCATGATGCTAAAGAGAACTCTTGCACTGGGCGTCGCCATGACCCTGGGGCTTTCCGCCACTTCGGCGATGGCCGAAGTCGATGACAACCTGCCGAACTATGAGCGTGTCTCGGGTATTTCCGGGAACCTCAGCTCGGTGGGCTCCGATACGCTGAACAACCTCATGACCCTGTGGGCCGAGGAGTTCGCTGGGTTCTACCCGAACGTCAACATCCAGATCCAGGGTGCTGGCACGTCAACCGCACCGCCGGCGCTGATCGAGGGCACGTCGAACTTCGGCCCCATGAGCCGTCCGATGCGCGACTCCGAGACGCGGGCATTCGAGGAGCGGTATGGATACCCGCCGGTGCTGGTCCCCGTGGCCATCGACATGATCGCCGTGTACGTCAACCAGGACAATCCGATCGAAGGCCTGACGATGCAGCAGGTCGACGCGATCTTCGGGGCGACCCGCGCCTGTGGCGGTCCCAGCGACATTCGCACCTGGGGCGAAGCCGGCATGACCGGGGGCTGGGCGAACCGTGACATCACCGTCTATGGTCGCAACGCCGTGTCCGGCACCTACGGCTTCTTCCGCGAAAACGCGCTGTGTGGCGGTGACTTCAAGGCCACCGTCAACGAGCAGCCCGGCTCCTCGGCAGTCGTCCGCGGTGTCGAGCAGACGCTCGGTGGCATCGGCTACTCGGGTATCGGCTACCGGACCTCGGGCGTACGTGTCGTCCCGCTGAACGGCTTCGAAGCCACCGGTGACAACGCAGCGACCGGTGACTACCCGCTGGCCCGCTTCCTGTACGTCGCAGCCAACCAGCACCCCAACGACGGCTGGAACCCGATGGAGCGCGAGTTCTTCCGCATGGTGCTCTCCAAGCAGGGGCAGGGCGTTGTCGACCGTGACGGCTACGTCACGCTGTCAGCCGCCGCAGCAGAGCGCTTCCGTAAAGAGTTCAAGCTCGACTGACGCTGTTTGACAAAAAGAAATTGACGGGCCTCGGTGCCGTGGGCGCCGGGGCCCGTTTCATCACCACGGGGACAGATCATGGCCACATCTGCAAGCGAACAGCCGCTGAGTTCGGGGTCGCTGCTCCCGACGACCGAGCGGCGACTGAAGCTGCGCAAGCTGCGCGCGCTTCGCGACGGTCTGTCTCGGTACGGCGTAGGTGCGGGGGGAATCGGTGTCATCATCGCGCTGGGCCTGATCTTCGTCTACCTGTTCTACGAAACTTTTCCGATGCTCAAGCCTGTGAGCGTCGAGCTCGAAACAGAAATCTCCGTCGCGGGCGATGCCGATCCGACGCAGACATTGCACCTGACCCTCGATCGCTTCGAGGAGATCGGCGCACGCTTTGCCGAATCCGGCGTCATCACGATTTTCCAGGCCCGCACCGGTGCGGTGCGGGAGCGCCTGCAGATTCCGATTCCGGAAGGCGAGCGCATCACCAGTTTCGGTCGCGGCGAGAATCGTCGCAGCCTGTTCGTTTATGGGTTCTCCGACGGCAGCATCCTGCCCGTAAAGGTCGATTATCCGCAGACGTTCATTGACGGCGTGCGCCAGATCACGGCGTCGCTGTCGTTTCCGCTAGGCGATGAGGCCATCAGCCTCGGCGCGGGGGATATCGAAGAGTACTCTGCACTAGCGGTCATCGAGGGACGCGGCGGCTTCATCGTGGCCGCCGGCACTGAGGAAGGCGCCATCGCCATGGCGCTGTTCACCACCCGGACCAATCTGATGACCGGCGACACCCAGGTCAGCCGATCGGACTACCGCCTGCCTTCGCTTGGCCGGCCCGTGCGTCAGCTGTTGATCAACGAATCGCTGCGCAACGTCTTTGCCATCGACGAGCGTGGCCACCTGTTCAGCTACGACATCGTCGATCCTTCCAATCCGAGACTGCTGGAGGAAGTAGAGCTGGTCGATCCGGGCGCGCGGGTAACCGCGGCGCAGTTTCTGGTGGGCAGCCGCTCGCTGATCGTAGGCGGCTCCGATGGCAGTGTGCGCCAGTGGATCCTGGTGCGCGACGAGCAGACCGTCGAACCCACGTTGACGATGATCCGCAGCTTCAGGCCCCAGCCCGGGGCAGTCACCGTCATCGAGCCGGAGTATCTGCGCAAAGGCTTCCTCGTCGGCGACGACACCGGCTCAGTCGGGCTGCACTACGCGACCTCCAGCGTAACGCTCGCGATGGAGCCGGTCTCCGACAGCCCGATCGTGCGCCTCGCCATCGGGCCGAACAACGGTACCGCGCTGGTCACGAGCGAAGACGCCGAGACCATGCGCGTGCTGGCGGTCACCAATCCGCACCCGCAGACATCGCTGAGCGGCCTGTGGGGCCGGGTCTGGTACGAGGGCCGAAGTCAGCCCGAGTTCATCTGGCAGTCTTCGTCGGCGGACGATGCGTTCGAGGCCAAGTTCAGCATCGTGCCGTTGTCGGTCGGCACACTGAAGGCCGCGCTTTTCGCGATGCTGCTGGCCACGCCGCTGGCACTGATGGGCGCCATCTACAC
>CAYLNP010000051.1:0-14549 GCA_964384925.1 uncultured Woeseiaceae bacterium
AGTTGTGCCCGACGAGCACGGCGCGATTGCAGCCCGTGTCCTTGAGCTCACGTCGTACTTCGCGAAACACCCGTTGCAGGGCGTCATGTTCGGGGATGGCTGGCCGGAGCGGATGGTGCGGGTCGATGCCGTTCACGGCCAGCGATGCCGGCTCCATGTTCGCGCCTTCGAATGGTTTCACGTGATAGCGAAAGGTTTCACGACGCTCCAGCCGGCCACCGTCGTCCATATGCACGAGCACCGCGGCGATTTCCAGCAGCGCGTCGGTGGCGGCGTTGAAGCCGCCCGTCTCGACATCGACAACCACGGGGAGAAAGCCCCGAAAGCGTCGTGCGATCGGCAGCGGGGCCGGTGTATCACTCATCAGTGGGTTTCCATAGCCGGTCCCTGGCGGGACCATGTTAAAATTTCCGGACCAAGCCGCGGGAGCGCCACAGCAACTCACACCGCGCGTTGTCCGGGAAAGCCTTCCAGTCTAGCCCGGATGTGCGGGCAAGGCGACAGTCCAGCGTCAATCCAAGGAACCATGCCATGGCACAGAGCGTAGCGTCGATGATCAGGCACCCCGATGATGTCGATCCGCTTGAGACCCGGGACTGGCTTGAGTCGATCGACTCGGTGCTCAGAGTTCATGGCGCCGAGCGTGCGCATTTTCTGCTCGAGCGGATGATCGATCACGCGCGCCGTTCGGGGGCCTACCTGCCGTACAGCCCGAATACCGCCTATCTGAACACCATTCCCACCGGCCATCAGCCCGAATACCCGGGTGACCGCTCGCTGGAGCGCCGACTCGAAGCCTACATACGCTGGAACGCGATGGCCATGGTGGTGGCCGCGAACCGCAAGAGTTCGGAGTATGGCGGGCACATCTCGACGTATGCATCCTCCGCGACGCTCTATGAAACCGGGTTCAATCATTTCTGGCGCGCGCCCTCCGAAGATCACGGTGGCGACCTGGTGTATATCCAGGGCCATTCCTCGCCGGGCATCTATGCCCGTGCCTACCTCGAGGGGCGATTGAGCGAAGATCAGCTCAAGCATTTCCGGCAGGAAGTCGCGGGCCCGGGGCTGCCATCCTATCCCCATCCCTGGCTGATGCCGGATTTCTGGCAGTTCCCGACGGTGTCGATGGGCCTGGGCCCGATGATGGCGATCTACCAGGCGCGCTTCATGCGCTACCTGAAACATCGCGGCATTCTCGAGACCGACGGGCGCAAGGTGTGGGCGTTTCTGGGTGACGGCGAAATGGATGAGCCCGAATCGCTGGGTGCCATCACCATGCCGGTGCGCGAGAAGCTCGACAACCTCGTGTTCGTCGTCAACTGCAATCTCCAGCGGCTCGACGGGCCGGTGCGAGGCAATGGCAAGATCATCCAGGAACTCGAAGCAGCCTTTTCCGGCGCGGGCTGGAATGTCATCAAGGTGCTGTGGGGCGGGCGCTGGGATCCGCTGCTGGCGAAGGATACGAAGGGCCTGCTCAGGCGGGTCATGGAGGAATGCGTCGACGGCGACTACCAGAACTTCAAGTCCAAGTCCGGCGCGTACACACGCGAGAATTTCTTTGGCCGGTATCCGGAACTCAAGGCCATGGTGGCGAACATGTCGGACGACGAGATCTGGCGTCTGAATCGCGGAGGCCACGATCCGATCAAGGTGTTCGCGGCGTTCGATGCCGCAATGCGCCATACCGGTCAGCCTACGGTCATCCTCGCCAAGACCGTCAAGGGGTTCGGGCTCGGCAAGGCCGGCGAGGGGCAGAACATCTCTCACCAGCAGAAGAAGCTCGACGAGGAAGACCTCAAGGCCTTCCGCGACCGCTTTCATATTCCGGTGTCCGACGAGGAGATCGCCGAGCTGCCGTTTCGGCGGCCGGCCGAAGACAGCGAGGAGATGCGCTACCTCAGGGAGCGGCGCGCGGACCTGGGTGGTTCGCTGCCGCAGCGTCGTACATCCGGGGGCACGCTGGCCGTCCCGCCGCTGGAGATCTTCAAGACCCAGCTGGCAGGCAGTGGCGATCGTGAGATATCCACCACCATGGCGCTCGTGCGCATGCTCACCACGCTGATGAAGGACAAGAACATCGGCAAGCATGTGGTACCGATCGTGCCCGACGAGGCACGCACCTTCGGCATGGAAGGCATGTTCCGCCAGTTCGGCATCTACTCCTCGGTAGGACAGCTCTACACCCCGCAGGATGCAGACCAGCTGATGGCCTACCGGGAAGACACCAAGGGCCAGATCCTGGAGGAAGGCATCAACGAGGCCGGCAGCTACTGCTCATGGCTGGCCGCGGCCACGTCCTACAGCAACCATGGCGTGCCGATGGTGCCGTTCTACATCTACTACTCCATGTTCGGGTTCCAGCGTATCGGCGACTTCATCTGGGCCGGTGGCGATATGCGTGCCCGCGGCTTCCTGATCGGCGGTACGGCAGGGCGCACGACGCTTGCCGGCGAGGGCCTGCAGCATCAGGACGGCCACAGCCACGTGCTTGCCTCCACGGTGCCGAACTGTCGCGCCTACGACCCGACCTACGCCTACGAGCTGGCCGTCATCGTCCACGACGGCCTGAAGCGCATGTACGCCGAAGAAGAGAGCATCTTCTACTATCTCACCTGCATGAACGAAAACTACGTTCAGCCGGCCATGCCCGAGGGTGTGGAGGAGGGCATCCTGCGCGGCATGTACCGCCTGCAAGAGGGCGGGCGTGGCAAAGTGCGCGTCCAGCTCATGGGCAGCGGCACGATCCTGCGCGAAGTGCTGGCAGCGGCCAAGCTGCTCGAAGAAGATTTCAACATTCCCGCCGACGTCTGGAGCGTCACCAGCTTCAACGAACTGCGTCGTGATGCACTGGCGACCGAGCGCTGGAACACGCGCCACCCGGATGCCAAGCGTCGCGTCAGCTATGTCGAGCAGTCGCTCGACGGTGTGGAAGGCCCGTTCATCGCGGCCACGGACTACATGAAGATCGTGCCTGATCAGGTCCGCCAGTGGGTGCCGGGTCGCTTCGTGACCCTGGGCACGGACGGGTTCGGGCGCAGCGACTCGCGCGCCGCCCTGCGCAACTTCTTCGAAGTGGATCGTCATCACGTCGTGCTCGAGGCGCTCAAGGCGCTCGCTGATGACGGGGCACTCGATGTGTCTGTGGTGGTCGATGCAATGCGCCGGCTCGAAGTGGATCCCGACAAGGATGATCCGGTCACCCTTTAGCCTTGCATGCAATGCGCGTGTGGGCGCGCCGTAAAGGAAAACATCGTGGAGATTCGCGTTCCCGATCTCGGTGATTTCGATGAAGTCGAGGTCATTGAGGTAATGGTCAAACCAGGCGACACCGTTGTCGTCGACGATGCGCTGATCACGCTCGAGACCGACAAGGCGGCGATGGATGTGCCCTCCCCGAGTGCCGGTCGCGTCAAGACGCTGCGCGTCAGCGCCGGGGATCGAATCTCCAAGGGCTCCGTGATTCTCGAGCTCGAGGACTCCGACAGCGGTAATGCCGGTGACGGCGACGCTGAGGGCGCAGGCGACGAGGCTGCCGAAGACAAAGACGAACGCGAAGGCGACAACGAAGGCAAATCTGATGGCGATTCATCGTCGCCGGCACAGCATTCTGCCGAGGAAGCCGATGACTCGTCGGACGCATCGCGCGGCGACGCCGGTGGACGCAAGCGTGCAGCGGCACCACTGGTGCAGCCGATTGACGAGGCCGGCTTTGCGAAGGCGCACGCGAGTCCCTCGGTGCGCAAGCTTGCCCGCGAGCTGGGCGTGGATCTGTCCGGGGTCAAGGGCAGTGGCCGCAAGGGTCGCATCACCGATGAAGACGTCAAGCGCTGGGTCAAGGCCACGATTGCGGGCGCTCCCCAGGCGGGCGGTGCTTCGCTGCCGGCACTTCCGAAGGTGGACTTCGAAAAATTCGGCGAGGTGCGCCGCGAACCGCTGTCGCGCGTACAGAAAATCTCCGGGCCGCGTCTGCATGCAAGCTGGGTCAACCTGCCGCATGTCACCCAGCATGACGAGGCTGACATCACGGAGCTGGAGGCACGTCGTCAGGCGCTGAAGGAACGCGCCGAGTCGCGCGGCATCAAGCTCACGCCGCTTGCCTTCATCATGCGCGCCTGTGCGCTGACCTTGCACGAGTTCCCGCAGTTCAATGCGAGCCTCGATGGCGAAGAGCTGGTGCTCAAGCAATACATGCATCTGGGCTTTGCTGCCGATACGCCTAATGGACTGATGGTGCCGGTGATCCGTGATGCCGATCAGAAGGACGTCTTCGAGATTGCAGACCAGCTCGCGAAGCTCTCGCGCAGGGCGCGCGAGGGTCGACTGACGGGCGCTGAGATGCAGGGCGGATGTTTTACTGTCAGCAGCCTTGGCGGTATCGGCGGCACGGCGTTCACGCCGATCATCAACGCGCCCGAGGTGGCGATACTGGGCGTCTCCAGATCGCGCATGCAGCCTGTCTGGGATGCCGAAGAAGAGCGCTTCACGCCGCGCCTCATGCTGCCGCTGTCGCTGTCCTATGACCACCGGGTGATCGATGGTGCCGATGGCGCGCGCTTCATCACGGCGCTGAGCGCATCGCTGGCGAATGTCTCGCGCCTGATGGAGGCCATCCCTTGAGCGGGCAGACCCGCGTGACAGTGCCGGATCTCGGTGATTTCGACGAGGTCGAGATCATCGAAGTGCTGGTCAGTGCAGGTGATGAGGTGAGCGCCGAACAGGGACTCATCACGCTCGAGACCGACAAGGCGGCGATGGATGTACCCGCACCCGTGGCCGGCAGGATCAGCGAGGTGCTGGTCAGTGTGGGCGATCGAGTGGGCAAGGGCCACGAGATCGTCGTCATTGAGACCGCGGAAGGCCAAGGCGAAGGCCGAGACGAGGGCAACAGTCGCACCAAGGTGGCGTCCGAATCAAGGGACAGCCGCTCAGCGCAGGACGCCGTGTCGGCAACTCAAGCGTCGGGCAGCGCTGCCGATGATGATGCCGATGACGGTACGGATGAAGGTCGCGATGCGCCGTCGTCCCATACCAGAGCGGCTACGAAGCCCCTCCCCAAAGCTGACCGTCAGACGGCATTGCTGGTGCTCGGCGCCGGTCCGGGGGGTTACAGCGCCGCATTCCGCGCCGCCGACCTGGGGATGGAGGTCACGCTGGTGGAGCGCTGGCCGGTGCTCGGCGGCGTGTGTCTGAACGTCGGCTGCATTCCGTCCAAGGCGTTGCTGCATGCCGCGCGGGTCATCGATGAGGCGGCAGCCTTCGCCGATCACGGCATCCGTTTCGGCGAGCCGTCCATCGACATCGACGCGCTGCGTGGCTGGAAGGAAAGTGTCGTCAAGCGTCTGGTCGATGGTCTTGCCGTGCTGGCGAAAAAGCGCAAAGTGAAAGTGCTCCAGGGCGTCGGCAGATTTCTGGGTGCGCACCTGCTTGAAGTCGAAAGTGCGGAAGGCAAATCCACGGTCGCATTCGAACAGTGCATCATCGCCGCGGGCTCCGAGGCCGTGCACCTCAAGGGCTGGCCGCAGGATCCGCGCATCGTCGATTCGACCGGCGCACTTGAGCTTCGGGACTTGCCTGAACGCATGCTCGTCGTTGGTGGCGGCATCATCGGGCTTGAATTGGGTACGGTGTATGCGGCGCTTGGCGTAAAGGTCGACATCGTGGAGATGACCGATGCGCTGATGCCCGGCACCGACCGGGACCTGGTGCGCCCGTTGCGTAAGCGCCTCGATGCGCTGTTCGGAAGGATCATGCTGAGCACGAAGGTTGCCGACGTGGCAGTTCATGAGGATGCCATCGAGGTGCGCTTCGAAGGTGATCAGGCACCGGAGCCGCAGCGCTACGGTCGGGTACTCGTGGCGGTCGGGCGCAGGCCCAACGGCGGTGAGATCGAGGCCACGCAGGCAGGCGTGCAGGTGGACGAACGAGGCTTCATCGCGGTGGACCGGCAGCGGCGCAGCAGTGTGCCGCACATCTTCGCCATCGGTGACATTGCCGGCGCACCGATGCTTGCGCACAAGGCCGTGCATGAGGGCAAGGTTGCAGCCGAAGTCGCGGCCGGGGGCAAGAGCAGCTTCGATGCCCGGGTGATTCCGTCGGTGGCGTATACCGATCCCGAGGTCGCATGGGTGGGCCTGACCGAAACCCAGGCGAAGGCCGAGGGCGTGAGCTACGAGAAAGCACAGTTTCCGTGGGCCGCCAGCGGACGCTCACTGGCCATGGGGCGCGACGAGGGCATGACCAAGCTGCTGTTCGACCCGCAGACGCATCGGGTGCTTGGCGGCGGCATCGTCGGCCTCAACGCGGGTGATCTGATCTCCGAGGTATGCCTGGCCATCGAGATGGGGGCCGATGCCGCCGACATCGCCCTGACCATCCATCCCCATCCGACCCTCTCGGAAACCGTCGCAATGGCCGCCGAGGCATTCGAGGGGACGCTCACCGATCTGATGCCTCAGCCGCGCAAGCGCTAGTTCGACCCGTCACCGCGGCTTCGCCATAGCCAGCGTGCCACGAAGAGATCAAGCCTGGCCATCAGGAAATACGCAAACCGCTGCCGCAGCCTGTCCCACAGGCGCCGATCCTGGCGCCAGCTGCCCAAGGAGAGCTTTTGCGCATGCAAGAGATCGCCGTCGAACAGGGCACGGGCTTGCGCCGCCAGTTCGGCATCCTCGATGCGCAGCAACAGTTCGTAGTCAATGTGCAGGCTGCGTGTATTGAAATTTGCCGAACCGACGTAGACGATGTCGTCGGCGACGATGAGCTTGGCATGCAGAATCTGCGGCTGGTATTCATAGATGCTGACGCCCGCGCGCAACAGCCTTCGATACAGGCTTTGTGCGGCATCGCGGGCCAGAGGTACGTCGGTGGGTCCAGGCAACAGCAGGCGTACCGCCCCGCCACTGCGCACGCAGCGCATGAGCTTGCGACGCAAGGCCCAGGTGGGTAGAAAATAGGCCGTAGTGATGTCGATCCGCTGAGCGCGTGCCAGATCGCGCGTCAACGCGGCCTTGAGCGGATTGGCGCCGGTGCCGGGTCCGCTCAGCAGCAGCTCGCCCGGCGGCGCCGCAATGCGCTTTCGCTGACCGGCCCGACGCAGCCGTGCCATGCGACCGGGCGCATGGTCTGCCAGCGCGTAGAGCGACTCGAAGGCGTGTACCAGTTTCTGCACCACGACGCCCTCGACGGCCACGCCGAGATCCCGCCATCCGTGCGTGATGCCATCCCCGGCATACTCATCGGCAATGTTGAAGCCGCCGATGATGGCGAGCGTTTCATCGAAGGTGATGGACTTGCGATGATTGCGATAGACGATGCGCTCGGCATGCAGAGGATTGAATTCGCGGCGTTCGCCGCCGTTTTGCTCGAACGCCTCCCAGAACTCATCGTCCAGCCCCATCGATCCGAAGGCATCGACAAGCACCCGTACCCGCACGCCGCGGCCGGCGGCCTCGGTAAGCGCGTCGCGAATGCCGCGCGCGGTCGCGTCGTCGCGCATGATATAGGTCTGAAGGCGCACGCTCTCGCGGGCGTTCGCGATGGCGTCGAGGACGGCAGCAAACGCCGCCTCACCCGTGGGCAACCAGCGTATGGCTGCATGCTCGCTCATGTCATTCGCGCAGAGCGATCGCAAGCGCCTCGATTCGCGCCCGTACCGCATGCGGATCGTCGCTACGTTCGGCCAGCGCCGCAAGACGTGCATCGGTGTAGCGGTGCGCGGCAGCCCGCCAGGCCTGCACGTCATCTTCGTCAGGCTGGATGAAGGTGTTGCCCTGGGCGATCGCAAGTTCGCGACCGCGTGCCTCCTCTTCGTCCCAGGCACGCGCGGCCGACAGCGCCATCTCGATGCCACTGTGCGCGTGTACTACCTCCTGAAGGTCTTCCGGCAGGGTGGCGAGCGCATCGGTGCTGATGAACAGCCCCAGCGCCGAGACGAACAGCGACACCTCGGTGTGATAGTCGAGTTGCTCGGCCAGCCGGAACACGCCCATCGCCTCGTACGGGAACACCGTGCCATCGACATGGCCATCGCGAAGTGCTGCGTACACCTGCGGGGCAAGAAAGCCCTCGATCGGCGTGGCGCCGAGCGCAGCGAGCAGGGCGCGAATGCCCGGCGTGGCCCCGCGCATACGCATGCCCTGCATGTCCGCCGGGGTGCGAATGGGCCTCTCCCGACTGTGGATTACTGAGGGCGCGTTGGTCTGCAGCAAGGCCACATGCAGGCCCGCAAGATCCTCGTCGAGGGCGCCCTCGGCGAACAGCGCCATCGCGATTCGCGTGCCGTGACGCGCTGAGTCCGCGGTGAACGGCAGGCCGAGCACCGACAGTGCGACAGAGTCCGGAGCCGGACCGAACCCCACCTCGGCCGCGCCGTCGCGCACACCCGGCGCGATGGCGGCGAGTCGCAGCAGTTCGTTGTTGGGATGAATCACGATGCGCAGCCGGCCGTCAGTGGCCGACTCGAGGTCCGATACCCATTCTGGCAGCCAGCGGGCGGCAAAGGAGTGATCTTCCGGCAGGTAGTGCGCGAGACGCCATTCGAATTCTTGCGCGTTGCTGATGCATGGCAGGGCCAGCAGTGCGAGCAGGCAGGCGAATCTGTGCATTGTCGTTCTCCCTCTTCTATTTAAGTGTCCGGGCCGACCATGCCTGTAAGCACTTCCAGGCGTCGCAGGTAGGTGGCTTCATCGGGTGCTCTGGACTCCCGCTGTGCACGCCACAGCGCCTCGCCGAGCACTTCGATCATGACATGTTCGGCTGTATGTGGATCACCGTGCTGGAGGCACAATGTGCGCCAGGCCGCGCGGATACCCGCCGGTCGGTCCGTGGCCACCTGTTCGCGGATGGCCATATGCAGGCCCAGATGAAGGAACGGATTGGATTGCCCCCCGTGGGGTGCGAAGTCACGTTCCACCGCGTCTTCGGGTGCCTCGAGCAGCGCATGGTACTCAGGATGCTCGGTGATCAGCTCGGCGAGCTGGCGCTCCAGGGGCTCCATGGGCAGACCCTTGCGGGCCTTTTGCCAAGCTGTCACGTAGACGCGGCGCAGTTGCTGGCGGTCGTAGTCGGCGAACATGGTCAGGTGCGCTTGTGCCGATATTCGCACAGATCTGCGATGGTGCAGCGCGGGCACTCGGGGCTGCGCGCCTTGCAGACGTAGCGACCGTGCAGGATCAGCCAGTGATGGGCATCCTGTCGAAACGCTTCGGGCACGACGCGCAGCAGACGCGTCTCCACCTCGAGCACGGTTTTTCCCTTGGCAATGCCCGTGCGGTTGCTGACGCGGAAGATGTGCGTGTCCACCGCGATGGTCGGCTCGCCGAACGCGGTGTTGAGCACCACGTTCGCGGTCTTGCGTCCGACCCCCGGCAGCGCCTCGAGCGCCGAGCGATCTGCAGGTACTTCGCCACCATGGTGCTCCAGCAGCATCCGGCAGGTGGCGATGATGTTCTTCGCCTTGCTGTTGAACAGGCCGATGGTGCGGATATAGGGCTTGAGGCCCTCCTCTCCCAGCGCCAGCAGGCCTGCAGGCGTGCGCGCGACGGCGAACAGCCGGCGCGTGGCCTTGTTCACACCCACATCGGTGGCCTGCGCAGAGAGGATCACGGCGACGAGCAGCTCGAACGGGGTAGTGTACTCGAGCTCCGTCTTGGGGGCCGGATTGGCCGCGCGCAGGCGACTGAATATCTCGTTGCGCTTGCCGGCGTTCATGCGGCGGGTCGCGTGGGCACAGGCGGATCAGCAGACGCTCCGGGCTCCTGTGCGTCGCCCCGCTGCTGCCGCCAGCGGAAGATCGCAATCAGAAGACCCAGACCGATGAATGCGCCGGGCGGAAGGACCGCCAGCAGCAGGCCGTCGAGGGGGAGGCGCAGCGCAATGCCGGCCGCAGCCTCACCGAACAGCAGCTCCATACCGGCGAACAGACTGCCGCGGCCGATGAGTTCTCGCAGCGCCCCCAGGACGACCAGCACGGCTGCGAAGCCCAGCCCGGTGGCCAGTCCGTCCAGGCCGGCGGCCAGCGGCGGCTGGCGCGATGCAAAGGCCTCGGCCCGCGCCAGGATGGTGCAGTTGGTGACGATCAGCGGCACGAAGATACCCAGGCGCCGCTCCAGCACCGGAAACCACGCCTGCAGCACAAGCTCCACCACGGTGACAAGTGCGGCGATGATCAGCACGAACACCGGAATACGCAGGGGCGTGATCAGCACGCCGCGCAGCAGTGACACGGTGAGGTTGGTGCACACCAGTACGAACAGCGTGGCCAGCCCCAGCCCCAGGCCATTGACCACTGAATTGCTGACGGCCAGCAGCGGGCACAGTCCCAGCAGCTGGACCAGACCGGCGTTTCGCCGCAGCAGTCCGTCGCGAAAGATATCGGCTGTCGAAGGCGTACTCATGGCCGCGGCTCGCTGGCAGGCGCAGGATCGCGGACGTCCTCGTCGGCAAGGTTTTCTTCGGCGGCCGTCGGTGCGGGTGTACGCATGAGTTCCGCGCCCTCGCGCTCGAAGTACAGCAATGCGCGCTGCACCGCACGGATCACCGCCCGGGAGGTGATGGTCGCACCGGTGATGCCGTCGAATGCGCCGCCGTCGCGGCGAATGGTCCAGTCCTCAGGCGCCGGTTCATCAAGGCTGCGTCCCGTGAACTGCCGGATCCAGTCGGAGCGTTCAATGTCGATGGCATCGCCGAGGCCTGGCGTCTCGCGATGCTCCAGCGTGCGTACGCCCAGCAGTTCACCCTCCGGCCCCACACCCAGCAGCAGCACGATGCGCCCGCTGTAGCCGTCGCGGGCGATCACCCGCAGGATCGCGGCCACCGCCACGTCGCCCCGCCTCGCGATCCATACGCTGTCGACGTCGGCGGCTCGCGCGGCCGCGCCGTCGGGGACGCGCACTGATTCGGTCAAGCGGTTGTCGAAATCCACGTTCGGCACGACTTCGCTGAGCTGCTGTTGTTCGAGCAGGCGTTGATTCTCCGCAATGCGCGGCGCCGCGGCACGCCAGGTCAGGGCCACGATCAGGGCGGCAAGCGTGGCGACGCCGACCAGAGCGGCCAGGCCCCGCATCAGCGGTTGTGCGGGCGTCCGCGCGCTCATGTACCGAACACCCGCGGGCGGGTATAGCGATCGAGCAGCGGAACGGTCAGGTTCATCAGCAGCACTGCAAACGCCACACCGTCAGGATACCCGCCCCAGGTGCGGATCACGAACACAAGAACGCCGATGCCGGCGCCGTAGATCAGCCGCCCCAGATTGGACGCCGCTGCCGACACCGGATCGGTCGCGATGAAAAATGCACCGAGCAGGGTGGCGCCGGCAAACAGGTGGAAGCCGGGTCCTGGGTAGCGATCCGGATTGATCGAAAACGTGATGGTGGCCAGCAGCATGATCGTCGCCAGCATGGCCACCGGGATATGCCAGCGGATGAGGCCGCGCCACAGCAGATAGATGCCGCCGATGATGATGAAGTTGCCGATCCACTCCCAGCCCCGGCCGCCGAAGTCGCCGAAGGTCGGGTCGACACGGATTTCTCCCACCGTCTGCATCTGGGCCAGTCCGCTGCGCATCGCATCCAGTGGTGTGGCGCGGGTGAGCGCATCCATGGTCAGGGCATCGGGCAGGCGGCCGCTGAGCGTGTAGTTCAGTGTCTGCACCACCGAAAGGTACGGATAGTCCAGATCACCGACGTTTGGCGGGGTCCAGTTGGACATGTGCCCTGGAAACGAGATCAGCAGCACGACATAGCCGGCCATCGCCGGGTTGAAGACATTGAAGCCCAGCCCGCCGTACAGGTGCTTGACGACGATCATCGCAAAGGCGCTGCCCGTCGCGGTGATCCACCACGGCGTCAGCGGCGGGAGTGCAAACGCCAGCAGCACGGCTGCCAGCACCGCGCTGCCATCGCCGATATAGCGCTCCACGGGCCGGCCGCGCAGATGCAGCATCCACGCCTCGCTGCCAAGTGCGACGATCACCGCGACGATGATGTTGAAGATCAGGCCCGGACCGAAGTACCAGACGTGGATCACCGCCGCGGGGCTGAGCGCCAGCAGGACTTCCCACATGATGCGCGCAACGCTGTTGCGTGGTTGCAGGTGCGGTGCGGCGGCCGTGGCGAACTTCAATTGTCATCCTCGCGTCGGGCCTCACCGCCACGCCTGGCACGCGCCACGATCTGTGCGATCGCGTCGGCGGCAGCATCCGGGTCGCGGGCGGTGTCGCGGATTTCCTCGAGCCGGGCATCGTGGCTGGCTTCCTGTGACGCCAGACGCTGCTGGCGTGCGCTGTGACGCCGCTCGGCCAGGCGCGCGCGCTGCTCGTCGCTGCGCGCCTGCCAGAGCCTGCGTTTGGCGATGCGGAACTCCTCGGTCAGCGGGAGATGACTGGGGCAGACGAGATCGCAGCAGCCGCACTCGATGCAGTCGAACAGGTGCAGTCTGTCAAGTTCGCGATCGTCGGCCCGCAGCGCATGCCAGTGCAGCAACTGCGGCATCAATCGGGCCGGGCAGGCATCGGCGCAGTCGCCACAGCGGATGCAGGGGACCGGTGGCTGGTCATCGCGCAACTCCTCGGCGGTGGCCGCGACGATGCAGTTACTGGCGCGCGTCACGGGCACCTCGTCACTGGCCAACGCGACCCCGGTCATGCCACCACCCATGATCAGGCGCTTGACGTGCTCGTGGTAGCCGCCACAGGCGGCGATGAGATCGGCGATCGGTGTGCCCAGGCGCACCTCCAGATTCTGGGGCCGCGCGACGCCGCCCCCGGTGACGGTGATGATCCGGCTGGTCACCGGTCGGCCGGTGGCAAGCCAGCGCGCAAGGGCTGCGGCCGTGCCGACGTTCTGACACAGGTAGCCCAGATCGGGAGGGTATCCGCCCGAGGGTACCTCCTCCCCGGTGATCAGCTGGATGAGCTGGCGCTCGCCGCCGGAAGGAAACACCGTCGGCACGGTGACAATCGCCAGGCGATCACGTCGCTGACGCGCGGCCACCGCGGCTTCCAGCGCCCTGAGCGCCTCGGACTTGTCATCCTCCAGCGCGATGATGGCGCTTGGGCAGCCGGTGAGCTCCAGCATGGCGAGCGTGCCGGCAATGACCTGGTCGGCGCGCTCGCGCATCAGCATGTCGTCGCAGCTGATGTAGGGCTCGCACTCGGCACCATTGATGATCAGACTCTTCAGACCGCGGCGCCGCCCCTCGTCGAGCTTGCGCCCGGTCGGGTATACCGCGCCGCCAAGCCCCGCGAGGCCCGCCTGCGCGAGTGCGGCGGCGATGGCCTCACCGTCTCTCCAGGCTGCAGGATCGGGCGGGCTCGCGGGAAGCGACTCATCGTCGCCATCCACATCGATGATGACGCACAGTGCATCGCTGCGGCGAAGGTCTGCGACCGGGTGACTCTCGATCGCGCGTATGGTGCCTGAACTTCCGGCATGCACGACCGTGCTGTGAGCATCGTCACTGGCGCATAGCGGTGTGCCTCTCAATACCCGCTCACCGACCTTGACGAGCACGCGGGCCGCGTCTCCGGGCATGTCCGCCAGCGGGTGGATCAGCCGACTGGGCAGCGGTGCGGCGGAAATCGGCTCGGCCGTGCTCAGGTGCTTGCGAGAGGGCAGCGCAATCCCGCCTGCCAGCCTGCCGTCGCCCTGGATCGCCTCGGTCACGCGAGCTGTACCCCGCGCGAGGTGTCCTGCGGGGTCGCCTGCGCCATGGTCGCCCCGGAGAGTCGCGTGGTGGACGCGTAGCGGGTCGTGAGCGGCAGCAGTTCGATGCAGTCCACCGGACAGGCCGGAACGCAGAGTTCACACCCCGTGCACTCGCGCGCGAGCACGGTATGCATGTGCTGGGCCGCGCCGACGATCGCATCGACCGGACAGGCGCGTATGCACAGCACGCAGCCGATGCAGCGGCTCTCGTCGATACGTGCGACCTGAGGCGGTGGGGCGGGCCCGAACTCGGGCGCGACTGGCTTGGCGTCACGCCCCAGCAGCACTGCCAGCCGGTGCACCGTGAGCTCACCGCCGGGCGGGCACTGATTGATGTCGGCGTGTCCGGCGAGCATGGAAGCTGCGTAGGGTCTGCATCCGGGGTAGCCGCACTGAGCGCATTGCGTCTGAGGCAGCGCATCGTTGAGGCGCTCGACGGCTTCATCGTCGCGACCACGCAGCCACCGCGTCGACAACAGGATCAATGCGCCGAGCACCAGTGCAAGTCCGGCCAGCACGCCGATGGCGGAGGTCATCATCATGCCTGCACCATGCCGGTGAATCCGAGGAATGCCATGGACATGAGTCCCGCCGTGATCAGCGCGATGGCCGCACCGCGAAACGCCGGCGGGACCGCGACGGTGTCGATACGCTCGCGCAAGGTGGCGAACAGGACCATCACCAGCGCGAAGCCGGCAGCAGCGCCCAGGCCGTAGACCACGGACTGCACGAAGCTGTGGGCCTGCGTGAGGTTGAGCAGTGCCACTCCCAGCACCAGGCAGTTGCTGGTGATCAGCGGCAGATAGATGCCCAGCACCTGGTGGAGCAGGGGGCTGGTGGCAC
>CAYLNP010000052.1:0-14502 GCA_964384925.1 uncultured Woeseiaceae bacterium
TGGCTGGGGTTGCTCGCATGAGTCTGTCGGGTGTCGTGATCCTGGGTGCCACCGGCAGCGTCGGTGTCAGTACGCTGCGTGTGCTCGCAGCGAATCCCGGCCGCTTCCGCGTCGTTGCACTGACGGCGTTCCGGAACGACGAGCGCCTTTTCTCGCAGTGCGAGGAACATCGACCGGATTTTGCTGTCCTTGTTGATGAGAATGCGGCAACTCGGCTGCGTGAGCGGCTGATCGGTACAGGGATTCCTACGCAGGTTCTCGCCGGCCCGCGCGCACTGGTCGACGTGGTGAAGCTGCCACAGGTGGAGCGTGTCATGGCGGCCATCGTGGGTGCCGCCGGCCTGGTGCCCACGCTGGCGGCGGCGCGATCCGGTCGCCAGGTGCTGCTGGCGAACAAGGAAGCGCTGGTCATGGCAGGCCATCTGCTGTTGCAGGCGGTGACACAGGGGGGCGGGGAGCTGGTGCCGATAGACAGCGAGCACAACGCGATATTCCAGTGCCTGCCCGTTGACGAGAATGCCCGCAAGGGTGTGCGCAGACTGATCCTGACCGCCTCGGGCGGTCCGTTTCTGGATACGCCGGTCGAGGCGCTGGCGGCGGTAACGCCCGATGAGGCCTGCGCCCACCCGAAATGGCGCATGGGACGCAAGATATCCGTGGATTCGGCCACGATGATGAACAAGGGGTTGGAGATCATTGAAGCCTGCTGGCTGTTCGACATGCCGCCCGAGCGCGTGGATGTGATGGTGCATCCGCAGAGCATCGTGCACTCCATGGTCGAGTACACCGATGGCTCGGTGCTTGCGCAGCTGGGCTGCCCGGATATGCGTACCCCGATCGCCCATGCACTGGGTTGGCCGCAACGTATCCAGTCCGGCGCGCCTTGGCTGGATCTGGCGACCGCCGGTCCGCTGGAGTTTCGTGCCGTCGATACGCAGCGTTTCCCCTGTCTGCGCCTCGCGCGGGAGGCTGCGCGCACCAGCGGCACGCATCCGGCCGTGCTCAATGCGGCCAACGAGGCGGCCGTGGCCGCGTTTCTCGACGGCAGGACGGCATTTACCGATATCGCCGAAGTCGTCGAGCAGGTGCTCGAGGCCACGCCTGCGCGCGAGGTCGAGTCCCTGGAACAGATTCTTGCGGTGGATGCTGCTGCCAGAAAGGCCGCGGAAGGCGTCATCGACGCACTGTCCGGAGCGCGTGCATGAGCATTCTGATTTCCGTGTTCGCCTTCCTGCTCGCGATTGGCGTGCTCGTGGCCGTGCACGAATACGGCCATTTCTGGGTGGCCCGCAAGCTTGGTTTCAAGGTCGAGCGCTTCTCTATCGGCTTCGGCAGGCCGCTGCTGAAATGGTACGGCCGCGATGCCGATCGCACCGAGTACTGGCTCTCGGCGGTGCCGCTGGGCGGGTATGTAAAGATGCTCGATGAGCGCGAAGGGCCCATCGCCCCGGAAGATGAGGGGCGGGCCTTCACACATCGGCCGGTGCCTGCGCGCATCGCTGTGCTGATGGCCGGTGCCGGCGCGAATTTCGCTTTCGCCGTGGTCGCGTTCTGGCTGATGTTCATGATCGGCGTGCCGGGTGTGACGCCGGTGATTGGCCCGGTGGTCGACGACTCGCCGGCGCAGCGCGCGGGCCTGCGCGATAACGAACAGATTCTGGAGGTCGGGGGTGTGCGCACGCCGACGTGGGAAGCCGCTGTGCTGGCGATGCTCGATGACATGCTGGGCGATGGCGTGATCCGCCTCACCGTGGCCGCCGATGCCCAGGCCCCCTCGCGCGTCGTGGAGATCGACGTGGCCGGTCGGGAAGCACAGCTTACCGAGCCCGGCGCGCTGCTCACGGGCCTGGGCATCGCGCCATGGACACCCGAGGTTCCGGCCGTGCTCGGCGATATCACGCCCGGCGCTTCGGCCATGCGCGCCGATCTGCGCCCCGGTGACGAGATCATCGCTGCCGACGGTCGGGCCATCGGCAGCTGGAGCGAGTGGGTGACGTTCGTGCGCGCGCGCCCCGACAGCCGCGTGGAGATCGAATTTCTGCGCGAAGACGCGCCTGGTCGGGCGGTGCTGGAGATCGACAGCGTCATCGAAGATGGTCAGGTCATAGGGCGCATCGGCGCCGGAGTCAACCTTGACCGCGCGCGCGGACTCGCGGAGCATCTGCGCGCCGAACAGCGATTCGGGCCGTTGGCGGCATTGGGCCAGGGGGCTGCGCGCACCTGGGACATGACGGGACTGACAGTGCGCATGCTCGGGCGCATGGTCACCGGGGACGTATCGGTAAAGAACATCAGCGGACCGATCAGCATCGGTCAGTACGCGGGATTCAGCCTCGTGCTCGGGGCCAGCTCGTTTCTGAATTTCCTGGCGATCGTGAGCATCAGTCTGGGCATCCTCAACCTGTTGCCGATTCCGATGCTCGACGGTGGTCAGATCGTCTACCAGCTGGTGGAGTGGGTGAAGGGCACGCCAATATCGGAGCGCACGCTGTTGGTGTGCCAGCAGCTTGGACTGGGTGCGCTGCTCGTGATCATGAGCTTCGCCTTCTACAATGACATCATGAGACTTTTGGGTTGAATCGATCGATGAGAGCTTCCAGGCACGCCGCCTGCGCACTGGTATGTGCAATCACGCTGAGTGTTGCGTCGCCTGCGGTGGCGCAGCGCGACGAATTTACCGTGCGCAATTTCCGCGTCGAGGGCCTGCAGCGCATCGCCGAGGGCACGGTGTACAACTATCTGCCGATCAACATCGGCGATACGGTCAACCCGCAGCGGGTGCGCGAAGCCATCCGGGCGATATTCGCCACCGGCTTTTTCCGCGACGTCGAGCTTCGCCGCGACGGCGAGACGCTGGTGATCGCTGTGCAGGAGCGTCCGTCGATTCAGTCGTTCACGATCGATGGCAACAAGGACATAAAGACTGAAGACCTGATGACGTCGCTGGCGGGCGTGGGCATGCGTACTGGCCGGACGTTCGATCGTGCGATCCTGGATGAGGTCACGCAGTTTCTGACCGAGCAGTACTTCAGCCGCGGCAAGTACGGCGTCATCGTCGATACGGAAGTCGAGGAGCTGCCCGACAATCAGGTGGCCATCGCCATCAACGTCGTCGAAGGCCAGCGCGCGCGTATCCGCCAGATCAATATCGTCGGCAACAACACGTATACCGACAAGGAACTACGCAAGCAGTTCGAACTGTCCATGCCGCGCTGGGACTCCTGGTTCCGGCAGAACGATCGGTATGCGCGCGAGACCCTGCAAGGCGATCTCGAGACGCTACGCTCCTACTACATGGATCGCGGTTATGCAGACTTCCAGATCGAGTCCACGCAGGTGGCCATTTCGCCCGACAAGAAGGACATGTTCATCACCATCAACATCGATGAGGGTGAGCGTTACACCATCTCCGATGTGCGTCTGGCCGGTCAGCTGCCGGTGCCGGAGAATGAGCTTCTGCCGCTGGTCCTGATTCGCGAGGGCCAGACCTTTTCCCAGCGCCTGCTCAACCAGACCGCCGAGCTGATCGGCTTCAGGCTGGGCGCCGATGGCTATGCCTTCGCCGAGATCAACCCCGTGCCCGAACTTGATCGAGAGACCAAGCAGGCTAGCGTCACGGTGTATATCGAGCCACGCAATCGCGTGTACGTGCGACGCATCAATTTCCAGGGCACCGACCGGGTCAATGACGAGGTGTTCCGCCGCGAGATGCGCCAGATCGAGGGCAGCTACCTGTCCAACGTCGATGTGGAGCGCTCGAAGGTGCGCCTGCAGCGCCTGCCGTTCATCGACGAGGTCGATTCGGAATCGGTACCTGTCGCCGGGTCACCCGACGAGGTCGATCTGAATTTCGACATCGAGTACGGTCTGCCAGGGCAGTTCGGCGGTGGTCTGGGCTATTCGGCAAGCCAGAAGCTGATCCTGTCGGGCAACTTCGTGCACAGCAACTTCCGCGGCACCGGCCAGCGCGTGTCAGCGGAGATCAACAGCGGGCGCTTCAGCGATATCTACAGCCTCTCGCACACCGATCCTTACACGAATATCGATGGGGTCAGCCGCACGGTGTCGGCTTCTTACCGCGACATCGTACAGTTCACCTCGCAGGCCTCGGATTTCTCCACCAAGACGCTGAGCTCGGCGCTCGAATACGCCTATCCGATCACCGAGTTCCAGTCGCTGCGCGTGGGTCTGGTCTGGCAGCGCGCGGAGCTGCTGTCGGACAACTTCAGCACCACGCAGGCACAGCAGTGGGTGCAGAACAACGGTAATCCGTTCGAGAGCGTGGTCAGTGAGCAGCTGACCCTGCTGGGCACCAAGTTCGATGCGATCGAGCTGATTGCCGGCTGGGGGTATGACAGCCGCAACCGAGCATTGTTTGCCGACCGCGGCGCGCGTCATCGCTTCTCGCTGGGCTATACCGTGCCCGGCAGTGATGTCGAATACTTCACGGCAAACTATGAAGGCACACAGTACGTCGGGCTGGGTCGCTGGCTGAACATGCGCCTGAATCTCGATCTGGGCTATGGCCAGGCACTGGGCGATACCACCTCCGTGCCGCCCTTCAAGAATTTCTTCGCTGGCGGCCCCGGTACCGTGCGCGGCTACCGCGAGAGCCGCCTGGGTCCGGTCGACAGTTTCGGCAATCCCTATGGCGGCAACCTGCTGGTGGCAGGGCAGGCCGAAGTGATCCTGCCGATGCCCGACACCTGGCGCAACCGCGCGCGCTTCGTGCTGTTCTACGATATCGGCAACGTGTTCTCGACCGAAGGGGTGGACTTCCGTGATCCCTCGGGCAACCCTATCGAATACGACTTCGACTATGCTAAGTTGAAGCACTCTGTAGGAATCGGCGCCGAGTGGCTGGCGCCGCTGGGCATCTTCCGGTTCAGTTATTCCATCCCGTTGAATGCCTTCGAGGGAAATTCCCAATTGTTTGAGGATCAGACCGAGCGCTTTCAGTTCACGATCGGCTCGGCGTTTTGAGGTTGTATAAATGAATAGTGTAAACAAGTTTCACTGGCTGGCCACGCTTGCGCTGGTTGCGGTCATCACGGCGGCCCCCGCGACGGCGCAGGCCGAGGTCAAGGTGGGTGTGGTCAATATGGCCCAGCTGCTCGATCAGGCGCCGCAGGCACGCGCGGTGATCGAGGCCCTGCAGGACGAGTTCGCACCGCGGCAGCGCGATGTGGTGTCGCGCACCAACGAGCTGCGGGAACTCGAGGAGCGTTTCGAGCGCGACGTCGCCGTGCTGGGCGACGACGAGCGTCGCAACATGGAGCGGCAGTTGCGCGACGGTCAGCGCGATCTCCAGCGCCGCCAGAACGAGTTCGTCGAGGATCTGAATCTTCGTCGTAACGAAGAGCTCGGCAAGCTGCAGCGCTCGTTGATGGAGGAGATCCAGGCCTACGCCCGTCGCGCCAATTACGATCTCATCGTAGGCGAGGGTGTGCTTTATGCCAGTACGGCCGTCGATATCACGCCCAGCATCCTGCAGGGACTGGAAGCGAACTTCACCAGCAGCAGGCCCTGATCCACGGTCCCGGTAGCTGCAGATGAGCGAGCGCCAGGCCGACGGCGCACTGCCGCTGGGCGAGCTGGCTGTTCGGCTGGGCTGTGAACTGCACGGAGACCCGGATACACTCATCAGCGGTGTCGCTACCTTGCAGGATGCAGCTGCCGGACAGCTGAGTTTTTTTGCCAACACCGCCTACCGTCGTGCGCTGGCCGGCACATCGGCCAGCGCCGTGGTGATCTCACCCGACGCGGCACCCGAGTGTCCCGTCGCGCGGCTGGTCCACCCCAATCCCTATGCCACCTATGCCCGCGCCGCCGCGATGCTGCATCCGGCCAGGCGTTACGCCGCCGGCGTGCATGCCACTGCCGTGATCGAACCCGACGCGCACATCGACGCATCCGCCAGCATCGGTCCGCAGGTGTTCATCGAGTCCGGCGCACACATCGGTGCCGGTAGTCGCATCGGGCCCGGTTGCGTGATCATGCGCGGCAGCCGGATCGCTGAGGAGTGTACGCTGGTGGCGCGAGTGACCGTGTGTGCGGGGGTGCGCATAGGGGCGCGTTGCCTCGTGCACCCGGGCGTGGTCCTCGGCGCTGACGGATTTGGTATCGCTCAGGACCACGGCGCCTGGGTGAAGGTGCCTCAGGTGGGTGGGGTCGTGGTCGGCGACGACGTCGAGATCGGCGCGAACACCACCATCGACCGCGGTGCGCTCGGCGACACCCTCATCGGCGACGGCGTGAAACTGGACAACCAGATACAGATCGGACACAACGTGCAGATCGGTGCGCACACGGCGATTGCGGCGATGGTCGGTATAGCCGGCAGCACGCGCATCGGCAGTCACTGCATGATCGCCGGTCAGGCCGGTATCGGTGGTCACCTCGAGATCGCCGATCGAGTCGTGCTGATGGGGCGCGCGATGGTCACGAACTCGATCCGTGCGCCGGGCATGTACGCCAGCGGCATTCCGATAGAAGAAGTAGGACATTGGCGTCGCGGAGTGGCGCGCTATCGCAAACTGGGTCGTGTCGACAAGCGACTGCGTGCACTCGAAAATGCCCTGGCACGTCTGTCCGGCGAAGCGCCCACCGGGGAATCCGATGACTGAAGCCGTGAAGCTGAATATTGAGGGGATTCTGGCGCAGATGCCCCACCGCTATCCCTTCCTGCTGCTCGACCGCATCACCGAGTGCGTGCCGGGCAAGCATGTCGTGGGCCTGAAGAATGTCACCATCAACGAGCCGTTTTTCAACGGCCATTTTCCGGGCAATCCCGTCATGCCCGGCGTGCTGATCATCGAGGCACTTGCGCAGGCCACCGGGATCCTCGCCTATGCGACCGTGAACAAGACGGCGGCCGACGAGGTGTACTATCTCGCTTCGGTTGACAAGGTGCGCTTCAAGCGCCCCGTGGTGCCGGGCGATCAGCTCATCCTGCACGGCAAGCTCGAGCGCTGCATGCGCAATGTGTGGCGCTTCGCCACGCATGCCGAGGTCGACGGCAAGCTGGTGGCTCGGGCCGAACTCATGGCGGCACGGGGGCGGCAGTCATGATCGATGCGCGGGCAGTCATCGGCGAAGGTGCGCGAGTGCACGAGTCCGTGCAGATCGGTGCGTTCTCGATCATCGGCGATGATGTCGAGATCGGCGCCGGCTGCGTCATCGGCCCCCATGTGGTCATCAAGGGCCCCACGGTGATCGGCGAGAACAACCGCATTTTCCAGTTCGCCTCGCTGGGTGAGGCACCCCAGGACAAGAAGTATGCCGATGAGCCCACGCGGCTGGTTATCGGCAACAACAACACCATCCGCGAGTTCTGCACGCTCAATCGCGGTACCGCGCAGGACCGTGGCGAGACCACGATCGGTGACGACAACTGGATCATGGCCTATGTGCATGTCGCTCATGACTGTGTCGTGGGCAATCACACGATTATGGCCAACGGGGTGACGCTGGCTGGCCATGTGACCGTCGGCGACTACGTGATCTTCGGCGGCTATTCCGGTGCGCACCAGTTCTGCACCATCGGTGCGCATGCGTTCCTGGGGATGTATGCAGGCGTGGCGCGCGACGTGCCGGCCTACCTCATGATCACAGGTCAGCCGCCCGAACCTCGCGGCATCAATCAGGAGGGGCTGAAGCGGCGCGGCTTCACCGCCGAGCAGATCCGCAACATCCGCGAGGCCTACCGCCTGGTATATCGTCAGCAGCTCAAGCTCAGCGAGGCGATCGAGCAGCTCGAGGCCGTGTTGCCCGACCAGCCCGAGCTGGGCATCTTCATCGATTCCCTGCGCGCCAGCGAGCGCGGCATCCTGCGCTGATGACAGCGCGCCCCGCGGGCGCGCAGCCCGGTGACGCGCTGAGGGTAGCGCTGGTCGCCGGTGAAGCCTCGGGTGATGCGCTGGGCGCGGGCCTGATCCGCGAACTCAAGGTCCTGCACCCGGGTATCCGCTGCGTCGGGATTGCCGGCCCGCTGATGCGCGAGGCAGGGTGTGAGGCGTGGTGGGACGCAGACGAGCTGGCCGTCATGGGCCTGTTCGAGATCATCCGCGATCTGCCGCGCCTGGTGAAACTCCGGCGCGCGCTTCTTGCGCGCCTGCTGGCCGAACCTCCCGCGATGCTGATCGGCATCGATGCACCGGATTTCAACCTGGGCGTGGAAAAGCGTGCGCGCGCCGCAGGCATCACGACCGTGCACTATGTCAGTCCGTCGGTCTGGGCCTGGCGCGAGGGTCGAATGAAGACCATTCGCGAGGCCGTCGACCTGATGCTCTGCCTGCTGCCCTTCGAGGCCGAGTACTATCACCGCGAGCATCTGCCGGCGCGCTTCGTGGGTCATCCGCTGGCCGACGAACTGGCGCAGCCGCCGGCACCTGCGGATGCGCGCGCCGCGCTGGGTTTGCCTGCGGAAGGGCCGGTGCTGGCCGTGTTGCCCGGCAGCCGGGGCGGGGAGATCCAGCGCATGGCACAGCCCTTCGCGCAGACCATCGCCTGGCTTGCCGACCGCCTGCCGGCGCTGCGCTGCATCGTCCCGGTCGCGCGCGCCAGGCTTGCGGCCCCCATTGAAGAGGCACTCACCGCAGCGGGGGTGCGCGATCGCGTGACATTGCTCGACGGCCAGGCGCGCGATGCACTGGCGGCTGCCGACGCCGCACTGGTGACCTCCGGCACCGCGACGCTCGAAGCCGCCCTGCTGCGCACACCGATGGTGGTCGCCTACCGAATCGCGCCGGTGACACTGGCGCTGCTTCGGGTCTTCAGACTGGTCCGGGTGCGCCATTTCGCGCTGCCCAACCTGCTGACGGAGGCGCCGGTCGTCCCCGAATTCCTGCAGGCCGACGTGACTGCGCCGCGCATGGGTCCGGCCTTGCTGGCGCTGCTGGAGAACGCTGCCGCGCGTGCAACGCAGGTCGACGAGTTTGCTAGACTTCACGAGATCCTGAGGCGCGATGCCAGTCGCTCGGCGGCTGCGGCCGTCGCCTCCCTGCTGCCCAGAGCCTCCGACCACGCATGAGCAACCACCGCCATCTCGAGCCTGCGCCGGGTGCGCCCGTTGCGGTGCCGGTGCAGGTACGGCTGGCGGGTGTCGACGAGGCTGGCCGTGGCCCGCTTGCCGGGCCGGTGGTTGCCGCCGCCGTCGTGCTCGATCCGGCCGTGGACATCCCCGGCCTGGATGATTCCAAGCGCCTGAGCGCGGCCAGGCGCGGGCAGCTGGCCGTAGAGATCCGCGCCCGCGCTGCGGCCTGGGCCGTAGCCTGGGCACAGCCCGAGGAGATCGACCGCCTGAACATCCTGCAGGCGACAATGCTGGCGATGAGTCGGGCGATCCTGGGCCTGGGCTGCGCGCCGGCCCGCGTGCTGGTCGATGGCAACCGCTGCCCGCAGGTCGACGGGCTGGACTGCGAATTCATTGCCGTGGTCGGCGGTGATGCGCTGGAGCCGGCCATCAGCGCCGCCTCCATCCTCGCGAAGGTGCACCGGGACGCCTGGATGATCGAGCTGGATGCGCGCTACCCGGGGTACGGCTTCGCCATCCACAAGGGGTACCCGACGGCTGCGCACCGCGCCGCGCTGATGAGTCTGGGCCCCTGCGCGCAACACCGCCGAAGCTTCGCCCCCGTGCGCGCCGCGATGGGCAGCGCTTTATCGAGCCTTGATCCATGACGCCGAGCTTCGTGCATCTGCGCGTACACACCGAGTACTCGCTGCTCGACAGCGTCGTGCGCATCTCGCCCCTGATGCAGGCCTGCGCGCGCGCCGGTATGCCCGCAGTCGCGCTGACCGACGAGGGCAACCTGTTCGCGATGGTCAAGTTTTTCCGTGCCGCGCAGAAGCACGGGATCAAGCCGGTCATCGGTGCGGATCTGTGGATCGGTGGTGCCGATCCTGCCGAGAAGCCGCTGCGCCTGACGCTGCTGTGCCAGAACCTGGAGGGCTTCCGCAGCCTTTCTCGCCTGGTCAGCCGCGGCTACCAGGAAAACCAGGTGCGTGGACTGCCGCGCATCGCCCCGGAATGGCTGACCGAAGCGGCGGTGCATGGACTCATCGCGCTGTCCGGCGGCCGCGACGGCGATGTCGGTCGCGCGCTGCTTGCGGGTCGCCATGATGAAGCGCGCAGGCGGCTTGCGTACTGGCTGGGCCTGTTCGGCGATCGCTACTATCTGGAGCTTTGTCGAACGGGTCGTCCCGACGAGGAGGCCCATGTCGCAGAGGCTGTCGCGCTGGCAGCCTCGCTGGGCGTGCCGGTGGTGGCGACCAACGACGTGCGCTTTCTCCTGGCCGAGGATTTCGAAGCCCACGAGGCGCGCGTATGCATCAACAGCGCGCGCACGCTGGCCGACCCTGCGCGACCGCGCGAGTACACCGCGCAGCAATATCTGAAGTCGCCGGCCGAGATGGCCGAGCTGTTCGCCGATCTGCCCGAGGCGCTGGCCAATTCGGTGGCCATCGCACAGCGCTGCAACATGGCGCTCACGCTGGGCAACACCGTGCTGCCCGATTTTCCGATCCCCGAGGGCATGACCATCGAGGGGTTCCTCGCCGCAGAGTCGCGGCGTGGCCTGGAGCAGCGACTCGCACACCACACGCCCGTGCAGTCGCGCGAGATTTATGATGCCCGACTGTCACGCGAACTCGGTGTGATCTGCGGCATGGGCTTTCCCGGCTACTTTCTGATCGTCGCCGACTTCATCCGCTGGGCGAAGGACAACGGCATTCCAGTGGGCCCCGGTCGTGGATCGGGCGCAGGTTCGCTGGTGGCCTGGTGCCTGGGCATCACCGACCTCGACCCGCTGGCGCATGATCTGCTGTTCGAGCGCTTCCTGAATCCCGAGCGCGTGTCGATGCCGGATTTCGATGTCGATTTCTGCATGGACGGTCGCGATCGGGTCATCGACTATGTGGCCGAACGCTACGGCCGCGACCGCGTCTCGCAGATCATCACCTACGGCACCATGGCTGCGCGCGCCGTGGTGCGCGATGTGGGACGGGTGCTGGGCATGCCGTACGGCTACGTCGATCGGATCGCCAAGCTCATTCCCTTCGAAATCGGCATGACGCTGGACAAGGCGCTCAAGGATGCCGAACTCAAGCGCCAGTACGAGGCTGAAGAGGACATCCGTACGCTGATCGATCTGGCGCGCCGACTCGAGGGCCTGGCGCGCAATGCCGGCCGTCACGCCGGCGGCGTCGTGATCGCACCGCAGCGGCTGACCGAGTACACGCCGCTTTACTGCGAAGAAGGCTCAAGCAGCCCGGTCACGCAGTTCGACAAGGACGATGTCGAGGCTGTCGGTCTGGTGAAGTTCGATTTCCTCGGACTGCGCACGCTCACCATCATCGACCGGGCAGTGGCCATCATCAATGCGCAGCGTGCCGGCACGCAGGAACCGCCGCTGTCGATCCATGCCTTGCCGATGGATGATGCTGCAACCTTCCGCCTGCTCAAGGCCTGCCAGACCACTGCGGTGTTCCAGCTCGAGTCGCGCGGCATGAAGGACCTGATCAAGCGGCTGCAGCCGGACCGCTTCGAGGACATCGTCGCGCTGGTGGCATTGTTTCGACCCGGTCCCCTGCAATCGGGCATGGTCGACGACTTCATCAACCGCAAGCACGGCCGCAATGCCGGACCCATCGATTATCTGCACCCAAGGCTCGAGCCGATCCTCACACCGACCTATGGCGTGATCCTCTACCAGGAACAGGTCATGCAGATCGCCCAGGAACTGGCGGGGTACTCGCTCGGGGGCGCCGATCTGCTGCGCCGCGCGATGGGCAAGAAGAAGCCCGAGGAGATGGCCAAGCAGCGCAGTGTGTTCATGCAGGGTGCTCGTGAGCAACAGGTCGACGAGCGCCAGGCCAGCTACATCTTCGACCTGATGGAAAAGTTTGCCGGCTACGGGTTCAACAAGTCACATTCGGCCGCCTATGCGCTGCTGTCCTACCAGACCGCCTGGCTGAAGGCGCATCATCCCGCCGCCTTCATGGCCGCGGTGATGTCTGCGGACATGGACAACACCGACAAGATCGTCGTGCTCAAGGACGATGTCGAACGCCTGGGCCTGACGCTGCTGCCGCCGGATGTAAACGCTTCGGTCTTCGAGTTCACCGTCGCCTCGGCGGAGTCGATCCGCTACGGTCTGGGCGCGATCAAGGGGCTGGGTCGTTCGGCAATCGAGGCGATCATTTCGGGACGCGAGGCGGGCGGTGCCTATTCCGGGCTCCACGAATTCTGCCGACGTGTGGATGTGCATCGCCTGAACCGCCGGGCCATGGAGGCGCTGATCAGGGCGGGCGCGCTCGATGCGCTGGGCCCCAATCGCGCCAGCCTGATGGAGGCGCTGCCCAATGCTTTGCGGGCCGCCGAGCAGGACGAGCGCGCGCGTGCGGCAGGACAGGACGATCTGTTCGCGTCGGGCAGCGACGAGGCCGGCCCGACGCTCGATGAGCCGCTGCCGGTGGTGCGTGACTGGAGCGAGCGTGATCGGCTGGCCGCCGAGAAGGAGTCGCTGGGCCTGTATCTCACCGGGCATCCGTTTCGGCCGTATCGTGAGCACTGCCAGCATTTCACCACGGCGGCGCTGGCCGATCTCGGGGGGCCGGCGCCGCCGAGCGGGCAGCGCTTCCAGGCACGGCGTGAGGTCACCGCTGCCGGCCTGATCGTAGAGGTGCGCCGCCGCGGCGGGCGTCTGATCCTGACACTCGATGACGGCAGCGCGCGGCTGGAAGCCTCGATGTTCGAGGATGCGGCGCGCGAGTATGGTCATCTGGTCGTGGTCGACGAGGTGGTCGTCGTCGAGGGCAGTCTGCGCTTCGATGAGTTCATCGACGGCTGGCGACTTGCCGCAAAGTCATTGAGCTCGGCAGACGCGTGCATCGAGGCCCACGCCCGGCGGCTGCTGATCCGCTGGGATGAGCCGCAACGCGGCAGCGAGTTCGTACAGGCACTCCGCGATACCCTGGCGCCCTATCGTGAAGGCCCCTGCGATGTCTGCGTGGATTATCAGGGGCCACAGGCCCGTGCGATGGTGTCGCTGGGCGGGCAGTGGCGAGTCCGGCCCAGCCGGGAACTGCGGGAACGTCTCGGCCACCTGGTCGGTGAGGAGCGCGTCCGACTGGTCTATCCGGGCCCGGTCGTCGCGTCATGAGCCTGCCACACCCGCAGTGTGACCCTTGTCTTGCCCCCGGCGGGGCGTTAGTGTGTGCGCCTGCAACGTGGCGTCGGGCCTGAAGATGGAACAGAAATTCCTTGAGTTTGAAAAACCTATCGCGGAACTTGAAGCGAAAATCGAGGAATTGCGTTTCGTCGGCGACGACTCCGAGATCAACATCGGCGAGGAGATCGCGCGCCTGCGGGCGAAAAGCGACCAGCTGACGCGCAGCCTGTTTTCGAACCTGTCCGCCTGGCAGGTCACCCAGCTGGCCCGCCACCCCCAGCGACCCTACACGCTGGACTACATCCACTACTGCTTCACCGACTACCAGGAACTGCACGGCGATCGCATGTACGCCGACGATCGTGCGCTGGTCACGGGGCTTGCCCGTATCGAAGGTCGCGCGGTGGTGGTGATCGGTCATCAGAAAGGACGCGACACCAAGGCGCGTGTGCATCGCAACTATGGGATGCCCAAACCCGAAGGCTATCGCAAGGCGCTCCGCGTCATGAAGCTCGCGCAGCGTTTCGGCCTGCCGGTGATCACGCTGATCGACACGCCGGGCGCCTACCCGGGCGTCGGTGCAGAAGAGCGCGGTCAGAGCGAGGCGATCGCGCGCAACCTGCTGGAGATGTGCCAGTTGCGCGTACCGATCATCAGTCTGGTCATCGGCGAGGGCGGCTCGGGCGGCGCGCTTGCCATCGGTGTGGCCGATCATCTGATGATGCTTCAGTACTCGATCTATTCCGTGATTTCGCCCGAGGGCTGCGCCTCGATCCTGTGGAAGAGCGCCGAGAAGGCCGAAATCGCCGCCGAGGCGATGGGCGTGACGGCGGAGCGGCTCAAAAGGCTCGAGCTGGTCGATGAAGTCATCGCCGAACCGCTCGGGGGCGCACACCGCGATGCCGCCGGCTGCGCCGAGGCAGTGCGCAATGCGCTGCTCAAGGCGCTGGCCGATCTTGAGGGTCTGTCCCCCGAGGCCTTGATCAGCCGTCGACGCGAGCGCCTCGCCGGTTACGGCGCTTTCCGCGGCTGATGCGCCGCGCGTCCGTGCCCGCGGCGCGGCGCAGATGAAACCGTTCTGTGAGTCTGCGCTGGCGGGGCAACTGGCGCCGGGTCCGAACTCGTATCTGGTGGCTTACAGCGGCGGCATGGACTCCACCGTGCTGCTGCACGCGATGGCCGCGCTGCGCGCCGCGCGGCCGGATCTGCAAGTGCGGGCGCTGCATGTGAATCACGGCCTGCAGCCTGGCGCCAATAATTGGCAAGGCCACTGCGAAGCCTTCGCCGCGACGCTGGATGTGGTGTGCGAGTCGGTGCGGGTGCGGGTCGA